>NZ_JBQQCF010000030.1:0-69398 GCF_052245755.1 Mycobacterium sp. 4D054
ATTCCTTTGCTCGAGTGACTTTGGTCGGTCTCTCGAAGAATCACGCGATGACCCTCAATCAGTCGGCTACGACACGCCGGTACCGCTGATCAGGTCCGACTCGTACACCACTCTGCTGGACGCAACCAAATGGCGATTCGCGTTGTGTGCCGATATGACGCAAAACCGCTCAATCCCGAGGCCGTCATTAAACTGACCGGAATCACCATCTAACGATGGCTGCGGTAACCGGCCAATTGGTCGCTGATTTTCTCGGCCAGGGTGACGATACGAGGTCGGTCGCCCTGGCCGAGGCCCACGCCGAAGCGATCACCTTAATGGCCCGCGCATACACCCGTGACGGCGGTTTCAGCGACGGGGTTCCTAACGACGAAATTGCATCGGTCATCACAACTGCTGCCGCACGACTGACCGCCAATCCTGAACAGTTGGGCACCACTATCGGCACAGTATCCATTCGCAACGGATTTCAAGGGTGGACCCTGACAGAGCGTCTTGTGCTCAATCGCTACCGGATCAAGGCGCAGTGACGTGATTTTTTATGATCGCGTCGGGGTGATCTGTCGGACCAGCGTCGGCGCAGATCATCCGGTTACTGAGACCTTCAACGGTACGGTTCCGGCCGTTGTGGTTCCGATGTCATCGGCAGACGTGTTGGTTGCTGGCGGGTCAATTACCAACACCCGCTATCAATTGATCCTCAAGCCGTTTGACTACGAAATCCCGCTCAATGCGGCCTCTCAGGTGCCCAGTACATCGGGAGCTAATCAGATCCTCTTCGCCTATGGCGGGCACTCGATGCTATCCCTAGAAGGCAAGGTGGAGCGGCACCTATTTCGCGGGCGATTGCACCATTACGAGGCCATCGTCAGGACCTGAAATTCTTTGCCGGGAGGGTCAAAGTTCACCGATACGGGCCAAGGCGTCGCCACGACCGCTCATCACTCGCGCGAGAGCGACGACCTGCCCTCCCGGCACTTCACGCCTGCCCACATTTTGCCCACAATCTGCCCACAGTTACAGATAAATCCCGTGATGTGGCGTAATCCGTTTTGGCAGCTCAGAGCGTTTTCGACCCTCTGACCAGGGGGCCGAAACGGGTTCAATTCCCGGCAGCTCCACCGGACGAAGAGCCGGACCTGAGACACCGAGTCTCAGGTCCGGCTTTCTTTAGTTCTGGGCCGCAGGGTTCTGGGCCTGGGGCTCGGCCAGTCGCACCATCCTGGTCGTCGAACTCTCGTCCAGTTCCACGACGTCGGATCTCGAACGCAGGAAGTCGCTGAACGAGCGGTAGCCCAGCGACTTCTCACTGAACGAGGGGTCCATGCGCTTCATCTGCGCTTTGACCGCCGAGTTGTGCAGCCACTCGACATCGTCCTTCTCCAGCCCGATCCGCAGCGCGCGGGTCAGCAGCCCGGTGGCCGCCGCCTGCGGATCCGGCGTCTCAGGCTCCTCGGAGGTCTTAGCAGTTCCGGACCGTCGCCGCCGTGCCGGCGTCGTTTCGACTGCCGCCGGCTCGGGCGTCGGTATGCCGGGCAGCGCATCGTAGGTGACGAACTCGTCGCATGCCGCGGCCAGCATGCGGCTCGACGAGCCGGCAACCCCGATGCCGACGACATAGCGGCCCAGGCGTTTACACCGCTGGGCGAGCGCGATGTAATCGGAGTCGCCGGCGACGATGACGACATGGGTCAGGTCGGGCAGGCGGAACATGTCCTCGACCGCGTCGACGGCCAGCCGGATGTCGGCACCGTTCTTCCCGTAGGCCGCCGCCGGGAACAACTGGACGAGGTCGACCGCGCGACCGACCAGTTGGCCGCGGTAGCCGGCGTTGATGTCGGCCGACCAGTCGGCGTAGGCGCGCGTGAGCACCAGCGTCCCGAAAGACGAGGCGAAGTCGATGAGGGCGCCGACGTCGACGGTCGCGCGAGCCAGCCTGTCCGGCCCGTCGGCGGGCGGTTTGGCCTTGTCCTTCTGAAACGAGTTGCGGCCGTTGACCTGGTCGTACCGCGAGATGACGATGTTGTCGAAGTCGAGATACACCGCGACGCGGGCGGCAACGGATTCGGTCATGGCCCCAGTTTTACCGACGGCCGGCCGAACGGTCTCAGTTTCCGGACGTCGCGGTCTCTGCCTGTGCAACGGCCAGCTTGCTCGCGGCGAAATCGGCGGCCTGCACCACCAGACCGTCCGAGATGTAGCGGGCATGCGCGCCGATGTCGTTGCCCGTCGAGCACACGAAATCGTTCGGCACACACAGTTCGATGGTCTTGGGTTCGTACAGCGTGCCGATCGTCACCGGCGGCTGCTGGATCGCGTCCATGAACCGTTCCGACGGCGCCCCCAGCAGCGCGACCGCCGCGACGTGGTCGGCGATGTCAGGCGGCATCGGCTCCGGAACCTCCGACACCGAGACGCCATCGGGAATCAATTCCGTTGTCACAAAACCCATCACCGCCGCACCCTGCGAGTAACCGGCGAGCACCAGTTTGGTGTCGGGGCAGTCCATCGCCACCCGTTGCACGTGGGTGCTGGCGTCGGTGATGCCCTCGATGGCGGTGGGGAAGTCAGGACTGGCCGGATAGTCGACTGCGTACACCCCGACCGATTTGTCACCGACCCGGGCCGCAAGGTCGTCGACGAACGCCTGGCCCATGACGCCGAGGCCCGGCGCCTCGGTGGTGCCGCGGGCGAAGACGACCTCGACGTCCGGGCATCCAGGCGGCGGCAGAGCAGGCGGCGCGGGCGGTGCGGGCTGGGCAAAGGCTTGCGGCGCAAGGACAAGCGTGACGAATGAGCAGACCCCCGCGGCGAGTGCGGAACGTCCGATACCACTGAGACGATCTGACAACCCCACGGTTCGTATGGTGACACAGATGCCGGCCGTCGGCACGCCCAGACATCCTCACGCTGCGGTGTGTCCGGTCAGTCGACGGGGTTGCTGCGGCCCACGATCAGTGGATCGGCGGGGGTGAACGGGAACCGCGGCAGGTCGTCGAGGTGTGTGTTGAACGCCGCCGCCAGCACTTCGCGGGAATAGGCGCTTGCCGATGCGCGGTAACCGATGTCGGCCGGGAACGGCTGATCGAAGAAGATCAGGAAGTGCCATTGGTCGGGGCCGGTGTTTTCGATGTGGTGCGGATAGGCGCGTGGGATGAAGTACATGTCGCCGGCACCCATTGTCCAAGTGTCCAGTGTGCCATCGGGATTCATCACCGTCATACGGGCGTTGCCGTGCCTGACGTAACCCATCTCGGCGGTGACCGGATGCCAGTGCGGTTCCCGCATCCCGTCCTCGGCCACCCGCAGCGAGTACATCGACATGTTCTTCAGTGCCGGCCAGAACTGGTCCCGTGCGAACCGCGCGTTTCCCGTCACGTAGTTCAGGCCCGGGGTCTGCGCTTCGATGTCGAACTTGTGCGGATCGCTGAAGTACGCGCAGGCGGGCACGTCGGGTGCGCCGATGCGCGCGGCGAGTTTGTGATCGGTGGTGTCGCGCCGGATCCTGGCCATGTCGGAGGCAGGCAGGTCGTAGGTGTTGCCGAGCACGGCGTCGGAGAAGGCTCCGAGGGTGGCGCCGAAGCCGAAATCTTCGGGCCGTTCGTGGCGGAAGGCGATGATGAACTCGGCGACGTCCTCGCCGATGTTCTCGATGTGGTGCAGCGACCCCGATGTGGCATGGAACATCTGACCGGCGGTCACGACGAAGGTCGCGAAGCGACTGTGGTCGTCGAGGATCGACACCAGCGCCGTGCCCGAGACGCAGTAGGTGAGTTCGTCGGCGTTGGCGTGCCAGTGCGGGGTGCGCATCGCCCCGGGGTTGAGCAGCACCCGCTTGATCGACAGCCCGTTCAGAATTGGCAGATTGTCGGCGGTGACACGGCGCATGGAGCCCAGCTCGGACTCCTCGACGATCTCACCGTCGTGCAGGGAGGCGGTGTGGGTGCTGGGGATGATGGACGTCGGCACGGTGGTCTCCCTCGGCTGGCGAAGCTGGCGCAGTCCACTCTGCCCGGCAGGTAGGCCGGTGTCATTGTGGTTGGCGGTCGATCTCGCTACCTGCTGGCTGCAAGCCGTGACGCCTCCAGGCCGGCACGCACGTCATCCGGGATCGGTGTCGGGCCGGTGTCGTCGAGCAGCACCAGCACCGTGTCGCAGAGGCTGATGCAGGCGCCGTCGAGGAACAGCGCGCTCGACGCCACGAACGAGGTGCGGCCGATATGCCCGACGCCGATCGCGGTCTGCAGCACCGCCGGCCACGGCGCCTCGCGCAGGTAGTGCACGACGATCGTCGACGTCACGAGGCGGTGCGCCCGGGTGGCCAGGTCGTAGGCCCCGGGGTAGACACATCGGTTGAACGTCGCCCTGGTGTTCTCGTGCAGCGATTCCAGCGCCACGTTGTTCAGGTGCCCGTTGGCGTCCATGTCACCGAACCGGGCCGCCGCCTCGCCGTGGACGGGATAGGTGGCGGCGTCCAACCGCGCGGGATGCGGTCGCGGCGCCGAGCTGATCAACGGGGGCGGTCCGGAATCCATGCGGTCAACGTAGCGTCGTGCGGCAGAATTGCGCCGGTGACGACGCCGCCGCAACCTCCCCGGCCACCCGACCGGCGGGGTCGGGCCCACCCGGGGACTGATCCGGTGACCCGGCGGCTGCCTCGTCCCGGTGCGCCCGACGCGCGCACGGAACGTCTGCGACCGCCGATGCGCGACACCGCGCCCACCGAGCGGATGCGGCGACCGGCGGCGCCCCCGCCGGACCGGCCGGTGCCGCCGCAATCGACGCCACCACATGCCGGCGAGCCCGCTCCGCGGCGTCGCACCGGGGTCACCCGTCGCAGCGGGCTGCTGCTCGGCGTCATCGTGGTGGCGGCGCTCGCAGGCGGCCTCGCCGGCGCCGAACTGTATGCGCGGCACCGCGCGGACGACGTGCTCGTCGGCATCGCCGAATGCGTGGTGGAGGACGGCGCGAGGATCTCCTACGGGGTGAATCCGCCGTTCCTGTGGCAGCACCTCACCGGGCGCTACACCAACATCTCCGTGCACACCGCGGGGGACCGCGTGCAGTCCGCTGACGGCATGACCGCCGACGTCACCCTCGAAGACGTGCGGTTGCAGGACTCCGCAGACTCCAAAGGCACGATCGGCTCCCTGTCGGCGACCCTGACGTGGCGCTCCGACGGCATCAGGGACACCGCGGTGGCGAACCTGCCCGCGGTGGGTGAGTTGATCACCGGGGTCCGCACCGACCCGGCCGCCGGGACCCTCGTCCTGGATGCGGGCGCCACCATGGTGACCGCCAAACCCGTTGTCACAGAAGGTGACCTGAACCTCGAGGTGGTCGCGGTCGACGGACCGTTCCCCAAGGACGTGGTGCAGGGCGCGCTTGACGACCTGACGAGGAAACTCAACGACAACTACCCGCTGGGCATTCACGCCGACAGCGTGCAGGTGACCGGCGCCGGGGTGGTCGGGACGTTCTCCAGCCAAGACGCGTCGATTCCGCGGGAAGACGCCAACGCCTGCTTCGCTCCGCTGTGACGCATCGTTCACGGCTGTAACAACGTGAAGAAGGTGGGACGGGTCGGCGTCCGAGTATCTTTCCGGTCGGTGGTGTCAATCCTGAATCGCCTTGGCGACCGCCACATACCTGGTCGTGAAATCCGCGGCTTGATGCCGGTGTCCCATCAGCGCACGGGTGACGGTGCACACCACGCGGATCAGCGTCCAGGCCCTGGCGCGGTCCTCATCGAGCCCCGCAGCCTCGACGAGGGTGTAGAAGCGGCGACGCACGCCGTCCCGGGCATCCTGAGCCAGCTCGTCCCACCGGTGCCACAGCATCGGGGCCAACTCGTAGTGGGGGTCCCCGTTCAGCGGCTGCGGCGAGATCGCCAGCCAGGGCTCGCGATCGGAGGCGAGAATGTTGCCGGAATACAGATCTCCGTGCAGGACCACCGAATCGTCTGTCTCGACGGTCAATTCGCGACCCAGGACGGTGGCCTGCTCCACCAGGCGGTGCGGAATAGGGGCGCTGCGCGGCAACCCGCCCGCGACCTCGATCCACTGCGCCACCCGCGCGCGCAGCGACGGCAACTGCGGCATCGGCGGCACGTGCAGGCGAGCGTAGAGTCCAGCGACGACCTCACAGGCCTCGGTGTCCGGTCGACCTGTCAATGCCTGTGGTTGCAGCCTCTCCAGTAGCACGGCCCGCCGAGGAGGGTCGGCGCGCAGCAGCCGCACCGCTGCGTGCCCCGCCCAGCGGCGCAGCACGAGATGCTCGTGCTCGCTCGGGGCGTCCGGCGCCCTGACCTTCAGCACGGCGGGAAGATCGCCGTCGGTGCGGACCGGTGCCACCAGAGATTCCGTGCCTTCGCGTACCGGCCCGTCGAGCCTGAGACTCCACCGGTCCATGCACTCATGCAGCGTGCCGGTCAGATCGCGGGACGGTGAAGTCATCGGTTGTGTGGTGGCAGTTCAATTCACCGCAGAATGCCTGGCCTGCTGTTCGGCGGCATGATCCTCGATCGCCTTGCCGATCGCGTGGGCGGCCTGGTCGACGAACGTGCGGCCGCTGCCGGTGACCCAGTCGCGGGACGCGGCGGGTGCGGCGAGCTGCCCGGTGAAGTGCGGGATCACGTACTGCGCGAACAGTTCATAGCTGTGCAGCTTCGCCGCGGGAGGCGCCCAGTCGTGGTCGAAAAGCAGGAACGCACCGAAGCCGCCGTTGCTCGCCTCGACCAGTTCCTCGATCTTGGCGATCGCATCCTCCGGTGTGCCGATCACCGCGAAACCGGTCGCGTGATTGTTCGCGATGATCTCGGCGGGCGTGTCACCCTGCACCGGGCCTGCCGGCAGAATGTGCGAGAAGTACTGCGAGAACGCGGCGATGCCGTACTCGACGTCGCGCTCGGCCTGCTCGCGCGTCTCGGCGAGGTGCATGGGACCGACCAGCCGCCACTTCGACCGGTCCGCCACATGCCCGTGCTCCCGCGCGACCTCTTCCCACGTGCTCCAATGCTGGGCCAGCAGATCCATGCCCTGCTTGGCGGTGGCCGCGATCGAGAGCATGCCGACGCCGTGCCGGCCGGCCCCGCGTGGACCGGTGGGGGAGAAGGACGCCGCAACGGCCACGTCGAAACACGGTTCGCTGTACGGCGTCAGTTGCAGGCGCGCATCCTGCAGTGTGAAGCCGTCGGTGTGCATCGTGACGGTCTCGCCCCGCAGCAGTCGCATGATCGCGTCCAGGCACTGCTCCATCCGGGGCCGCTGCTCGTCGGCAGGAATCCCGAGCATGTGCGCATCCGAGGTGAGCTGACCGGGTCCGCAACCCAGCATCACCCGGCCCCTGGTCAGATGGTCGAGAAGCACCATGCGGTCGGCGAGCAACAGCGGGTGGTGGTAGGGCAGCGAGCTGACACCGGTACCGAGCTTGATGTGCCTCGTGCGCTCGGCCGCGACGCCGATGAACACCTCGGGGGAGGCGATGATCTCGAAGCCGGCCGAGTGGTGCTCACCCACCCAGGCTTCGTGGAAGCCGAGGCGGTCCATGGCCACGATGAGGTCGAGGTCCCGTTCCAGGGCGAGGGTGGGGTTCTGTCCGACGGGATGGAACGGGGCCATGAAGTTTCCGAAACGCATCGGGCCATTCTGTCGGTCGCGGCGGTCGCCCAGGTGACTTTCGGCGGTCCGCGCTGGGAGTTCGCCGATGCGGCGCTGTACTGCCTGGGCAGCCGCCTCGGCCGAGTCGTGGTGTCGATGTCGCGGTTCGGGGTACATGGCTCTACGCCCGTCAGGGGGTGCATCACCGACAAGGGGGAGCCGATTCATGTCGTCTGACACCGCGGCGGCGAGCGTCGCGCCGACCAAGCTGGCGCGCAAGATCACTGGTCCGCTGCTGTTCCTGTTCATCCTCGGCGACGTGCTCGGTGCCGGCGTCTACGCGCTGATGGGGGAGTTGGCCGGCGAGGTCGGCGGGGTGTTGTGGGCGCCGTTGACGGTCGCGATGCTACTGGCGTTGCTCACCGCGGGCTCCTATGCCGAGCTGGTGACGAAGTATCCGCGTGCCGGCGGAGCGGCGGTGTTCGCCGAGCGAGCCTTCGGACGACCGCTCGTCTCCTTCCTGGTGGGGTTCTGCATGCTGGCTGCGGGCGTGACCAGCGCCGCCGGGCTGGCGCTGGCCTTCTCCGGCGACTACCTCGCCACGTTCATCGACGTTCCCGTGATCCCCGCCGCATTGGTCTTCCTGGCCCTGGTCGCCTGCCTCAACGCACGCGGTATCAGCGAATCGCTGAAGACCAACGTCGTGATGACGGCCATCGAGCTGACGGGTCTGGTCATCGTGATCGCGGTGGTGGCGGTGATGCTGGGCCGTGGCGACGGCGACATCAGCCGCGCCGGCGCGTTTCCCGACGGCGTTTCACCCGGCCTGGCCGTCCTCGGCGGCGCAATCCTGGCGTACTACTCCTTCGTCGGCTTCGAGACCTCCGCCAACGTCGTCGAGGAGATCAAGAACCCGCGCAGGGTGTACCCGACCGCACTGTTCGGCGCGCTGATCACCGCGGGCGTGGTGTATGCACTCGTCGGGCTGGCCAGCGCGATCGCGCTGCCCGCCGACGAGCTCTCGCAGTCCTCGGGCCCGCTGCTCGACGTGGTGTCGGCGTCGGGAGTCGGGGTGCCGGACTGGCTGTTCAGCCTGATCGCGTTGATCGCGGTCGCCAATGGGGCGCTGCTGACCATGATCATGTCCAGCCGGCTGGCGTTCGGGATGGCCGAGCAAGGTCTGCTCCCGCACGTGCTGTCCCGGGTGCTGCCCCGCCGCCGCACACCGTGGGTCGCGATCATCGCGACGACGGTGGCGTCCATGCTCCTGACGTTGGTCGGCGACCTGTCCACGCTGGCCGAGACCGTGGTGCTGCTCCTGCTGTTCGTGTTCCTCGCGGCCAACGTCTCGGTGCTGGTGTTGCGCCGGGATCATGTTGAACACGAACACTTCCGGGCCGCGACGTTCGTGCCGGTGCTCGGCGTCGGCTCGTGCATCGTTCTGATGACTCAGCAGAGCGCCAAGGTGTGGTTGCTCGCCGGTCTGCTGTTGCTGGCCGGTGTGGTGCTGCACTTCGTCAGCGAGCGGTTCTCCGGACCGCGTTCACGCGACGGCGCGGAACACCGCTGAGTCCAACAGATCGGCTACCGGAGTGGCAATCGCCGTGTCAGCGCTTGGTCGCGGTCACCAGGAGGTACTCGGCCTCGTAGGCGGTGCTGCCCGGGTCGGTGGAGCCGTTCCACTTCTCCAGGAAGGCCAGGAAATCGCGGTCGAGAGCGGCCAACCGTTCGGGATCCTGTGCGTTGAACCGGTACGCCGCAATGGTGGGGCCGTAGTGCGACTTCCAGTACTCGCGGAACTCCAGCGGCGTCGCGCAGTGATCCATCACTACCGTCCGGCGCTGCATGGTCAGGTCGGAAACCTTGTCGCCGAACAGCTCCCGGACGTGGTCCTCGCTACCCCACAACGGTGCCGGGCTCGCCCCGGGCGGCGGCGGGGGAGCATAGGGCTTCATGGTGGCGAACAGATTGCCGATGAAACCCTCGGGCGTCCAGTTGATCAGACCGATGTTTCCACCGGGCCGGGTGACCCGGATCAGTTCGTCGGCGGTCGCCTGATGATGCGGGGCGAACATCGCGCCCACGCAGGACATCACGACGTCGAAGTCGTTGTCGGCGAACGGCATCGCCTCGGCGTCGGCCTCCACCCAGTCGAGCTGCACGCCGCGGTCGGCGGCGATCGCGCGCCCGGCGTCGAACAGTTCCGGGGTGAGGTCTGAGGCGACGACGGTGGCGCCGGCCGAAGCGGCCGGGATGGCTGCGTTGCCCGACCCCGCCGCGACATCGAGCACTCGTTGCCCGGCGCCGATGCCGCAGGCCTCGACCAGCCGCGTGCCCAGGGTGGGGATCAGGTCCGCGGCCACGGCGGGATAGTCACCCGATGCCCACAGCGCACGATGTTTGGCTTTCAGTTGACGATCGGCGTCGGGATCGCTCGCCACGCCGGCGTTAGCAGAGGTCATGGTGTCCTCGAATCTGTCGGTGGGTACCGCGGCCGCTGACCGACCGGCTACCCAAACGGTCGCGGGCCGACGGCCTGCCGACATCGGGAGCGACCACCCATTTTTCGTCTGTTCGTCCGGCACCACCGCACCACCACACCACCTCCTCAGGTGAGGATGCCGACCTCCCGCGCCCTGCGCACCGCGTCACGGCGCCCGGCCACCTGGAGCTTGGTCAGGATCGCCGAGACATGATGGTCGACGGTCTTGATCGACAGGTACAACCGTTCGGCCAGTTCGGCATTGGTCAGACCGTCGCCGAGCAGTCGCAGCACCTCGACCTGTCGGGCGGTGAGCCCGGCCGGGTTGGACAGTGTCGAAGCCCGCCGCGGGCCGGGCACCGTACCCGCCCCGGCCGCCCGCAGCCCCGCACGAACCTTGCCGGCCACCGCGTCCGCGCCCAGCCGGTCGAGCACATCGAGCCCGCGGCGCGCGGCCGCAGGCTCTACGGAGTCGACGAGCGCCAGCGCCGCGTCATACGGCATCGCCAGGCGGTGGAACGCCTCGGCGGCCTCGTCGTGCCGGCCGGCCGACAGGAGCCGGAACGGTTCGGCGACCCGCCCCGTCACGGACACCGGTGTACCGATGCGGCTCAACCACATCGCCAGCTCGCCGCGAGACCACTCCAGTCCCTCGGTACTCGAATCATCCATCAACACCTGGCATTCCGGGATACGTGCGTCGGACACACCGGTCAGCCACATCCGTTCGGCCAGCGCCGACGCGACCGGCAGCATCCGCACCACTTCGCCGAAGCGGCAGGCGAGGTCCCACGCGTCGTCGATCGCCCCGCCGTCGTGACCGTCACGGCGTAACGCGATCAGGCCGCGGATCAGCAGCGGCCACGTCCGCGCCAGCGGGGCGCTTGGACTGCCGAGCACGGTCTGGGCGTCGGCCAGCGCGTCGTCCCAGTCGCCGACCAGCAGGTGCAGTCGGCTCCGCGAACCCAGTTGCACCATCCGGCAGATTGGGAGATCGTGTTCCACCATCAGCGGGATGCTGGTGTCCAGCAGTGCAGCCGCGGCATCGAGCCGGCGTTGTTCGACGTCGAAGTACGTCAGGTTGGTGTAGCCGCCCGAGTACGTCTCGTCGATGTGGCGGGGACCGGCCGCGAGTTCGGCCAGCAACCGGTCGCGGACGGCGACCCGGCCGGCGAGGATGTCGCAGTAGTACCCGATGAGGCGCACGCGCACCGAAAGCGCGGGGTCGCCGGCCTCGGCGGCAAGCTCCCTCGCGCGGCGCAGCGCCTCGGCCGCCGCGTCCACCCGGCTGGACTGCACGGCCAGGAACGCGCGCATGGCGAAGCCGTGTCCGAGCTGACATGCCCGGCTCGGATTCTGTTGTGGAACAGCCTGATCGAGGACGGCGATGGCGTCGGTGACGTGCTGGTCGGCGGCCGCGCGGTTGCCGTTGTACCACTCGTACACCGCCAGTGAGTGGTGGTTGGCGCTGACCGCGACGGGGGAGTCCATGCCTGTTCGGATCCGCATCGCGCGACGGCACGCGCCGATCGCGTCGTCGAGACGGTCGGTCAGGTAATACTCGTCGGCGAGTTGTTCGAGCAGTTCGGCCTCGGCCCGGTCGCCGAGCAGACCGCCGCGCTCCAACGCGATCTGGAAGAACTCGCACGCCTGGGTGTGGGCGCCGGACCTGGCCGCGGTCCGCCCGGCCTGCGCGGCGGCGGCGGTGATCAGGGCTCCGTCGCCTGCGCCGAGCGCATGGTGGGTCAGCACGGCCGGATCCTCGTCGCAGGCCTCACGCAGTGCGTCGAGGAAACGGCGGTGCAGACCTGGCTCGGCGCCCGGCGGCATGACCTCGGCGATCGCCCGCCGGCACAGGTCGTGGCGGAAGGCGACCCCCCGGGCGTCGCGCCTGATCAACTTCGCCTGGTCGAGGGCGCGCAGCGCCGGCAACGTCACGCCGAGCCCGATCAGCAGGTGGTCTCCGATCGCGCCGGGCGCGCACGTCAGCAGGTGCAGCAGATCCCATGCCGCGGTGTCGAGGTTCGCGGTGCGGGCCAGGATCGCGTCGCGCACGGTGACGGGCAGCTCGACCCCGTCGTGGTCGAGCATCTCACACACGAAAAATGCGTTCCCGCCGGTGATCTGGTGCAGTCGGTCGGGGTCGACGTCACGGTCGCCGACCATCGCCGCGATGGCCGCCGGACTCAGTGCGGGCAGTGTCAGCGACAGGCCGTGCGGCGAACGCGCGACGTCGCCGAGCAGGCCGCGCAGCGGGTGGGTGACGCTGACCTCGTCGTCGCGCAGGATGCCGACCATGAGCAGATGCGACTGCGCCGCGCGGCGGAGCAGGAACCGCAGCAGATCGATCGTGCCCTGGTCGGCCCATTGCAGGTCGTCGAGCACCAGCACCGACGGATGCGCATGCAGGTCCTCGAACACCGCGACGAAGATGTCGTAGGGCTGGTCGCCGTTGGCGAGGTGCTTGCGCGTCGCGGCGGTGAAACCCGAAGCGACATCTCGCAGCGGGCCCAGGGGGCGGGGCGTGGACAGCGGGTCGCACGCGCCCCAGAGCACCCGGGTGTCGGCGGGCAGATCCGCGACGAACGCTTCGACGAACGACGTCTTGCCGGCGCCGGATTCGCCGCACACCAGCACCGCGCCTCCGCGCCCGGTGCGTGCCGCGGCGCCCCGGGCCGCGAGCTGATCGAGTTCGTGCTCGCGCTCGGTGAGCGTCACGGACCGATGCTAGCCGCAATCGACCGGTCCCACCAGGGAAAACGACCGGTCTGGGGCGGTTGCCGGCGCCAGGTGGGGAGGTTTCCCCGATGACGCGGACGGCGTCGGCGGTGCACCGTGGATCAGGCCCGGATACGGGCAAATCCATCGAGTGTCAGGAGGGCACCATGTCACGGTTCCTCATCGAGCGGAACATCCCCGGCGCCTCGGAGCTCACCGAGGAGCAGCTCGCCGAGATCGCCCGGAAGTCCAACGCCGCCATGCAGTCCCTCGGCGTCCCCTACCGATGGATCACCAGCTACGTGGCGGGGGACAAGGTGTACTGCATCCACGAGGCCGACGACGAGGACGCCGTTCGCGAGCATGCCCGCCGTGGTGGGTTCCCGGCCGACGTGGTCGTGCCGGTGTCCAACGAGTTCGGCCCCCAGACCGCGACCGCCCACACCTGACGGCGTCCCCGAACGTGTTTGCGGACGGCGATCCAGTGGAATAATGCGGCAATGCCGCGTGCCGTGCGCTCGTCCGAGCCGTCCGAGTGAAGGTTGCCGGACGCGTGAATCCTCAACAGAGCGTGCAGGACGTGTGCGGCCGCAGCGGCGTGGCGGCGGACGCCCGGACTTTGAGCGCTGGTCTGCGATGAGCGGCGCTGAGCCCGACGGGCCCTCTCCGGCAAGCGTTTTCGCCGACGGTGGGGAAGTCGGCCGCGATCACGCCCGGGTCGATTGGGCGGCGACGCCGCTCGGTCCGCCGGACCGGTGGCCGCAGAGCTTGTTGACCGCGGTGAGCATCCTGCTGACGTCGCGGTTCCCGATGTGGATGGCGTGGGGACCTGACCTGACGTTCTTCTGCAACGAGGCCTACCGGCGCGACACCCTCGGCCGGAAGTACCCGTGGGCACTGGGCCGGCCCGCCCGCGAGGTGTGGGCCGAGATCTGGGAGGACATCGGTCCGCGCATCGAAAAGGTGCTCTCGACCGGCGAAGCGACGTGGGACACAGCGCTGCTGTTGTTCCTGCAGCGGTCCGGCTACACCGAGGAGACCTACCACACGTTCTCCTACAGCCCGCTGCGCGACGACGAGGGCCGGGTGGTCGGCATGCTGTGCGTCGTCAGCGAGGACACCGTGCGGGTGATCGGCGAGCGCCGAATGGCGACGCTGCGCGACCTCGGATCCGACCCCAGCTTGGTGCGCGCCGAGGAGGAGATCCTGCGCTTCGTCGACCGACAGCTGGATCAGAATCTTCGCGACCTGCCCTTCACGCTGACCTATCTGTTCGACGAGGACGGGTCGGCACGGCTGGCCGGCGCCAGCGGTATCGCCGCGGGACATCCCGCGGTGCCCGAGCGACTGGCACCCGGTACCGATCGGCCCTGGCCGCTCGCCGCCCTGGCCCGCGGGGAATCGGTGCTGGTCGACCTCGACGAGGACGCCTACCCGTCGTTGCCGACCGGGGACTGGCGCAAACCCCCGGTCCAGGCCCTGCTGGTGCCGCTGTTGCATCAGGGCGGTTCGCCGAGCGGCTTCCTGGTCGCCGGACTGAACCGATACCGGCTCCTGGACGAGGCCTACCGCGGCTTCGTCACCCTGGTGGCGGCGCACATCGCTGCCGGCATCGGTTTGGCACGCAGCTACCGGGCCCAGCAGCGGCGGGCCGAGGAGCTGGCCGAACTGGACCGCGCCAAGACCGCCTTCTTCTCCAACATCAGCCACGAGTTCCGGACCCCACTGACGCTGATCCTGGACCCCGTTTCGGAACTGCGCCGGGCCGACGGTGTCGACGAGGAGACCCGGCAAGAGTTGGATGTGGTGTGGCGCAACGGATTACGGCTCGCCAAGCTGGTGAACGCGCTGTTGGACTTCTCCCGGATCGAGGCGGGTCGCACCCAGGCGCTCTATCAACCGGTCGACCTCGGCGCCCTGACCGCCGAGCTGGCCAGCGTGTTCCGTTCGGCGATGGAGCGCGCCGGCCTGGTCTTCGAGGTCGACTGCGAACCGCTCGACGAGCCGGTGTACCTCGATCGCGACATGTGGGAGAAGGTGATCTTCAACCTGCTGTCGAACGCGCTGAAGTTCACCTTCGACGGACGGGTGACGGTGCGGGTGCGCAGAGACGGGCGCGATGCGGTGGTGGTCGTCGCCGACACCGGCTCCGGTGTGCCCGCCGAGGAGATGCCGCGCCTGTTCGAACGTTTCCACCGCATCGAGAACGCGAAGGCGCGGTCCAACGAGGGCAGCGGCATCGGGCTGGCCCTGGTCAAGGAGCTCATCACGCTGCACGGCGGCACGATCGCCGCCGACAGCGTCGAAGGGCGGGGAACGACGTTCACGATCCGCTTGCCCATCGGCGCTGCCCATCTACCCGAGGATGCCATCGCGCCGGCGAGCCACCCCCGCGGCGGTGCGGGAGCCGCCAACGCCTACGTCGAGGAGGCGTTGCGGTGGATCCCCGCCATGGGTGAACCCGCCGCGGGCGAGCCGGCCGGAGCCGGAACGGGACTGGCGTTCGGGGCCGCCACCGCCGCCGCGCAGGCGCGGGTGCTGGTCGCCGACGACAACGCCGACATGCGCGAATATCTGAGCCGGCTCTTGCGCTCGGACGGATACCGGGTCGAGGCCGTCGTCGACGGGCACACGGCCCTGGAGGCGATCCGGGCCAGCCCGCCCGATCTCGTAATCAGCGATGTGATGATGCCCCGCCTCGACGGGCTAGGACTGGTCGCCGAGCTACGCGCCGACCGGCGCACCGCGGCCCTGCCGGTGCTGCTGCTTTCGGCGCGCGCCGGCCAGGAGGCGTCGATCGACGGCCTGCGCGCCGGCGCCGACGACTACCTGGTGAAGCCGTTCGCGGCCGCCGAGCTGCTCGCGCGGGTGCGCACCAACGTTGAGCTCGCCCGGCTGCGTGAATATCACGCCCGTTGGCGCTCGGCGCTGGTCGATTCGTTGCAGGAGGCCTTTTTCGTCTGCGACGAGGACGGTGCGGTGATCGAGATCAACCCGGCCTTCACCGACATCCTCGGCTTCGACTCGGCCGGCCTGCCGTACCGGCCCGTGTACCCGTGGTGGCCGTCTGCCGAGCACGATCCCGACGCGTACCGCCGCGTGCAGGACGCCTTCGACAGCTTGCTGACCGACCGGCACGGCAGCATCGGCGCGGTGCCCGTCACCCATCGCGACGGGCACCGGCTGTGGGTGGCGATGACGTTCACCCACACCGAGGATCCCGAGACTGGGCGCGACGTCGTGGTCGGAACCCTGCGCGACGTCAGTGCCGAGCATTACATCGTGCAGCGCGAGACCGCGCTGGCCTCGCTCAACGAGCAACTCGCCCAATCCGACACCCTCGACGAGGCGGTGCTCGCCGCCAGCGAGGAGTTCGCCGCGGTGTGGGGCGCTCGACGCGTGCTGGCGGTCACCTGGACCGACGCCGGGGACCGCGACTTTGAGTCGGCGGATCCGCACCTGGTGTGTGTCGGCGAGCCGGCGCGCTGGGACGACCTGCCCCCGCACACCCGCACGGTGATCACCGCGTTGCGTGACGACCAGCTGCTCGACCCGGACACCTCGACCGCCGGCGCCGCCGGCGTGGCGTTGCGCCATCCGCAGGGCGTGCTTGTGATCTACATCGAGCTGTTCGAGCGGCGGCGCTTCACCGCCGAGGATCACACGCTGCTCACGGTGCTGGCCGGCCGGCTCGGGCAGGGGCTGCAGCGCGTCCATCAGATCGACCAGCAGCGCGAGACCGCGCTGGCCCTGCAGCACGCGATCCTGGGGCCGTCGCTGTCCAGCGGCTTCGCCGTCCGGTATCAGCCGGCCACCAGCCCGCTGCAGGTCGGCGGCGACTGGTACGACGTCGTCAACCTCGATGACGGCCGCATCGGACTGATCGTCGGTGACTGCGTCGGCCACGGACTCACCGCCGCCACGATCATGGGTCAGCTGCGCAGCGCCTGCCGCGCCCTGCTGCTCGAACACCCGAGCCCGGCGGCGGCGCTGTCAGGGTTGGACCGGTTCGCGGCCCGGCTGCCCGGGGCGCGCTGCACCACCGCGTTCTGCGCGGTGCTCGACCCGCAGAACGGTGAGCTGGTGTACTCGTGCGCGGGTCACCCGCCACCGATCCTGGTCACCGCGGACCGGTCGACCCGGCTGCTGGAAGGAGCCCGCGCGACCCCGCTCGGTCTCAAGAGTCCGCCGCACCGCACCGAGGAGCGGGAGACGATGCCGCCGCGGTCCACCCTGCTGCTCTACACCGACGGTTTGGTCGAACGCCGACGGGAATCGATCGACGACGGGATCGCCCGCGCGACGGACGTCGTCCAGGACAACCGGGCCACCGCGCTCGACGAGCTGGCCAACGTGATCATGTCCCGGCTGGCACCCGCCGACGGCTACCACGACGACGTCGCGCTGCTGCTCTACCGCCAGCCCGCGCCGCTGGATCTCGACTTCCCCGCCGACGTCGGGGAACTGGCCGCCAGCCGCACCGCGCTGCGGGACTGGCTGTCCGCGGTGGGGGTGTCCCACGAGCAGTCGCTGGACGTGCTGATCGCGGTCGGCGAAGCGCTGGCCAACGCCATCGAGCACGGTCACCGCGAGCTTCCGGGCCGGGTCCGGCTGTGCGCCATCGCGCTGCCCGACACCGTGTACCTGACCGTCACCGATTCCGGGACGTGGAAGACGCCTGCCGAGATCCCCGCCCTGCACCGGGGTAGGGGCATCGCACTGATGGAGGCCTTGATGCAGGATGTCACCATCGACTCCCAGACCACGGGCACCACTGTCCGCATGACCGCCAGGATCACATGATGGCCACCCCGCTGACCCTGCACACCCACCGTCAGGAGGACGGTTCGGTGGTGCTGACGGCCGCCGGCGAGCTGGACATGAGCAACATCGCGGCGTTCTCCGAGGCCGTCGGCGCCGCGGTCGACGGGAAGGGGCGCAGGCTGCTCGTCGATCTGAGCGCCGTGGAGTACCTCGACAGCGGTGCCATCAACGTCCTCTTCGAGCACGTGGACTCCATCGAGCTCGTGGTCAACCCCATCCTGCTGCCGGTCTTGACGGTCAGCGGCCTGACCAAGGCGACGATCGTCAAACCCGCCGACGGTTAGCCGTTCTGCTCGGACCCGGAGTCGGACTGCGCCCGCAGGCGCGCCGCGCGGCGCTTGCCTTCGTGCATCGCGGCCACGCGCGCGACCGGGATGGTCCGGCCGTGCTCGATCAGCTCGCCGGGCAGCCGTTGCGGCGCGGGCATCTCGGCCGTCCACGGGTCGGCGCCGCCGAGGAGCCCGGTAGCGGTGTGCACCGTGAAGTCGCGGGGGTGCACCCGATCCAGATCCGACCACGCCACCGGAAACGACACCGGTGTGCCGGGACGCAGCCGCGGACTGTAGGCCGCGGCGACGGTGGCGCCGCCCGCGCGGGTCGCGTCGACAAACACCTTTCCCGCGCGGTCGGCGACGATGAACGCGGTGGTGGCGAGGGCCGGGTCCAGCGCCTCGGCGCGGGCGGCGAGGGCGCGCGTCGCAGCCGCCACGTCGTCGACGGGTGCGCTGTCGTCGATCGGGACGAAGATGTGCAGACCGCGCGAGCCGCTGGTCTTCACCGCCCCTGCCAGTCCGCAGTCGGTCAGGGCTTGCCGCACCAGGTGGGCGACGGTCACCACGGAGGCGAAGTCGGCGCCGTCCGGCGGGTCCAGGTCGAGGATCAGATGTGTGGGGCGGTAGATGTCGCCGGCCGGCCCCAGCGCCGGGTGGTATTCGACGGCGCGCTGATTGGCCAACCACAGCAGCGTGCGCCGATCGTCGCAGACCGCGTACCGGATCTGACGTTGCGACGCCTCTGCCCAGATCGACGTCGTGCGTAGCCATTCCGGGGTGTACTTGGGGACGTTCTTCTGCATGAACGGGGCGCGGCCCCGCAGCGCCCGCAGCACCGTCAACGGCCTGCCGGCGAGCACAGGCACGATGTGATCGGCGACCGCGTCCAGGTAGTCGACGAGGTCGCGCTTGGTGGCCCCGGCGTCGTCGGTCAGCGGTTGATCCAGATTGGTCAGCTCGATGCCGGCACGCTCCTCGCTGCTGCCCATCCGGCCAGCCTAGGCCCGTCGTGCCGGTCCGATCGCGTGCTGCGCCGGCGCGCCTCGGTCTCTGACAGCGCCGACCACCGCGCGGCTCACTGCGCACAAACCCGCTGATCAACCTGTGAATCGGCTGTCAACGTGCAGTTGACAGCCAATGGTTTGACGGGCTAGACGTATGACACGCGACACACGAAGTGTCACGCGTGCGGCGGGCCGGATCGGGGGCGGGGCAAGTGGCAGGTGCCGGGCGGTCCGGGATCGGCAGGCTCATCCGTGTCCTGGCGCTGCCCATCCTCGTGGGCTGGATTCTGCTGACCGTCCTGACGAACGTCGCGGTCCCGTCGCTGGAAAAGGTCGGTGAAGAACACACCGTCGGGATGAGCGCCAACGACGCGCCGTCGCTGGTGTCCATGAAGCGCGTCGGCGCGAACTTCGACGAGTTCAACTCCGACAGCAGCGCGATGATCGTGCTCGAAGGCGAACAGCCACTCGGCGACGCGGCGCATCGCTACTACGACGACCTCGTCGACAAACTGGAAGCCGACACCGCCAACGTCCAGCACGTCGCCGACTTCTGGGGCGATCCGCTGACCGCGTCGGGCGCGCAGAGCACCGACGGCAAAGCGGCCTATGTGCAGGTATACCTGCAAGGCAACCAAGGCGAGCCGCGGGCCAACGAGGCGGTGGCCGCGGTCCGCGAGATCGTCGAGCAGACATCGGCGCCGCCGGGAATCAAGGCCTACGTGACCGGTGGCGCGCCGCTGGTCGCCGACCAGCACAACGCCGGCGACAAGAGCGTCTTCCGGGTCACGATGATCACCATCGGCGTCATCGCCGTCATGCTGGTGCTCGTCTTCCGATCGGTGGCCACCATGGTCCTGATCCTGTTCATGGTGTTCGCGGAACTGGGTGCGGCGCGGGGCATCGTCGCCTTCCTGGCCGATGCCGAGATCATCGGCCTGTCGACGTTCGCGACGAGCCTGCTGACCCTGATGGTGATTGCCGCCGGGACCGATTACGCCATCTTCGCGATCGGACGGTACCAGGAGGCCCGCGGCGCGGGGGAGGACCGGGAAACGGCGTACTACACCATGTTTCGCGGCACCGCACACGTCGTGCTCGGCTCCGGTCTGACCATCGCCGGGGCGATGCTGTGCCTGAGCTTCACCCGGTTGCCGTACTTCCAGACCATGGGGGTGCCCTGCGCGGTGGGCACGTTCGTCGCCGTGCTCGCGGCGCTGACACTGGGACCCGCCGTCGTCGCGATAGGCAGCCGCTTCGGGATGTTCGACCCCAAGCGGGCGATCAGCTCCCGCGGTTGGCGGCGCATCGGGGTGTCGGTGGTGCGCTGGCCGGGTCCGGTGCTGGCCGCGGCGCTGGCGCTGGCGCTGGTCGGCCTCGTCACGCTGCCGGGCTACAAGACCAATTACGACGCCCGCGATTACCTGCCCTCCGATGTTCCCGCCAACGTCGGTTATGCCGTCGCCGACCGGCATTTCGGCAGCGCCCGGATGAACCCCGAGCTGCTGATGGTCGAAAGCGACCACGACCTGCGTAACCCCGCGGACTTCCTCGTCATCGACAAGATCGCCAAGTCGATCTTCCGCGTGCCCGGCGTGGCGCGGGTGCAGACGATCACCCGCCCCGACGGGAAACCGATCAAGCACACGACGATTCCGTTCCAGATGAGCATGCGGGGGACCACGCAGCGTCTCAACGAGAAGTACATGCAGGACCGGATGGCCGACATGCTGGTGCAGGCCGATGCGATGCAGACCAACGTCGACACGATGACGAAGATGCAGAGCCTGATGACGCAGATGTCGGCCACCACCCACGACATGGTCCTCAAGACCAAGAAGACGGCTGTCGACATCGCCGAAGTGCGGGACTACCTCGCCAATCTGGACGACTTCGTCCGCCCGGTCCGTAATTTCTTCTACTGGGAACCACACTGCTACAACATCCCGGTCTGCCACGCGATGCGGTCGGTGTTCGACACCCTCGACGGCATCAACCCGCTGACCGACGACATCCAGGAACTCGTGCCCGACCTGGAACGCCTCGACGCGCTGATGCCGCAACTGATTGCACTGTTGCCCAGTCAGATCGAGACGATGCGCAACATGCAGTCGATGATGCTGACGATGTATCAGAGTCAGAAGGGCATGCAGGACCAGATGGCGTCACAGTCCGAGGACGCCGACGCGATGGGTGAAGCCTTCGACGACTCCATGAACGACGACTCGTTCTATCTGCCGCCCGAGGCCTTCGACAACGACGACTTCACACGCGGCATGGAGAATTTCATCTCCCCGGACGGCAAGTCGGTGCGGTTCATCATCGCCCACGAGGGCGACCCTGCGACGATCGAGGGAACCTCGCGGGTGCAGCCCATCAAGACCGCGGCCAAGGAGGCCATCAAGGGCACACCTCTGGAAGGGTCCACGGTGTACCTCGCCGGCACCGCGGCCACCTACAAGGACATGGCCGACGGCGCGTTCTACGACCTGTTGATCGCCGGGATCGCCGCCGTCACACTGATTTTCACCATCATGCTGATCATCACCCGCAGTGTGGTGGCCGCGGCGGTGATCGTCGGCACCGTATTGGTCTCCCTCGGTGCGTCTTTCGGCCTGTCGGTGCTTCTGTGGCAGCACATCATCGGGCTGGAGTTGCACTGGATGGTATTGCCGATGGCGGTGATCCTGCTGCTCGCCGTCGGATCGGACTACAACCTGCTGCTGGTGTCGCGGTTCAAAGAGGAGCTTCCCGGAGGGTTGAAAACCGGCATCATCCGCGCGATGGCCGGCACCGGATCGGTGGTCACCTCAGCAGGTCTGGTCTTCGCATTCACGATGGCGTCGTTCGCGTTCAGCGACCTGACGGTGATGGCACAGGTGGGCACCACCATCGCGCTCGGGCTGTTGTTCGACACGCTCATCGTGCGCTCGTTCATGACGCCGGCGGTCGCCGCACTGCTCGGGCGATGGTTCTGGTGGCCGCAACGCGTGCGCAGTCAGGCCTCGCAGCGACGGTTAGCCGAGATCACGGGCTGACGCGGCGCGCCAGCTCGCCGATGATGCTGGTGTCGAGTTGGGCGAGCAGCTCCCCGGCGTCCTCGAAGACGTCCTTCGCCCCGGCCTCGAGCAGTTCGCCACGGGACACCCCGCCGCTGAGCACCCCGATCGAGGGCACCGACGCACGTCTGGCGGCCTCGCAGTCCCACACCGCGTCGCCGACGAACACCGCGTCCGAGGCGGTGACCCCGGCACGGTCGAGCGCCACCCGGACGATGTCGGGTTTCGGTTTGGCGGTGTCGACGTCCTGCGACGAGGTCACCGCCGACACCACGTCGTCACAATCGAGAACGTCACGCAAGATGCGTAATTCGTCTTCGGGAGCCGAGGTGGCCAGCACCACCTGCAGGCCCAGCTGTGCCACCCGGCGGAGCAGATCACGCGCACCCGGAAGCGGAGTCAGCAGCCCGGCTGTCTCCTTGTAGAACTCGCTGTGGCGGTCCTTGAGGGTGTCGACCACGTCCTGGCTCGCATCGCCGGCAAGGGTGCGCACCAGTGTGGTGCCGTCCATGCCGATGCAGCGGTGGATGCGCCAACCGTCAGCGGGCACATTCTCGGCGTCGAACGCGCGCAACCAGGCGTACACGTGCAGATAGTTCGAGTCCACCAGCGTCCCGTCTATGTCGAAAAGGACGGCGGGGGAGGGGGTTTCGCTGCTCACCGGTCGGCTCTGGAGGTGTCGGTATATCTGATACCCGGCGCGCGGCCGGACGCGGCGAGCACCCGTGTCCACTCAGCGTTCATGGGGCGAGGCATTACCCCGCCGTGGTGGGCCCAAACGTGCCGGTGTGCCCGTTACCCGGCGTCGGCGGTCCCGCTCGGCCCTGAGTCGTCGGCCGATTCGCCGGTACCGCCCGCGTGTGCGTCGTCGGCCGGTTCCTCGGGCGGAGTCGCGGTGGTGCCCGGTTCGGCCGGGCCCGCGTGCCCGCCGGCGTTCCCGGTTCCGGGATCCGCCGTCGACGGGTCCGCTTCGGTCACATCGTCGTCGGGGTTCTCGACGGTCTC
Organism: Mycobacterium sp. 4D054; assembly: GCF_052245755.1. NCBI lineage: Bacteria > Bacillati > Actinomycetota > Actinomycetes > Mycobacteriales > Mycobacteriaceae > Mycobacterium > Mycobacterium sp. 4D054. Next base: position 22,963 of record NZ_JBQQCF010000030.1, read on the forward strand.
CGACGGGTTTTCGCTCTCCTCCGTGGGGGGGTTGTCTTCGGCGGGGGCTGGATCGTTCGGTGCGGACGCGCGCGGGGGCTGCGGCGCCAGGGTGGTGGCGGCCGGGGTCTCGGGCCTGGGCAGCGGCACGGTGACGGCGCCGGGATCCGGGGGCTCGGCCGGTCCGGTAGCCGTACCGGCCGATCCGGTACCCATGCCGACAGATCCGCTACCCGTGCCGGCGGGTGCGGACAGGGTTTCGCCGACCGCCTGCAGGGAATCGACCAGGTGCGCCACCGGTCCGGTGAGCTGATCGACGACTGGAGCTTCCACCACCGGGCTCAGCAGGCCGTACGACGAGTCCTCGGTTTCATCCACCCGGCCGTTGAGAAACCCGTCGGCGATGCGCCCCGGGATGTTGGTCACGGCCCCCAATGTGCCGACGACGGCAAGGTGCAGCAGCGCCTCGGCGACGTCGCCGGCCGCTGACCCGGCGGCGATCACGCCGCTGGCGATCGGCAGCGCCAGCCGGATGATCACGCTGGCCGCGGTGCGGAACGGCTCACCCGAACCGGCCACCCTGGCCAGGTTGATCACAGGGTCGGCGATGGCGCGGACGACGGCCCGAACCACCGCGACGACGTCGCCGGTGCCGATCGCGCTTACGACCTCGGCGAGCGAGTTGTACTGGTTCTCGGCGACCGCTCTGACGATCGGCAACGGCGCATCCAAGAATTCGTCGAGCCGGTCGCCGGCGTTGGCCAGCGAGCGCATCAGCACCTGCGGGTAGAACTCGAGCGGATTCGGCGCCGCGGTCAGGTCGACCGCCGAGTTGGTGATCCGGACGTCGGTGAACGTCGATGTCGGTTCCAGGGGCGCCACCGCAAGCACAGCCACGCTGGACACGGCGACCCCGGCGGTCACCCACGGGCGGATCGAAGACGCCATCGCGCACCCCCAGCTGTCGACCGCCGCCGACGGCTCCCGCCCGTGCGGTTGGCGACCAGTCCCTAAAACTAACTCAACCGCAGGTCACCGCATGAGTCTTTGGAGCATCCCGGCCGGTTCGGCACTGGCGCGGCGCGGGTGTTTCCACCGCGCAGGGCTGAGTGGGCCTGCGTTGGGTAACCTTCGCCCATGACCGCCGTAGCGAGCAGGAGGACCCGGTGAGCGGAGGCTTGTTCGCGCTTCTCGACGACGTCGCCGCGCTGGCCCGGCTGGCGGCGGCCTCCGTCGACGACATCGGCGCCGCCGCGGGCAAGGCGACGGCCAAGGCCGCCGGCGTGGTGGTGGATGACACCGCGGTCACGCCGCAATACGTGCACGGCATCGCCGCCGAGCGCGAGCTGCCGATCATCAAGCGCATCGCGATCGGATCGCTGCGCAACAAGGTCCTCTTCATCCTGCCGGTGGCGTTGCTGTTGAGTCAGTTCGCGCCGTGGTTGCTGACGCCGATCCTGATGCTGGGCGCCACCTACCTGTGCTTCGAAGGCGCCGAGAAGGTCTGGGGCATGATCCGTGGTCACGAGACGCACGGAGCGCCCGCGGCCATCTCGGGTGCGGACGCCGAGAAGTTCATGGTGACCGGCGCGATCCGCACCGACCTGATCCTGTCGGCCGAGATCATGGTGATCGCTCTGAACGAGGTCGCCGACCAGCCGTTCGTGCCCCGCCTGGTCATCCTGCTCGTGGTCGCCGTGGCCATCACCGCCGTCGTGTACGGGGTCGTCGCGGGCATCGTGAAGATGGATGACATCGGCCTGCGCCTGACCGAACGCTCGTCGGCGTTCGCCCAGAAAGTCGGCCGCGGTCTGGTCGCCGGGATGCCGAAGCTGCTGTCGGCGCTGTCGGTGATCGGCACCGTGGCGATGCTCTGGGTCGGCGGGCACATCCTGCTCATCGGCACCGACGAACTGGGCTGGCACGGGCCCTACAGCCTGGTGCATCACGCCGAGGAGTACGTCCACCACGTCGGCGGGGTCGGGGCGGCACTGGCCTGGCTGGTCAACACCGCCGCGTCAGCGGTGATCGGCCTCGTGGTCGGCGCGCTCGTCGTAGCGGTCATGCACGTGTTGCCGTTCGGGCGCAAAGCCAAGCACTGAGCGGTTCAGTCGGCGACGGCGAAACGGCGGTCGAACGCAGCGCGCCGGATGTCGAGCTGCTCCTGACGCTGTGCCGCGCTGAGGTAGATCGTGGTCGGCGGTAGCACCGCGGGCAGGTCCGGCAGGGCAACAACCTGGGCGTCGACCGTCGGAGTCGGCGCCGCGTTCAGGTCGAGGTCTTGGAACCGCAGCGACAGCGTGCCCTTGTTCAGGCCGCCGGTCGAGACCCAGTTGTGCACGCCGGGATCGGTGGGCGAGATCACGAAGGTGTAGGTGCCGTCCGGATTCGGCAGCGCCTGCGCGTTGTTGAGGCTGGTCTGTTCGTTCCAGTAATCGCCGGTGATCGTCCACAGATTGGTGACCGGGACGGTGAAGTAACGCGCGTTGCCCGGGGTGACGGTGACGACCAGGGCCTGGTCGTCGGCCAAGTGGAAGTACCCGGCGCTCTGCAGCTGCGTGGCGAGGAACTCCGCATTGCGGGACGGGTCTTTGAGCACATTGGGCGCCACCCGTTCACCGGTCTGCGGGTCGGTGGTGGCGACCTTGATGTACTTCGACTCCATGCCCAGGCCGAGCGCCACGATCACTGCGGTGAACGCGCCGCGCAGGATCCGCGGCGGCTCCTTCATCGGTGGAATCAAGGACACCAGCGCGGTCAGCAGGGGACTCCTGGTCACCAGGGGCCCCAGCCCCGGGATCGCGAAGCCGCCGAGTTGACTGAACAGGCTGTTGCGCGGCCCGGACAGCCGTTCAATGCTCAGCGTCATCGGCGACTGAGTGGTCCAGTCCGACAAGGTGTTCCGGACCGCGATCAGCGTGGTGTCGGAGGTCAGCTGGAGGTGGTTGCGCTGGCCCGCCGCGGCCGGGGCGCCGCTGACGGTGATGGTGAACGAGCCGTCCGGTGCGATGTCGATGTCGCGGCCGCTGAGGTAGTCCGCGGTGACGCCGGACAGTCCGGTGAGCACGCTGAAGTTGGTGTCCGCCGGCTGCGCGCTGACGAACTGGCCCCTGATCACGTACGTGGAGGTCATGTTCACCCCCATGAAGCGGTACACCGTGTCGGGGTTGTCGTAGAGGATGCGGGAACCGGGCACATCCCGGCCGTACCAGGTGTGCGGCGGCGCGACCTGGGTGACGACCGTCGGCGTCATCGGATTGAGCAGTTGCTGCTGGAACGCCGCGCCCATCGCGTACTCGTCGACGGAGCGGCCGAGTTGGCCGATGTTGTCCCAGTCCGGCCCGCCGATGTGGTCGTACTGGCGGGTGGCGGTCGCCAGCCAGCCGGCGCCCAGCACGAACTTCATCAGCCGAACCGGCCAGGTCTTGACGGTCTCGGACGCGATGCGCTCGGCCGCCAGTTGTTGCTCGGTGGCAAGCGGGCTGGTGGCAGGGGTCGGCAGCGGGGCCACGGTCGACTCGGGGACGGCCTCGCGCCGCGCGACTCCGGTCAACGTCCACACCGCCGCGGATTCGGGGCTGTTGTCGCGATCCCCGGTCACGTCCGCGGCATCGCCGCCGTCGGGTTCGGCGGCCGTGACGGCGACGGTGGTTCGGGTGGGAGGTGACTCGGTGTCGTCCGGAACATCGGCCGCGGCTACTTCGTCGTCTTCGTCTACGTCTTGCTCGACGTTCTGACGATTGGCGTCGTCTTCTTCTGCGTCTTGTTCGCTGGCGTCGGCAGCGTGATCGTCGACGTCGTGTTGGTCGGTGGGGTGGTCGTCGACATCCTCACCGTCGACGTCGCGGTCGGCGGCTCGGTCGCGGCTCGTGTCGGTCCGTGCGGTGTCGTTCTCCGACGTGGAACTGGACGACGATTGCGCGCCAGCGGTCGTGTCGTCGGCCGTCGCGACGGCGGGACCGTTCGCGATCGCGATCCCGATGCCGAGGGCAACGGCGAGCCCGCCGACCCGGCCGACGAAGCGGCCATGGCGCGCGAGGGGCGCGAGCGCAGCGAGCGGGGTGACGGGAGCGAGCGGCGTCGTTTCCACCATCGGCGTCCTTCCGTGCAGACCCTGCCCGTACGGTAACGCCGCGGGGCCTGGCATCGCGCCGAACTCGCATTCCGCGCGGCTTTTCCGGGGGTTTTCCCACGCTGTGCGCGGTCTCGGCGATCGATTCCGGCCACCCGTCGTTCAATTTCTGCCAGGCGAAATGAACACCCGCGGCGGCGGGTTTAACCAGTCAGATCCACCAAGATCAACCACCACCGAAGTCGAAACCGCGCGATTCGCTCCACGGCTCCGACCCACCACCGGGAAGGACACCATCATGAAGAACCTCACCATCGCCACCGCTTTCGCCGCCGGCCTGTCCGCTGCTGTTGTCGGGCTGGCCGCCCCGGCGGTCGCGGCCCCCTCGGGCGGAAACGCCGATGCCACGATCAGCCAGCTCGAAGCCCAGGGCCACCGCGTGGTGGTCAACCGGCTGTCGAACGCCCCGCTCAGTGAGGCCAGTGTGGTCGGGATCCACAAGGGCGGTGACATCCGCTCCACAGTCCGCGACTACCGCTACGACCGCACTTTCCAGAACACCACCACAGGCAGCGTCTACTACGTCGACGTCCGCTGAGCGGACACGTCCGCCGAGATCGCGTCCAGCGCGGGGAATCCCGCGAAACGGCCGCGCGGAATGCGATTTCGGCACGCAGTCGGGAACGGAGAGCGCTCTCTGCGGCGTAGATCAGTCCTCGCTGCCGGTGCGGTCACCGAGGAACGCCAGCAGGCGCGGATCGGAGCTGGTGAACCGGCCGGCCTCCTCGCCGCCGTCGCAGCGCAGCAACGCAACGGTCACCTCCGAAGCGGTGCGGGTCAGCACCCGCCACACCGCGCCGGAGTCCTCCCACCGCTGTAACTCGGCAACGCGGTCCTCGTTCATGACCTCACGATCTCATCTAGGCTTCGCTGCGTGCATGGTGCTCTCGATGTCGCCATCGCAGCGACGTTCATCTGGCTCGGCATGGTGCTGGCGATCTCGTTCCTGGAAGCTCCGCTGAAATTCCGCGCACCCGGTGTAACCCTGCAGATCGGGCTCGGCATCGGGCGGTTGGTGTTCCGCGCCCTCAACGTGTGCGAGGGAGTGCTGGCGGCAGCAGCCGTGGTCGCGACAGTCATCGCCGGCGGACCGACGGCGGCTCTCGTCCTGCTGGCGGTGGCGGCCGTGATGCTGGCTGCGCAGATGGTGTTCGTCCGGCCGGCGTTGACCCGCCGCTCCGACCAGGTGCTGGCCGGTGCCGAGGGACCGCGGTCGCGGGCGCACTACGGGTATGTCGGACTGGAGCTGGTCAAGGTGATCGCGCTGATCGCCGGCGGCGTTCTACTCCTGGTGTAGCCGTCGAATGTAGGTAAACCTGCCCTCACTTGCTCCGGTAGGCTCTGCGGTCACGATGACTGACGTTCTACCGATCCTGCCCAGGGAGCTCACCGAGATCAGCGACGAGGTGCGCGTCGTGCCGCCGCCGCCGATCCCGCGTCTCGCCGCTCCGTACGAGGTCCGGCTCGTCGACCCTGACTCCGACGCGGCGATGATCTCCGAGTGGATGAACCGTCCGCATCTGGCCGAGGCGTGGGAGTACGACCGGCCGGTGCAGTGGTGGCACGGGTACCTGCGCGCCCAGCTGGCCGGCCGGTACTCGCGTCCGCTCATCGGCATGTTCAGGGGGGAACCGCACGGTTACATCGAGGTGTACCGCGCCGCAAAGGATTCCATCGCCCCGCGCTATGACGCCGACCCGCACGACCTCGGTCTGCACGCCGCGATTGCCGACCTGGACATCGTCAACCGCGGCTTCGGGCCGATTTTGCTGCCCCGGCTGGCGGCCAGCCTGTTCGAGATCGAACCGCAGTGCCGGCGCATCATGTTCGACCCCGACCACCGCAATGTCGGTGCCCGCCGGCTGTGCGAGTACGCCAGATGTGACTTCCTCGGCGAACACCAGATGTCGAACCGGCGAATGGCGCTGTACGCGCTCAACCGCCCGTCCTAGTCGGAAGTCACTGTGCCACCGATCATCTCGTCGTAGCTGTCGAAGTCCGGCTTCATCGCCGCGGCCACCAGCTCCCACAGCACCTCGTCGGTGCCGCCGCCGACCCGCGCCAGTTTCATGTCACGCCACCACCTGCCCAGCGGCGTCTCGTCGACGAGGTAACCCGAACCGCCGAAGATGTGCATGCACTCAGAAAGCACCTCCTCGCCCAGGCGCGCCGCGGTGACCTTGACGGCGGCGGCCGCGCGCAGATCCAGCCGTCCCTGCGCGGCGATGCCGTTGAGGCCGTGGCGGAGCAGGTCGACGCGGGCCTGCAGGTCTGCCATTCGCATGCGCAATGCCTGATGCTCGAAGAGCGTCGCGCCGAACTGTCTCCGTTGCACCATGCGCGCATGGGTCACGCCCAGCACGCGCTGGCATGACGAGGCCACCTGACCGGCGATCGACATACGTTCGTGCGCAAGGCCCCACGAGATGGCGGCCAACCCGGTGCCGGGCCGCGCCACCAGATGGTCGGCGGGCACCCAGGTGTCGATGTGCACGGCGGCGGTGTCCAGCGGGCCGGCGCCCACCTTGCGGTACGGGGTCTGTACCTCGACCTGCGTGGTCGGTACGGCGATCACCAGGACGTTGCCGTGCCTGCTGGACGGATCGTGGTCCACTCCGCGCGCGACGACGATGATGTGGTCGGCGATCGGGGACAGCGAGACGAACTTCTTGACGCCACGGATGTGGAAACCGTCACGTTCGGAACGGACTTCGGTCTCGACAATCTGCAAATCCGAGCCGCCGGACTCCTCGGAGGCGCCGATGCACAGCACCGCCTCACCGTCGATCGCCTGTTCGCACACCGCCTTGAGGTGGTCCGACCTGCCGAACCGGCGCAGCACCGCGATCGCCGAATCATGCAGGCTCACACCGACGCCGATACCCGCGGACCCCAGTCGCCCGAGTTGGAAAGCGAGCTCGTTGAGCTTGGCGACGTCGGGGTGATGGCCACCGGCCGGGCCCCATTTACTGCGGAAGACCCCGGCAGCACCGAGGTGTTCGATCAGCTTCCGCGGAAAACGCTCCGAGGCTTCGGCTTCCGCCGTCCAAGCGGTGACCTGCTCGCCGAACACGTCGGTGAGCAGAGTGCGGTAGCCGTCGACGTCGATGTCGGTGGACGCGGTCATGCGCGGGCAGCCTCCAGATCTCGTTTGACTTCCAGGCGCCGCAGCTTGCCCGAGGATGTCCGCGGCAGCGCGCCCGGCGTCATGAATACGACGTCGGCGGGAACCACCCCACACTGCGATGCGACGCGTTGCACCACTTCACTTCTCGCGCCGGCCTCGTCGGGACCGCGGAACTCCGCGGCGATGATCAGACCCTGGCGAGCCGAATCGCCGTCGGTGCCGACCGCGACGACGGCGCCGTCGCGCACCCCACGGACCTGTGCGGCGACCCGTTCCACCTCGCTGGGGAAGATGTTGCGCCCGGCGATGGTGATGAGTTCCTTGACCCGGCCGCACACGACCAGCCCGTCGTCGGTGACGTAGCCGAGATCTCCGGTACGGAACCACTCGCCGGGAGTCAGTGGCTCCTGACCCAAGTAGCCGGTCATCAGCGACGTGCCGCGGATCTCGACTTCGCCGATCGCGTGGTCGCCGGCCTGGCCGGTGTGCTCGGATTCCGAGATGCGCAGTTCCATACCGGGAATCGGTCTGCCGAGCACCGCGTGGCGCCGCACGGCTTCGGTCACCGGGTCGACGATCTCCTCGACGACCAGCCCGGTGCCGGGCTCGGGGGCGGTGACCGCGCACGTCGACTCGGCCAGTCCGTACGACGGCGCCGCAACCCGCGGATCGAGACCGAAACGGGCGAGTTCGTCGAGGAACACCTGGAAGCCGTCGCAATCGATCGGTTCGCCACCGTTGATGGCGAACCGGAGCCGGCTCAGGTCGACGTCGGGAACCCTGCGGGCGTACTTGCCGATCACCGAATACGCGAAATTCGGTGCGGCAGTGAGGGTTGTGCCACTCTCGGACAGCCAGCTCAGCCACCGGAACGGCGAGGCGGCGAACGCCGCGGTGGGAGCCACCCACATCTCGGCGCCGGAGAGCAGGCCGGTGAGCAGGAAGGTCAGCCCCATGTCGTGGTAGAGCGGCAACCAGGTCAAGCCGATGTCGACGGTCGGATCGACCGCGGTGTGCTGCAGCAGCGCGGTGACGTTGTTCATGACCGCGTCGGGAGAGAGCAGCGCGGTGCGCGGCGTGCCGGTGGAGCCGGCGGTGCCTTGCAGCACCGCCGCAGTGCCGACCGCACCGGCCTGCGGCGTCAGCGTGGTGGACCGTCTCGAGTGCCCCACCTCGGACACGTCGTGGACGGTCAGACCGGAATCGTTGTCACGCAACAAGTCCGGGTAGGCGCCGTGGGTGAAGATCTGTGTGACGCCGATGCCGGCGAAACGCTCGGCGGTGGCGCGGGCCCATTGCCGGTCGTCGGCGCCGCGTACCGGTCCGGGCAGGATCGACAGGGCGCGGCCGGCCAGCCAGGACCCCTGAATCGCGGCGATGAACTCGACGGTGGGCTCGCCGACCAGACCCACGGCACCGTCGGGTCCGTCGAGGATCCGTTCGGCGATGTTCTCCGAGCGCAGGTGCACCTCCCCCCATGGGTGGCGATTCCACTGTCCGGCGGCCCGGTCGAGGACCATCAGGTCCCGGGGAGATGCCGTCATCGCCCGCGACAGCGCCGCGGCGAACGCGCTCACTGGGCTGTGGGGGTCTTCGACAGGATGGCCCGCTCGAGATCGCCGACGGTGTCGCAGGTCAGCAGATCCTCTTCCGAGAGCACGACCCCGAGTTTGTCCTCGATCGCGACCATGCCGACCGCGAACGCCACCGAGTCCAGGCCGACGTCGTCGATGAGCCGCGAATCCCGCGTGACGCGGGTGATGTCGACGTTCAGGTCGTCGCGCAGGATCTCCTCGAGGGCGGTGCTGACGCCGGACGGTGGTGACGTGGTCATGGCGGCAGAGGTTACCTCGTCAGATAAAGATAGGCTACCCTCACTGCCGCCCGTCTCGGTAGGCGGACACGAATCCGGCGGGCAGTTCTCGCCGGTCGTGCGCCATGAGCGAACGGATACCGCCCCGGAGGCGGTGCGCAGCGCCACCAAGGAGCAGAATCGACCCATGGCGGCCAACCCCCGCGCCGGTCGTCCGGCGCAGCCCGAGGATCTCATCGACATCGCTTCGGTGGTGACGGCGTACTACACCGTCGCTCCAGACCCCGAGAACGTGGACCAGCAGGTCACCTTCGGCACCTCGGGGCACCGTGGCTCGAGCCTGGACGGGGCGTTCAACGAGGCGCACATCCTGGCCACCACGCAGGCGATCGTGGAATACCGTGCCGCGCAGGGCACGACGGGTCCGCTGTTCATCGGCCGTGACACCCATGCACTGTCGGAGCCGGCGTGGACGTCGGCGCTGGAGGTGCTGGCCGCCAACGACGTTGTCGCGATGATCGATTCGGCCGACCGGTACACCCCGACTCCGGCCGTCAGTCACGCGATCCTGTCGTTCAACCAGGGCCGTCAAGGCGATCTCGCCGACGGGATCGTGGTGACCCCGTCGCACAACCCACCGCGCGACGGCGGATTCAAGTACAACCCGCCCAACGGCGGACCCGCCGACACCGACGCCACCAGTGTCATCGCCAAGCGGGCCAACGAGATCCTGCGCGACGGGCTGCGGGCGGTGAAGCGCGTCCCGCTGGCCCGGGCGCTGAACACCGCCGAGCGGCACGACTACCTCAACGCCTACGTCGACGATCTGCCCAACGTCGTCGACTTGCACGCGATCAGCGCCGAGGGCATCCGCATCGGCGCCGACCCGCTCGGCGGGGCCAGCGTCGACTACTGGGGCGCGATCGCCGAACGCCACAACCTGGAACTGACCGTTGTCAACCCGCTGGTCGACGCAACCTGGCGGTTCATGACCCTCGACACCGACGGCAAGATCCGGATGGACTGCAGCTCGCCGAACGCGATGGCTGGGCTTCTTGAAAAGGTGATCGGCAGCCCTGGGACATACCAGATCGCCACCGGCAACGATGCCGACTCCGACCGGCACGGCATCGTCACCCCGGACGGCGGCCTGCTCAACCCGAACCACTACCTCGCGGTGGCCATCGACTACCTGTTCACGCACCGCCCCGAGTGGGCCGCCGAGACGGCTGTCGGCAAGACCGCGGTGAGCTCGTCGATCATCGACCGCGTGGTGGCCGGGTTGGACCGCAAACTGGTCGAGGTGCCGGTGGGTTTCAAGTGGTTCGTCGATGGGCTGATCGGCGGCAGCGTCGGTTTCGGCGGTGAGGAGAGCGCCGGGGCGTCGTTCCTGCGCCGCGACGGCTCGGTGTGGACCACCGACAAGGACGGCATCATCCTGGCGCTGCTGGCCTCGGAGATGCTCGCGGTGACCGGGTCGACGCCGTCGCAGCGCTACGCGGAGCTGGCCGAGCGCTACGGCGCCCCCACGTACGCCCGCATCGATGCCCCGGCCGACCGGGAGCAGAGGGCCCGGCTGGGCAAGCTGTCGCCGGAGCAGGTGAGCGCGACCGAGCTGGCGGGCGAGCCGATCACCGCGAAGCTGACCTCCGCGCCCGGCAACGGCGCGCCGCTGGGTGGGCTGAAAGTGACGACCGAGAACGCCTGGTTCGCCGCGCGGCCGTCCGGCACCGAGGACGTGTACAAGATCTACGCCGAATCGTTCCGCGGGCCCGAGCATCTGGCTGAGGTACAGGACGCTGCCCGCGAAGTGGTGGCGGCGGTCATTTCGTGACCTCGCCCGCAGAGGGCGACTGTCAGGGCACCGCGGACGCGAGGAGCAGGTCGGGCACAGCGGACGCGACTTCCAAGCCGGAACCCGTGAGCAGACAGCGGTTGCCCCGCGAGGTCTGGGTACTGGTCGCCGCCAACTTCGTGGTCGCGCTCGGCTACGGCGTGGTCGCACCGGTACTGCCGCAGTACGCCCGCCACTTCGGGGTGAGCATCAGCGCTGCGACGTTCGTCATTACGGCGTTCGCCGTGATGCGCCTGGTGGGCGCACCGCCGGCGGGCATGCTCGTGCAGCGGTTAGGGGAGCGGCGGGTCTACATCAGCGGCCTGCTGATCGTGGCGTTGTCGACCGCGGCCTGTGCGTTTGCCGAAACCTATTGGCAGTTGCTGCTTTTCCGCTCACTCGGCGGGGTGGGCTCGGCGATGTTCACCGTGTCGTCGCTGGGTCTGATGATCCGGATCTCACCGTCGGATGCCCGCGGCCGGGTGGCGGGACTGTTCTCGTCGGGCTTCATGGTCGGTTCGGTGGGTGGGCCGATCCTGGGCAGTCTCACCGCGGGGTTCGGCTTGTCGGCGCCGTTCCTGATCTACGGCGCCGCGCTGTTGGTCGCCGCGACGGTCGTGTTCGTCAGCCTTCGGAAGTCCGCGGTGGTCGGGCAGCCGGCCGACGACACCGAGAAACCCGTGCCGTTCCGGACCGTGTTCCGACACCGCGCCTACCGTGCGGCGTTGTTCTCCAACTTTGCGACCGGCTGGGCGTCGTTCGGGTTGCGCATCGCGCTGGTGCCGCTGTTCGTCGTGGAGGTTCTGGGCCGCAGCCCCGGTGCGGCCGGTCTGGCGCTGACGGCGTTCGCAGTGGGAAACATCTCCGTGGTGATCCCGAGCGGGTACCTGTCCGACCGACTCGGGCGGCGCAAGCTGTTGATCGCCGGGCTGACGTTGGCCGCGGTGTCGACCGCCCTGGTCGGGTTCACCACGTCGTTTCCGGTGTTCCTGGTGGCGGCCTACGTCGCCGGCGCGGCCACCGGGATCTTCGTCTCCCCGCAGCAGGCAGCCGTCGCCGACGTGGTGGGCAACAAGTCACGCGGCGGGACGGCGGTCGCGACGTTCCAGATGATGGCCGACTTCGGCTCGATCGGCGGCTCGCTGCTGGTGGGTCTGATCGCCCAGTACACGTCGTTCGGCTGGTCATTCCTGATCAGCGGCGTCATCCTCGGCATCGCGGCGGTGGGGTGGATCTTCGCCCCCGAAACGCGTCCCCGGCGGTCAACGGAGCACACCGAAGCGCGTCCGCTCGGCCCGGAGGCCGGCGGCGAAGTGCCCTGACCAGCGATTTTGAGCGGCCACCCCTCGTGGTGTAACTTCGATGAGCACGACAAGGGGCTATGGCGCAGTTGGTAGCGCACCACACTGGCAGTGTGGGGGTCAGGGGTTCGAATCCCCTTAGCTCCACTTCACGGAACGAGCAATCAGGCAATCGGCGCGTCGGTCAGCGTCGGGTAAGTTCACAGCGATTCAACCCCGAAACCGACGCAGCATCTAACGAAAGCCATCATGTCCGAGGACCACATCACCGACGTTCCGCCAACTCGCCTTTCCATTGATCCGAACAGCCCTTTCTATAACCAAGAGGCGCTCCTCCGCGACGTCGGCATCCGCTTCAACGGCGCCGAGAAGACCAATGTCGTCGAATACGACGTGGCCGAGGGTTGGGTGCGTGTCGAAGTGCCCACCGCCAAGGATCGTCGCGGGAATCCGATGGTCATGAAGCTCAGCGGGACGGTTGAACCTTATTTCCGCCTGGCGAAATAGCGGACACCAGGCCTGCAATCCCTGCAGCGCCAGCTGTGCTGAGCGGATGCCCAGCAATCCGGGGACGTAACCAGCATCCTCGGGTAGCTTGCGCTGCATGCCCTTGGAGCTGGCCTCGTTCTTCCGGACGACCCTGCCCCTCGACCTCAGCGGGCTGGACACGCTCGATGATGGCCGCTACCACTCCATTTGGATGCCCGATCACCTCGTGAGCTTCTGGCCGGACTCGATCTGGACGCCCGAGTTCACCGACCTTGCGGAGGTGTCACCGTCGCCGCACCGCTACCTGGACACCCTGGCTCTTGCCGGAGCCGTCGCGGCCCGCACGACACGCACCCGGCTCGCGACGAGCGTCCTCGACACCGTCCGCCGCCACCCCGTGATGCTGGCCCAGTCGGCGCTGACCCTGAGCCATCTCTCGGACGGCCGGTTCATCCTGGGACTCGGTGCCGGCGAGCGCGAGAACCTGGCCCCGTACGGCTTTGACCACCGGAGCACGGTGAGCCGGTTCGCCGAAGCGCTCGAGCTCATCCGGCTGCTTTGGGACACCGACGGACCGATCGACTTCGCCGGAGAGCACTTCACACTGCAGCACGCCCGGCTGGACACCGACCTGCACCCCACCGGCCCGCCAGCGATCTGGATCGGCGCCAACGGCCCCCGCATGCTGCGACTGGTCGGTGAATTCGGCGACGGCTGGTGGCCGACGGGCAGCGCCGGGCCCGAGACCTATGCCAATCAGCTGGCGCGCGTCCGGGAGGCGGCAGAACAAGCCGGACGCGACCCGCAGGCGATCACACCGGCGAAGATGGTGGTCTGTCTCATCGGCGAGCCCGACGAACTGAGCGAGATCGTGCGGCGCCCGCTGGTGAAGTCTCTGGTGCTGCAACTGACGGCTGACTCACTGGCAGCCACCGGTCACCGCCACCCGATGGGGGAGCACTGGCGTGGCATCCAGGACATCGACCCGCGCATGCTGACCCGCGACCGACTGCTCCGGCTCTTCGAGCGGGTCGATCCGGCCGCGATCCTGTCCGTCGTTCCGCATGGCACGCCGAAGCAGGTCGCCGCGCAGATCGCCGAGTTCGGCGAGGCGGGGGCCCGGGTCGTGTCGGTGCTCGACTACAGCGCAATGGCGGGGCGGGCCTACGCCGCCGAGTCGGCACGCAAAGTCCGCGAGGTCGAAGACCTACTGCTGCAGCTCACAGGAAGCACGCCATGACAACTTTGGACGCGGACGTGCTCATCGCCGACGCACGAGAATCGACCGCGCTCACCGACTTCGGTGACGACACCCTGCCTGCCCGCGTGGCCTTGGCCGTCGACCGGCTCAACACCGCCGAACTCGACGACGCCGGCGTGCGGGTAGCCGCACACACGATCAGCGGATTGCTGACGAGCCGCCTGCGCTTCATGGCTGACCGCGCGCACCTGCCGCTCGCGGCGGAACGAATCACGGCCCCGCTCTTCGCCACCGGGGAGCCGCGGTCGGGGACGACGCTGCTGCACGCTCTGCTCGCCCAGGACGGGGACTCGCGGGCGCTGCGGTTCTGGGAGGTCATGTACCCCTCGCCGCCGCCCGGCCCGGCCGCTGTCGACGACCCGCGCCGGACGCGAGCCGACGCCGACTGGCGCGAGATCCTCGACCGCATCCCGCCGTGGCTCGTCAGCCACCCCTACAACGACCTGCTCGGCGCCGGACTCCCCGAGTGTGAACGCACGTGGGCCTTCGACTTCCGCGCGATGAACCCGAGCGCGTGGTGGCGGGTTCCCGTGACGATCCAGAGCTTTCCGCAGGACCCCCACGCGCAGTATGGGTTGCACCGCATGATGCTGCAGCACATCCAGTACACTCGTACGCCGAAACGGTGGGTGCTCAAGGGCTTTCACGGACGACGCCTGCGGGCGCTCTTCGACACTTATCCCGACGCCCGCATCGTCTGGGTACACCGCGACCCCGTACAGGTGCTCGCCTCGCAGATCGTGGCCTTCGGGCAGATCAACGAGAGCCTGGCCGGGACGCTGGACTGGACTCAGTACGCCAAGGACACGATCGAGGGGTCGCGGGCCAACTTCCACGCCTACCTCACTGACCCACTCGTGGACGACCCGCGCATCTACCATGTCCGCTACCGCGACTTCGTCGCCGACCCGGTCACCACCATCGGTGGCTTCTACGATTTCGCCGGCGTGCCGTTCGCGGCCGACGCCGAGAAGGCGATGCGCGAGTACCTCGTCACCAACCGCAGCGACCGGTACGGCAAGTTCACCTACTCCACCGACGTCCTGCCGGTTCCCGTGCAGCAGCTGCACGACGAATTCGCCACCTACCGAGAACGATTCGGCATCGACATCGAGACGAGGCGCTGATGGCGTTCGGCGACACCGAGGACGACGAGGCGCTGCGCACGGCGTGGCACAATTTCTGCGAGCGGCTCAAGGCCGCCGGAGATCTCGCCTTCAAGGACACCTCACCCCCGAACGCCCTGCAGCGCGCGGACGCGTTCCGCTACCTGATGCAGAACCTGGGCCAGGCCTACGATCTCGCACTGGAGACCAAGAACACCCGCTATCCGGTGATCCACCCGTTCTGCGGACCGACCCGCAAGCTCGGCGGCGACAACGCCGACTTCGTCTATCTGCAGGCATGGATCGACGGCGCCTCGACCTACCGGATCGCCGGTGACCGGGGCACGGCGCGTTTCATCAACTTCACCGTCCAGGGGCCGCGACCCGAGAAGGACGTGTACTACGGCGCCGATCACCCGAACTTGCACGAGCCCTTCGGCGACATCCCGGAGGCGAACATCACCGGTGACGACCTGGTCACCGAGCCCGACGGCAGCTTCGTACTTCACGCCGGTGGCCCACGACGAGAACAGAATTGGCTGCCGACCACGCCGGGTTCGCGCAAGCTGTTCATGCGGCAAGGCTTCGACTCGTGGACGGAGCGCTCGGCGCAGTTCAGCATCGAGCGCATCGACATGGATGAGCCGCGTCCGGTGCCGACACCGCAGGACCTGATCGCTTCCATGGATTGGGCCGGTGATTTCCTCACCGGGGCGATGACGGACTGGCCGGACCGCGAACTGCGGATCGGCTCGCTGTTCGGGGAGTCCGAGCCGAACGTGTTTCCCGGTGCGCGTTTTGCCGGCCCGGCCGAGCAACGCGATGCGCGTCGCGGCCGGCTCATCGTCACGATGCCGTGGCGTCTCGGGCCGGACGAAGCGTTGATCTTCGAGTTCGCTGATGGTGGCGAGTTCTGGATGCTGACCAACATGGGCGCGTTCTGGAACAGCATGGATTACCTGTACCGGCCGGTGAGTTACACGCCGAGCAGAGCGGCGATCGACTCCGACGGCCGCGTGCGAATGGTGCTGGCGCACAACGACCCTGGCGTGCACAACTGGATCGACACCCAACGCTTCAGCGAGGGCTACCTGACGATGCGCGTCATCGGAAGCCGGCAATTGCCCGAGGTCAACACCGCGGTCGTCACCGTTGACGAGTTGAAGACCGTCCTGCCGGACGACACCCGGCACGTCACGCCCGAAGAGCGGGCCACCCAACTGCACGCACGCTTCGACGCCATCCGCCGCAGGTACAGGATCTGACATGGACCCGAGACTCGAGATGCTTGCCGCGTCGTCCTTCGACAACGTCTACCACCTCGGCCACGTCGTTCCTGATCTGCTGACGGGTATGGAGTCGCTCGCCGGCGGCATGCAGATCACGTGGGCTCCGCCGTTCGAGATGCGCAGCGGCTTCACCCGTCCGGACGGGTCCGCCGACGACCAGACCGTGCGCCTCGCGTTCTCCACCTCCGGTCCGCCGTACTTGGAGCTGATCGAGGTCGTCGCCGCCGCGGACTCGATCTTCGCCGAACCGAAGCTCGGCGGCCTGCACCACGTCGGCTACTACGCCCAGCGCTGGCGTGATGACGTCGCGCGGCTGCAGGACGACGGCTGGGTGTTGGAGCGCACGGGTGCCGGCGTCGCCTTCCTGCGCGACCCGCGCACTGGGCTCCGTGTGGAGGTGGTGAGCTTTAAGGGCCGCGACTTCCTGAGCCGGGTGCTCAGCGGTGAGATGGCCAGACAATTCCCCCTGACAGACTCGACTCCCCTCGCTGAGCGCCGATGACCACAGTCGCGCATACCTCGTACGGTTCCCTGCGTGGCGACGCCACTGGGTCGGGCGCATGGGGAGACGTTGTCGTCTTTCGCGGTGTACCTTACGCCGCACCGCCGACCGACGAGCGTCGTTGGCGCCCAACGCAACCCGTGACAAGCTGGGAAGGCGTACGAGAGGCCGTCACGTTCGGGGCAATCCCCCCGCAAGACATCTCGCCCGAGCGGCTGGCCAAGCGCGGCCTCACCATGAGCGAGGACTGCCTGACGCTCAACATCTGGACGCCCGCGGCCGACGACAACCGCCGACCTGTGCTGGTGTTCCTGCACGGCGGCGGACAGGCGCAGGGTCATGGATCCGCTCCGCTGCTCGACGGTTCGCGACTCGCCCGGCGCGGCGACATCGTGGTCGTGACAATGAACTTCCGTCTTGGTGTGCTCGGTTCGCTCTACGCGCCTGAACTGCACGGGGTCGGCTCCACCAACCTCGCACTGCGCGACCAGAGGCATGCCCTGCAGTGGGTGCGCGAGCAGATCGGCGCCTTCGGAGGTGATCCCGGCGCGGTCACGGTGGCCGGCCAATCTTCCGGTGCGATCGCGATTTCGGCCCTGCTCGCCGGAGGGTGCGACCTTTTCGACCGTGCAATTTTGCAGAGCGGCGGGTTGGAACGCGTCCGCTCCAGGGAGGCCGCCGCGGCCGTCGTCGCGCAGCTCGTGTCGACCGGTGCGCTCACGCGCAGCGAGGAGCCGGGCCTCGAGGAGATCCTTGCCGCGCAACGCTGCATCGACAGCGGATTCGTGCCGCCGCAGGGCCCGTTCCATCCCTGCATCGACGGGGACGTCATCAGCGAGCATCCGTTGATGGCCGCGCGGACGCGTGATATGCCGCCAATCCCGATTCTCGCAGGGACGACGCGCGACGAGTGGCGGGTATTCGACGCGGCCCTGGAAGAGGGTGTCTTCACCGAGCAGTACGTGGGGGACAGGGCGCGCGCGCTCGCCGGGAATGGTCACGACACCGAAGCGGTGGTAGCAACGTACCGCGCCGGCCAGCACCGGCTACGCGACGTCGCCAGTGCGATGGTCACCGACTATCACTTCACCGCGCCGACCGAGCAGTTCGTCCGCGCACACGCCGAGCGCGGCCACGCGGTGTTCCGCTACGAACTCCAATGGCCGTCGCCACGTGCCGGACTGGGGGCATGTCACGATTCGTGCCTGCCCTTGGTCTTCGGCAACCTGGACGCCGCGCCCGCCCTGGCCGGTGCTGACGAGGCGGCGCGCCACATGTCAGATGCCATGCAGGACCTGTGGCTGGAATTCATTCGCGGGGGAGAGCCCTGGGAACGCTACGACGGTAGCGGCGGGGCCACGATGCTGCTCGGCCCCGAGATCGGAATCGCCCGCGGCCACCGCACAGACCAACTCGCCATCTGGGAGAACCGGTATCCCGCCTACGGGTGAGCGAAGGTGACACGCGCACGCCGAGAACGCCAAGCGTCACCAATCCGGCGCCCAGATAGCCCTTCGGCGAGGCGGTGTGGCTCATTGACCTGACGGGTGAGCCATCCTGTGTCACGGGTCACCGAACCTCGCGGCGGTCAGGCCGCTTGGTTGTCGGGTGGTGCGGGTCCGCCGGGTTCGCCGGGGTCATCGGCCGGTGTCGGCGGACCCGGCTCGGCGTCGACCGTCGCGCTGTTGGCGGGTTGGGTTGGCGCACTGGTGTTCTGGCTCTGCGGTGGCGGATCCTCGGGGAGTCGCAGCAGCCGTTCGGGTCGGTGGTAGTAGTTGAGCCGGGCCTGACCGGTGTCCAGCTGCGGGGGTGGGATCCATTCCACCTCGCAGCGGGCGTTCATCCGGGTCGACCACCCACCGCCGTCGGGGTCGACGCTGCGGTTATCCGGCCCGCACGCCAGGCCGAGTTCATCGACGTTGGTGTTCCCGCCATCGACCCAGTCGGCGACCACGTGATGGACCTGAGAGCCGTAGGCGCCCACGGTGCAGCCAGGTTTGGTGCACCCGCCGTCACGGGCGATCAGCATGATCCGCTGTGCCGGGGAGGCGATGCGCTTGGCGCGGAACAAATCCATTGCTGAGCCGGTGGCCCGGTCGAACACCGCCAGATAGTGGTTGGCGTGCCCGGCCATGCGGATCACTTCGGCGATGGGCACCACCGTGCCCCCGCCGGTGACACCGACCCCGGCCCGGGACTGCAAATCCTGCACCGTGGTACGGATGATCACCGACACCGGCAGCCCGTTGAGCTGCCCGAGCTGGCCGCTCATCAGGGCGATCCGCCCGGCCGCGACCAGCGCATCATGCTGGCGCTGGGCCAGGCTGCGCTGATCGTTGTCGATCTGGGCCTGCGACGGCGTCCCCGACGTGCACGGCTCGGGATCGTCGGGATTACACATCCCCGGCGCGGCCAACCGGGCGAAAATCGGCTCCCACACCGCCCACGCCTCCGGAGTCAGCGTGGCGCGCAGATCCACCATGGCATCCCCACGCTGGGGCGACCTCGACACCGCGCGTTTGCGGGCGCGTTCGGTTTCATCGGGTTCGGGGCCGTCCTGATCGAGCAGAAACAACGTCCGCTCCGCGCAGTCCTTGAGTTCCTTGGGGCCGTTACCGACCGCAGTACGCACCAGATCAACCTCGATGCGCTCCCGGGTGGCGGTGTCGACCCAGCCCGGCACCTTGTTGAGCGATCGGCGGATCACGTCGACGTGTTCGGCGTTGATCAGCCCGTGCGCTTGGGCGATCGCCGTGGCCGGCAGCACCGGCGGCAGGGCCGGGCCGGTCAACGACTGGCGCGGCGCCAACACCGCCGCTTCGCTCAACCGCCGATGCGCCTCACCGGTCGAGAGCCGCCAACGCACCGAAAGCACCTCTTTCCAGGATTTCGCACCCATCTGGCGCGGGGTCGCCTCAGCCTGCAACCGGGCCAGCAGCCGATGACGCACCGCGGGCAGCTGACACCACAGGGTTTCCAGCTCATCCAGGGCCGCCACCAAATCCGGTCGGGTCAACAAATCAACCTCACAGGCCGCCACCTCATCGAAGGCGCGGCGCAACCCGCTCACCGCGGCCCGCACCTCGCTCCCCGACATACTTCGAACATACATTCGACCACCGACAAGAACGGACGTCGCAAGCATCACGACTTCACTGACAGTTCGGGTGGTCTGGTGAACACACTCCAGCCTTCTGTGGCGACCGATCCAAGACACTCGCGAACTCGCCTGCCGGCTGCTTGCTTTGGCCGCAGCGGCCCCGCGGCAGGTCGGCGACCGCGCGCCCACATGGCCGGCACGTCGTCGGACGGAACCGCCCAGAAGTGGTAATGGTTGGCGGACAGGATGATTCGCAAGACGGGAGACCCGGGTAAGCTGGACTAGCGGTCGATCCGGTTCGCTACCGCAGGCACCTTCCCGGGAAAGTGATGTCAGCGACGGCGTCCACCGCCGCGCCTCGGGGCGGGAGGTCGCGGCGCAGGTCCGGGACGTCCGGCTCCCGGCCGTCCCGGGGCTCCTACTCCAGGTGGTCCCGGCCCGCCGACTCCTGGTGGCCCGGGTGGCCCAGGTGGCCTAGGAGGCCCGGGGACAGGGACATCGAGGTCGAGGTCGACGTCGACGAGGTCCGGAACGTAGACGGGCAGCCACGGGTCGATGTACACCGGGGGCGGTGGCGGGAATTCGCAGATGAGCGTGGTGAAGTTCCAGTACATGCCCGGGGGACACGGTGGCGGTGGCGGTTGAGCGTGGCCGACGGGTGAAGTGGACAGTTCGATCAGCGGCAACGTGGTCAGAACGACGGCGGACACGGCGATGCGTTGTACCCAAGGCTTCATGGACGTCTTCTCTCGTTCGCCTCGAAGAGATTCTAAGGAGCGTGTGCTGCCTTCGGTGTGCGAATCGACGCAGAAGCACATAAGCCGCTTTCTAAAGCGCAGCGCGGCTGGGAAACCGGTGGCGGTGTCGCGAAATGCTTTGCGTGACTTTTCAAATAGTCCCGCAATGGCGAATATGCGCACACGCTGAGGTCGGTGGACATATCGTGAGCCCCACAGGGTGCCGGAAGCCGCACCCCCTCTGAATCGCGGAAGTAGCCGTGCGATGACGACAGTGCTACACAAGGCCGGGATCAGCCCAGTGGGGCTCTATCCCAGCGATCTCGATGCCCGTCCCGGTCGCGCTGCGTCCCTGTCTCGCGGAAGACACGTCGGCCGTCAATGCCGGTTCAGCCGACCGCCCTCCCGCGATGAGCATTTCACTCATTCATTGAAGGAGGAGCTGTGATGACGTTGCCATTACAACGTTGTGGCCGCCGGGCAGCACTGGGAGCCGTCAGCTCAGTCATGTTGTTCGGCGCAACGTTTTTCGGCGGGATCTCGGCAGCCGCTCAGCCGCCGCCACCACCTCCACCCGCCCCGCCGAACTGTTCGCCCGCGGATTGGGCCGGGGTGCGGGCGGGGGTCGCGGCGGCCGTCTCCGCCTATCTGTTCACGCATCCGCCCGTGAACGATTTCTTCGCGACTCTCAAAGGCCAATCGCGGGAAGAGATGCAGCCGCAGGTGCAGCAGTACCTGGATGCCAATCCGCAGGTGCGGGCTGAACTGGAGGCCATCAAAAAGCCTGCGGTCGACTTTCTGGACCGCTGCAAATAGGACGTCGAACGACGAGGCAGGTTGCGCAGGGATTCGACCGAGTCGAAGCGTTCCGGGAGCGCTCGCTTCAGGCGGGCCGTACCGGTTCAGACGTCATCGCCGCCGTCGGTAAATTGCTTGCAACGCAGTAATTCTGACGCTGCTGATCGAGGAGCTAGCGTGGACCTTGCGAGCTGGATCGTGGGTTTGTCGCTCATCGTGCTCACCATTGCGATCCACACGACCGGGGTGGTGGTGATGGCATTCCGTCTGGAGGCGCGGATCCGGAACCGGTTGGAGAAGAACGCGTTCGGCCCTAAACGGGCGATTCTGATCGTCAGCGGCAGCATCGCAGTCGTCGCGCTGACGCTTGCGGTCCTGCACGGTCTGGAGGGTGTGCTCTGGGCGTCTGCCTACCGGTGGCTGGGAGCATTCGACTCGTTCACCGATGCGTCGGTCTATTCCTTGGGCACCATGGTTTCGCTTGACGTCCCCGGTCTGGTGTTGCCCGAGCGGTTGCGTTTGATCAGCGCACTGGAGGCGGTGAACGGCGTTCTGCTGTTCGGCATCAGCACGGCGTTCATCTTCGCGGTGATGCAGGCGTACTTCCTGACGTTCTTCCGCCGGTACCGGAGCAACACCGACGATCAAGCCGATCTGCCGCCTCGAACCCCATAGTGACCGTCATCTGTGAGCCTCGGATCACCATGCTGTGGCGGACGCCGACAGAAGCGCTACCGCAGCTCGTAGTCGGGTAACGAGACGTCGTCGCGTACCCCTCGCGTGACGAGTTTCGCGAACGGTCGCCATTTGAGTGCGCGCATCGACATGTCACGGAACCGCAGACCGAGTCGGGTTCGTGTGGCGAAGAAGCCGAGAAATCTGCGCGCCGCTGCCTGTTTGGCCTCGATGAGGGGACGCATCCGGTGCTCATATGCTTCAAACGCGACGCGGTGGTCGTCGCTCGCCCGCATGAGCTCCCCGGCCAGAACGTAGGCCTCGGTGATCGCCAGACCGGTGCCCTCGCCGCCGAGCAGCGAGATACATCCGGCCGCATCACCGATCAGAACCACCCGCCCGCGGGACCAGCGAGGCATTTGGATCTGGCTGACGGCATCGAAGTACAGATCGTCCACGCCGTCGATGGCGGACAGAATCTGCGGGCATTCCCACCCGGCTCCGCCGAAATGCTCGCGCAGCTGACTGAGCGCAGACGTGCTCGAATCATCACGATCGTCCCGGAACACGAACAAGAACATGGTGCGGTCGTCGCGTAGTGCGATTCGCGCCACCTGACGGCCGGGGGTGCTGTAGTTGACGTAGACGAGTTCGTCGCGGGGTCGGTAGCCGGTGACTTCGCAGGCGGCCACCTTCGCTCCGAGGTAGCGCGCATAGTTTTCCTCCGGCCCGAAGGCCAGGTGACGCACCGCGGAGTGCAGCCCGTCGGCGCCGACGAGAAGGTCGTAATCCCGAGGCCGGCTCTGATCGAAGTGCAGGCGCACGCCGTCGGCGTCCTCGTCGATGCCGGTGATGATGTCGCCGAAGATCGTCTCGACAGTGCCGGCCGTCGCGGCGTAGAGGGCAGCGGACAGGTCGCCGCGCAGCAGGCTGGTGAAGTCCCCGCCGATCGCGCGTCGCACCATGTCCACGCCCAGCTCGGCATTGATCTCACCGTCGGGACCGACGTTGCGGATCGACTGGATGTCGTAACCGGCGGCGCGCACGGAGTCCGCGAGACCCATGCGTTTGACCACCTGGTAGCCGAGTCCCCAGAAATCGATCATGTAGCCGCCGGTACGAAGGGCCGGCGCCTTCTCGATCAGCGTTGGGGTGTGGCCGCTGCGGTGAAGCCAGTACGCCAGCGCCGGGCCGGCCACACCGGCGCCGCTGATGGCGATTCTCATCAGTCCAGTCTGCGCCGGTTGTCTTCCGACCCGAGACCTTGAGTGAGTGTGCAGCTTCACCCGACTTGCCGACGGGCACCACAGCCGCTGTGAATACACTCGGGGAACCGATGTCACCAGGCGAAAGGTGTTCTTTCGCAACACTATTTGGTCAGGGTCGCTGGCTATCGCCACGGGTGGGCGGTGCTGGTAGGCGGCATTTCTTCGGCTCCACGCTTTCGCAGGTTTCGAGTAGGGCCGGGGAGGCAGCAACAGGGTTAACCATTGATGTGATGCCGATCACTGCACAGGAATCCGCAGGTGAAGGGGTGAGGAATGGCGGAGCGTGGCGCACGGCCACCGGTACCGCGGGGGCGCCGCATGCTGCTACGAGCGATCGGACATCTGTTCCGTCCGCTGCGCCCGGACGACTATCTGGAGATGGTCAACCCGCTATGGACGACCAAGGAGCTGCGCGGGAAGGTCGAGCGTGTCGAGCCCCAGGGCAGCGAGGCGGCCAGCGTGCTGATCCGGCCGGGCTACGAGTGGCCGGGACACAAACCCGGCCAGTACGTCCGGCTCGGGCTCGTCATAGACGGCCGCTACCACTGGCGCGCCTACTCGCTGACGTCGGACCCCGAGCCGGAGGACGGGCTGATCAGCGTCACCCCGAAGAAGGTGGACACCGGCGTCGTGTCGCCGTACCTGGTGCACAAGATCCAACCCGGCGAGGTGGTGCGGCTCGGCGAGATCGAAGGCGTCTTCACCCTGCCGGAGCCGCTGCCGGCCAAGATGCTGTTCATCAGCGCCGGCAGCGGTATCACCCCGATCATCAGCATGCTTCGCAGCCTTGACCATCGTGGTGAGATCGACGACGTCGTGGTCTTGCACTCGGACCGCACTCGTGACGAGGTGATGTTCCTGTCCGCGCTGGAAGACCTCCAACGCCGTCACGACACGATGCGGCTCGACCTTCGGCTCACCTCCGAGCGTGGCCGCATGTCACCTGCCGACCTCGACGAGTTGTGTCCCGACTGGCGTGACCGCGAGGCATTCTGCTCGGGCCCGGGTGCGCTCCTCGACGGGCTCATCGACCACTGGGAGCAACACGGTGATCCAGACCGGCTGCATTACGAGCGATTTCAACCCAAGATCAGCGGCAACGCCGGCGACGGAGAGGGCGGTGAAGTGACGTTCCTGGACAGCGACACCACCGTCGACTGCGACGGCGGCACACCGATCTTGGAGGCTGGGGAGCAGGCCGGCCTCAATCTTGCCTATGGGTGCCGGATCGGTATCTGTCACACCTGCGTCGGAACGCTCAAGTCGGGGCGGGTACGCGACATGCGATCGGGTGAAGTGACCGAACCCACCGGGCAGGACATCCGGATCTGTATTCACGCCCCGGAAGGCGATATTGCAGTTGAGTTGTGACGCAGGAGGATTGACATGACAGCATCGATCGAGAGTCCGCTCGCCCGCTTGAGTGAACAAGAGTTGGAGAAGCTCGCCAAGGAGTTCGACGCCATTCACGACGAGGTGTTTGCCGAACTCGGCGAACGCGACCGCAACTACATCAAGATGGTCATCTCGGTGCAGCGCCAGATCATGGTGGCCGGCCGGGTCCTATTACTGGCGTCCCGGTCACCGACGGCGTGGGTGCTCGGCACCGCGTGTCTGAGCATGGCCAAGATCCTCGAGAACATGGAACTCGGGCACAATATCCTTCACGGTCAATGGGATTGGATGAACGACCCGGATATCCATTCGTCGGTATGGGACTGGGATACCGCGTCGAGCGCGGAAGCGTGGAAGCACTCACACAACTACATCCATCACACATTCACCAACATCCGCGGCAAAGACAAAGACCTCGGCTATGAGATCATGCGCGTCGACCCCAACCAGAAGTGGCGGCGCGCCAACCTGGGGCAACCGCTGTACAACTTTCTCCTCATGGTTCTCTTCGAGTGGGGTGTCGCCCTGCACGACACCGACGTCGAGGCGCTGTGGCGTGGACAGAAGACGATGGCCGACCTGAAAGCCGATTTCAAGGGCATCGCCGGTAAGGCCCGCCAGCAGATCGTCAAGGACTACATCGGCTGGCCTCTGATCAGCGCGGCAGCCTTCGGGCTGGCCAAGCTCGCGCTGGGTGATCGGATAGATCAGCCCAAGCAGTCCCGCGTCGGACGCCGGCTCCGGCAACTTCCTGGACGCAGCGGCCGGATCGCAGGGTTGGCAACGGTTCTCGACCGCGTACTACCCGGTGTGGAAAGCACCTACCTGCGCACACTGGCCGCCGACGCGCTGGCGAACGTGGTCCGCAATGTGTGGGCGCACGCGATCATCTTCTGCGGTCACTTCCCGGACCAGACCTATACCTTCAGCGAAGAAGAGGTCGCCGACGAATCCCGCGGCGGCTGGTACGTGCGCCAGCTGATCGGCGCCGCCAACATCGAAGGCAGCCCGCTGTTCCACCTCATCAGCGGCAACCTGGGATACCAGGTCGAGCACCACCTCTACCCCGACATGCCCAGCAGCCGCTACGCCGAGATCGCACCGAAGGTCAAGGACATCTGCCAGCGATACGAGCTGCCCTACAACTCGGGCAGGTTCGGCAGACAATGGTTCACGGTGCAGCGCACAGTGATCAGGCTGGCCTTCCCCGGTGGGAAGCCTCGGCCCAAGCCCGGCCCCTATCGCGGTGATGACGTTGAGCGGCGGCCGCAGGGCAGCAGTGAGGCCGCTCGCTTCCGGGAGCGGGTTCCCGCCGAGCACCCGGACGCGGGGCCGGAGCACCGGTCCGGTGGGGTCGCCGTCAGCCCGCCGCCGCGGGGCGACGACTGACACGTCGTGTGGGGAACGGAGCTGGCTCTGCCGGCGTGTGAATATGTCCGAATGCTGGCGGCCGCACCGCCGCGGTCACAGCCGCAGCCCCGACGCCGCGCATCTTCGGACTCGATGGCCGGTCACCCCGTGGCCGGATACGTCTTCACGATGGCGCCGCCCTCTCCGCTGTGCCGGAGTTGCACATAGCGGTGCTCGGCAGGGACACGCCGGGCGTGATATTCGAAGTCGGCTTCGGCTTCGGCAAGTGACTTACCTTGGGAGACCACGACATTGCGGGTGTCAGCGGCTTCGTCCTCGTGGTTGTGGACGTCACCGACCACGACGTCATACCGGTCTTCTGCGAGCTCGGTCATTCGTTGTCCTCACTGACTTCTGCGGGGTTGAGTGTAGGTCGAACTGCCTGTCGGCCAGGAAAACGCGCCTCACCCAGGGCGCCGGTCATTGGTGGTCGACGCGGTGTGAACGGCTCTCAAGCGTGTGGACGCCGCGTCGGTACAGCGCCCAGCCCGTCGCGATGAGCAGCGCGCCGAAGATCAGGAATCCGATGTCCCACGGGAGGGGGGCGCCGAGGTCGTCTCTGACGTGATGGATGCCCAGGATCTGATGGTCGATCACACCCTCGACCACGTTGAAGATTCCCCAGCCGGCCAGCAGAAGCCCGAAGTGGAACGCCCACGTGGGTGCCAATTGACCTTTGCGCCACGCGATCAGCGTCTGCAGCGTGCCCGCCCACACCAGCACCCAGGTACCGACATGGAAGAACCCGTCGGCCAGGACGTTGACTTTGAGTCCGGCCAGGGTGTCCACCGGGTAGTCGTCCACATGGCTGACCATGTGATGCCACTGCAGAATCTCGTGCAACACGATGCCGTCGACGAAGCCACCCAGCCCGAGGCCGAGTAGCAGGGCCGGAGCAATGCTGGGCTTCCTAGTCGCAACAGACGAATCGGGCGTCCGAACTCTCGACATGGCCGAGGGCTTACCCTCCGACAGAGCGCGGAAACTCCGGACCCAGTCGTGCGCGGCGATCTCACATCGCCGGGTCGTCGACGGGAACGGCCCCCTCGTGATGAGGGGGCCGTGCCCTGGTGCCGAACTCCCTACTCGTCGCTGCCGGACTTGTCGCCGGAGCCGGACTTGTCGCCAGAGCCGGAGTTGTCGCCAGAGTCGGATTTGGGGTTACCGGACTCGCTTCCGGAATCGCTGCCCGATGCCGATGAGTCGCTGTCGGAGTCACCGGCCGCGTCGTCGCCGGCGGCCTCCTCAGATTCGCCGGCCGGCTCGTCGCCGTCGTCGCCGTCCTCGTCCTCGCCGGCCACGTCGTCGGCGTCCGGTTGCTCTTCGGTTTCCTCGCCGGTGACATCATCGGCCGGTTCGGTGACGGTCACGTCCTCGTCGCCCTCCTCGCCGACGGCAGCGATCTCGTCGGCAGGACCGGTCGGTTCAGTGGCCTCTTCCGCGGCATCTCCAGCGGTCGCCGCGCCGTCTTCGGTGCCGGTGCTGATCGGCAACGTCACCAGCTTGTCCTCGCCGGCCAGCCCGGTCGACGATACCGCGGCCAGTTCATCGGCGGCCGTGGGATTTTGAGCCTCGTCATCCTCGGACAGGCCGGCCAGCGCCGCGGCGATGGCCTTGGGCAGCTGAACGAAGAACGCGTCGATCGGTCCGTCCTTGCTGAACAGCCCGGGGAAGAACTCCCATTCCGCGGCCACGCTGGGCTGGTAGCCGTTGAGGAACGCGTTCAACACCTTTGCCGGCGCGTTGACGACCTCGCTGATCGCGGTGACCCAGTCGCGGTCGTAGATCGACGCGGAGATCACGTTCATGATGTCGGTCAGCTGGTAGATCGCCGTGATGGGCGGGCTCAACAGCGAGTAGGCGTAGCCCGTCGTCGCGTTGTTGCCGACCAACAGTGTGTCCAGGACTGCGCCGACCGCTCTGAGGCCGAAGTCCCGCGCGATCTCGCCCGGGATCTTGAAG
The DNA here is from genome assembly GCF_052245755.1 of Mycobacterium sp. 4D054. Taxonomy (NCBI): domain Bacteria; kingdom Bacillati; phylum Actinomycetota; class Actinomycetes; order Mycobacteriales; family Mycobacteriaceae; genus Mycobacterium; species Mycobacterium sp. 4D054. The sequence continues at coordinate 51,141 of NZ_JBQQCF010000030.1, forward strand.
ATGGGCTCCAGCGGCCAGCCGAAGTAACCGAGTCCGAAGATGTTCCAGCTCGTGATGGTGGCGAACGCCTGGGTGAACTGTCCCTGCAGGACGAAGTCCCAGGCGGTCTCCAACGCCTCCGGAAGCTTGTCGAAGTGCTCCTTAGAGCCCTCGGCCGACTCCTTCAGGCCGGTGTTGATAGTGGCGGCATAGGTCGAGAGGTTGCCGAAGAAGCGCTCCAGACCCGGGAAGGGGTTGAACACCGCCGAGGCGATCTCGCTGTACAGCGAAGAGGTCGTGATGATGTCCCAGGCCGCGGGAAGTCCTTCGGTCAGGATCCCGGTGCCTTGGCTGCCCAGGTTCTGCACCGTAGTGGACAGCGATTCACCGATGACGCCGATGGGATCGATCCACCCGGACAGCTCCACGGCGCGGTCCTGTATCACCGGCAGGGTGGGCGCTACCGGGTTGACGGCGATGACCGAGGCCCCGGCAATTGCCACAGCGGCACCAAGCAACCTATTTGGACGGGGGGAAGAAGAGGAAAGCTCAGGCCAGAAGCCTGGGGTTGAGCCGGCGTGACGGACCAATTGCACGGTAACTCCTGGATAACGGGTAACGGAAAGCCATGAGGCTGGCTGGAGATTAGCTGAGGCTACCCTGTGCAACAAGGCCTACCTCCATAGTGGCTATCGTGAAAAAGTTAACTGGCAACACCGAATGCGCCGCCGATGAGCGACGCGTCATCGTGCGAGCGGGTAAGGCCTCGACTGCCGGGCAACCTCACGGCTGCGGATCGAAGCGAACACTAGCCAACCGGCCCGGCTTTATGGGTGCCACGTCGGCTCCCGTGTCCCACATCACTTCTGGCGTGGTGGCCGGTCGTTTCCGGCACCCGCATGCGGTGCACACGGGCGCAGCTCGCCGAACCGACTGTGCGGCAGGGGGTTCGCTATCGGGCCTGGCGCCCGGAGCCCGGCGGCACCGGCAGCGCGCGCCGTCGTGGCGGCGCGGCGACCCCTGGGCCGGAGTGATCACCGGCAGGCCGCCCGCGTTGATGGAGGCGCCCAGCCATGCCGCGAAAAGTCAGGTTATGCGGTTTGCACGTCCATGTCTGACGAGCTTGCTAGCCTGCCTTTCAGGCATTGCGGAGGTGGCCGAGGGGACAGCACCGACTGATCGGCGAGGGGACACGTTCGGAGGGGGCGGATTTGACGACCTGCGTCGAAGCGACCCGATGACGTCGCGGGACGATTTCGGCGAAGACTGCACCGCGGCCGAATTCGAATATCACCGACTGCTCGATCGGAGCCTGGTTCCGGTGTGTATCCACGACGGCAAGATCGTGCGCTACGTCAACCCCGTGGCGGTGCGCGCGCTCGGCGCGACAGCGTCCGTCGAGATCATCGATCGCCCGATAGCTGACTTCATTGCTCCGGCGTCGCTGGGCGCGGTCACCGCCGCCCTGGCCCACTTGCGCGCGGACGGCGACGTCTCTGGGCCCGGCGACTATTCCCTCATGCGCGTCGACGGCAGCGTGTTGGCTGCCCAAGCGGTGGCGGCGTTGCGGCTGCAGCGTGGCGATCCCACGTACGAGGTGATCTTCCGGGACCCGATGCCGGCACGGCCGATGGTGCTCGCCGGTGACTCCGGCGACCGCAAGCCCACAGCGGCGACCATCACCACCACCCTCGACGGCATCGTCACCGACTGGAGCGCCGATGCCCACGACCTCTACGGCAGGTCCGCAGACGAGGTGGTGGGGATGCCCGTCGAGAGGGCGGTCGGCGCCCCGCTCTATCCCGATGCACTGGTTCGTTCAGGCAGCGGTTGCGTGGTCACCACCCACATCGACGCTGAAGGGGCACCGCTGGCGGTGCGCGTGCTGGTGGTCCGGACCAGCGGCGGCTACGTCGTCGTCTGCGACACCGTCGTGGCCGCCGATCGCAGCGGGCAGCGACTGCACGCGGTGCTCGACCTCCTTCACGAGGGTGTGGTGATCGTCGGCAGCGATGGCAGATTCCAGTTCGCCAACGCCGCAGCACGCCGGATCCTCGGAAGCGGCGCCGAGGATCTCGTCGGCCTGCACCACAGCAACCATGGAGCGGACCTGCCGATGTATGACCACCAGGGACGCCTGCTCGACCCGGATTCTCATCCGCTGCAGTGGATCCTGAAGACCGGGCTGAGCCTGCGGGGGGAGGTGGTCGGCGTCGACCGTCTCGACGGCACCCGGATCTGGGTGACCGGTCACGGTCGCGTGATGCACCCCGAGGATCCGCAGAACTCACCGATTCTGATGTCGTTCACCGATATCACCGAGCACTACGACGCCCGCGAGAGACTTCTGCACGAGGCCACTCACGACTGGCTCACCGGATTGCCGAACCGCGGCCACGCGTTGGACCACGCCGCCGCGGCGATGTCTCAGACCGGCGCGGACCGGTTGTCTGCGGTGCTGTTCATCGACCTCGACCGGTTGAAGTCGGTCAACGACAACCACGGCCACACCATCGGTGACGACGTGTTGCGCCGGGTGGCCCAGCGGATGCGCTCGGCGACGCGACCCCAGGATCTGGTGGCACGAATCGGTGGGGACGAGTTCGTCGTGCTGCTGATGGGACCGGTCGAGGAGGCCGATGTGGACGCGATCGCCGAATGTCTGCACGAGGTGCTCGCCGAGGAGATGCTCATCGGATCGCTGAAGCTTCGGGTCGGCGCCAGCATCGGCATCACCACGATCAGCGACGACGACCGGCGCAGCCTGGGGGATGTGCTCCGGGATGCGGACGCCGCGATGTATCGCGCCAAGGCGCAGGGACGCGCCAGCACAGCACGTTTCGAAGCCGCCCCCGACCGCCTCTGCGACTGATCGGGTCAGCGCTGCGCTCGGCGGGCCAGCCGGGCGGGGTCGTGGATGATGGTCGACTTACCCCGCTGTTCGATCCAGCCGCGCTGCGCGAAGTCCGACAGCGCCTTGTTGATGGTCTCGCGCGACGAGCCGGCCAGTTGCGCGATCTCCTCCTGGGTGAGGCCGTGCTCGACGCGCAGCGCGCCGTCCTGCTGGGTGCCGAAGCGGCGGGCCAGGTCGAGCAATTGCTTGGCGACACGGCCGGGGACGTCGGTGAAGATCAGGTCGCACAGCGTGTCGTTGGTGCGGCGCAGCCGGCGAGCCAGTACGCGCAGTAGCTGGTCGGCGATCTCCGGGCGCTCGGCGATCCAGAATCGCAGCGCCTCCCGGTCCATGGTCACCGCCCGCACGGCGGTCAGCGTCGTGACCGAGCTCGTCCTCGGCCCCGGATCGAAGATGGCGAGTTCGCCGAACATGTCGGCCGGGCCCATCAGCGTCAGCAGACTCTCGCGGCCGTCCGGGGTCGCGCAGCCGACCTTCACCCTGCCCGAGGTGATGATGTAGAGCCGGTCACCCAACTCGCCCTCGTTGAAGACCCGGTGGCCGCGGGGGAACGACACCTCCTGCAGCTGGTTGCACAACACGGCGACCGCGCTCTGGTCCACCCCCTGGAAGATGGCGGCCCGTGCCAGAACTTCGTCCACGCTGTCCCTTTCTCGCTCTCGACCGAGTGTGCGGGCGTCGCCGAAGGACGCATTACAGGAGGGAGAGCACGCGTAACGTAGCAGGTCCGCGGTCATCTCCGCGAGCCGTCTCGCCCGGTCACCGGGAGCTACCGACGGTGAAAACCTCTCGGGTGCAACACCGTTCGTCAGTCGACGGTGATTCGTAGATTTTCGCACAAGAACAGGAACGCGACGGCGAACGGGTTGTCGGCGGTGTTCTGCCGCAGCGCGGGCCAGTCGAGTTGTTCACGGACCGCGCGCACTGACGGGATCAGCCGGGCGAAATCGCAGTGGTGCTCGTTGAGCGCCCGCAGCTTCTGTGTCACCACCGCGGTCGGTGTCAGCACCGGTATGGACAGCGCCAGCACGTCCTGCACCCGCGCACGGTCGATCAGCTCGATGTCGACCGGCACCCCGTTGATGTGGTGGAGCACGTCGATCAGGGCAGGTTCGTCCACGCCGAGGGCGGCCTTGAACAGCCAGTCCTCGGGCGGTCTGCGGATGTCGAAGCCGGCTTTGGACAGGGTTGCCGCGGCCGCCTCGACGTCCTGTTCGGTGACGACGAAATCGACGTCATGGGTCGGTTCGGGGCCGCCGTGGACCCACAGCGCATAGCTGCCGGCCAGCGCGAACGGTGGACCGTCGGCCTTCAGCGCCGAGGCGGCCCGCCGCAGCGACTCACGCAGATCGTCGTGGGACATGGAGGCATCACCGTTGGTTTCCGTCGCAGGTGGGTAGTTGGGTACCCATGAAGTTGGTGACGTTCAACATCCTGCACGGCCGCACCCTCGGTGACGGCGTGGATCTGGACCGCTTCGCCGAATGTGTGGCCGGGCTCGACGCCGACATCCTGGCGCTGCAGGAGGTGGACTCGATTCAGGCGCGCTCCGGATCGGCCGATCTGACGGCGTTGGCCGCCGAGGCGATGGGCGCGCGGAGTCACCAGTTCGTGGCGGCGATCGCGGGCACACCGGGGGCGACCTGGATGGCTGCGACTGGAGAGGAGCAGCCCGGTACCGCTGCGTACGGCGTCGCGCTGCTGTCGCGCTATCCGGCATTGAACTGGCAGGTCGTCCGGTTGCCCCGGATCCCGTTCCGGTTCCCGATGTATCTCGCTGCGCCCGGGCGGGTGCAGGTCATCCACGAGGAGCCGCGCGCGGCGGTGATCGGACAGTTCGACACCCCGCTGGGGAACCTGACCGTGGTCAACACCCATCTGTCGTTCGTGCCGGGATGGAACCGCGTCCAATTGCGCCGGCTGATGCGCGACGTCCGCGGTCTGCCGTGGCCGCGGATCCTGACCGGCGATCTGAACATGTCGGCCGCCGCTGCGCGCCGGTGGTCGAGGCTGAGGCAGTTGGCGGCGGCCCCCACGTTCCCCGCCGACAATCCCTCCAAGCAGCTCGATCACGTGCTGACCGACGACCCCGGGTTGTTCGCAGCGGCGTGTGAGACGCCGCGAGTGCCCATCTCCGACCACCGGCCGCTGGTCGTGCATCTGCAGCGCTCGGATTCCGAGGTCCACCTCGGGGACACTCGGACGCAGAACCCCTGAGCAGACCCGGGGAATCGGCGTAATACGTCGACTGCCAGGCTATTCCGAGGTCAGCAGGAACCGCCCCAGATAGGGCGCGAACCGATCTCTGAGGCTGTCGGGGTCCAGGCCGAACATCTCGGGCGAGGTGTGCACCCGGCCGTGTCGTCCGCGGCGGTGGCCTTGCAGGTATTGCGCGATCGCGGAGCGGGCATCGTCGGTGAGCAGTTCCCCCGCCACTGAGTACACCCGCTCGGCGGTGCCTATCTCATCAGTCATGAACTGGTCGAACACGATGTCCACCGAGCGCTCCGCCGGGATGAGATCTCGATCCCGAACGCAGGTGTCGAGCAGGCGTTCCAGCCGGTCGATCCACGCATGGGCGAGCGCCGTGACGTCGACCCTGTCGCGGTGCATCCGCTCGGAGTAGGTCACCATCGCGATCATCGACAACGCCACCGGGACCGGATCACGATGGGTGAAAACCACTACGACACCGGGCATCACCGCCTCGAGCGCCGGCAGCTGCCCCAGGTGCTGGGGCGACTTGAGCACCCATCGCCGTCCGCCGCGCAGGAACTGCAGCGCCTTGAGCTGCGTGACCAGATAACGGTACGACGACGTCTGGTCGCTGCTCCAGAACCACTCGGTCCAGCGCGGCACATGGGCCAGAGTGTCCATCAACATCGTCGAGAAGTCGTTGGCCAGCAGCTGGATCTCCTCGTGCACGTGATCCGTGGTCATCTCGTGCATCAGGGCGAAGTGTGGCATCAGCACATCCATGGTGTGCACTGCGACGTCCATGCGCGCGATCCGCGGATCGGGCTCTATCCCCGTCTCGGACGGTAGCGGGAACGGTTCGACGCTCTCCCAGTACGGCAGGCTGCGGAAGGTCGGCGCCGCGGCCAGCATGTTGTGCAGGTGGGTGGTGCCCGAGCGTGGCAGGCCGGCGATCACCACCGGGGGAGCCAGCTCGATGTCCTCGATCTCGGGATGTCGGGCGAGCAGCTCCGTCAGCAGCAACCGATTCTTGAGCCACTGCACGAGCTGCGCGTGGAAATTCACGATCCCCGGGGCGTGCATATCGATCTCGCGCAGCTCGCTGACGTAACGCTGCAGGCGGTCTCGATAGTCGTCCGGGCCGAAGTCGGTCAGGCCCGTGGCTTCCGTGGCCCGCTGGTGCAGCACCTCCACATCGAGTGGGCAGTCGGCGGCCAACGTCGCCATCATCTCGCGAAGCTGTTGTGCCGCAGGGCTGTAGCGCGGTTCGGCGAGGTCGTCGAGATAGACCAGATCCGCTGTGGCGTCCGTCACAAAGCAATATGTTACTGTCAGTATCGTAATGATGACAGAGGTGGGACGCCCCCGGGATCGCAGCATCGACGACGCGGTGCTTCGCGCCACCGTGGAGCTGATCAGTGAGTCGTCCTACGCCGATCTGTCCCTCGACGCGATCGCGACGCGCGCGGGCACCAGCAAGCCGGCCATTTACCGGCGCTGGCGGGGGAAGGCTCACCTGGTGCACGAAGCCGTCTTCCCGGTCGATGCGTCCACTGAGCTTCCCGCCACCGGATCGCTGGACGGGGACGTGCACGAGATGCTGAGGCGGACGCTCGCGGTGTTGAGCACTCCGGCCGCGCGCGCGGCGCTGCCCGGGCTGGTGGGGGAGATGGCCTCCGATCCGACGCTGCACACCGCGCTGCTGGAGCGATTCTCCGACGTCCTCGTCCGCGGCCTGAACGACTTCCTGCAGTCCGCCGTCGACCGGTCCGAGGTGCGCCGCGACGTCACCGCCACGCAACTCGCCGAAGCCGTCGCGGGAATGACGTTGCTGGCGTTGCTCACTCGCGGCACCGACGTCGACGCGGAGTGGATCGAGCAGACCGCGCAGCTGATCACGAAAGGAATCAGTGCATGACCTCTGACATTCACGAGGCCACAGCGGCGTGGCGGGAGCTGCTGGACACCCTGCGGCAGTTGGACGAATCGTTCATGACCGGCCCGAAAGCCGTCACCGACGATCGCCACATCGCCGACGGCTACCGGATGATCGCGACCACCCTGGGGGTCGCGTTCGACACGTACCTGTTCGCCGACCGCAGCCGCCCCCGGTGGCTGGAGGTGAACTCACCGTTGCGCCCGGACCGGCGCTGGGGTGGGGACAACACCGACGCCATCTACTACATGTGCCCCGTGGATCCCGGGCGGCGCTACCGTATCAGCGGCAATCGCGGTGACAGCGTGTACTTTTCGGTCACTGCCTACAACGAGCCGGCGCCGGGGGCGTGGTCGGACCGGATCGTCGCGATCGTGCGCGACGACGACCTCGACATCGACGGCGACGGCAACTTCACCTTCGACTTCGGCCCCCAACCCGACGCCGCGGTGTTGATGACACGCGACTACCAAGCCGATCCGCTCGTGGGCCGGCCCGTCACCTGGAACATCAAGGCTCTCGAGCCGCCAGACCCGTTCCGTCACGGCGAGGCCGAAACCGCGGCCGCGCTGCGAGCCAGCGCGGCCTGGCTGCGGACCATGTTCGCGATCCTTCCGTTGACGGTAGGGGTCAGAGGTGCCGGCGAGCATCAGCTGGGCCACGAAACCGCAATGGCCGCCAATGATTTCGCCGATCCCTACCAGGTGCCCGACGCGAACTTCGGCTGGTCGGCGCGTGACGCGTGCTACTCCTACGGCAGCTTCGACCTCGCTGAGGACGAGGCGCTGGTGATCACCCATCGGCCTCCGGACTGCCGATTCTGGAATCTGGTGGTGTGGAACCAGTTCATGGCGGTGCCCGGCGTGCCCGACGCGCGCAGCTCGGTCAACGGTGTGACAGCGGTACCCGACAGCGACGGAACCGTCACCGTTGTGGTGTCCCGGGGGATGACGGATCATCCGAACGCGCTGACCACGCTGGATTATCCGCGCGGCAACCTCGCCTTCCGCTGGTTCCTGGCCGACGAGGTGCCGGCCCGCCCGCGTGTGTCGCTGGTGAAGATCGCCGATGCCCCGACGTCGGTCAGCTGAGCGCATTTCCCGCGAAGGACTTTGGTCCCATCGCATGATGACGGCTTTCCACTGACGTACCTCGAGCCGTGACGATAGCGTCGTGGTGTCAGACGGCACCGGCGCCGTCGGCCTAAGTGGAGGAGGCACACCTGATGTCCACCCCGGTAGCACTCAACGGCATCGTCGTCGCGGTCGACGGCTCGGCACCATCGCGCGTCGCGGTCGACTGGGCTGCGCGCAACGCCGCCATGCGCCGGGTGCCGTTGACGTTGGCGCATGTCCTTCCCGGCGCTGCCGTGCAGTCGTGGATCCAGGCTCCACTGCCGATGGCCTACCTGGAGGATGAGCAGGAGGAGGCGCGCCGGATTCTCGCCGATGCGCGTTCGGTCGCCGAAGCCGCCATGGCCGGTGACGCCGTGGACGTCGGTGAGGTGGTGCTGTCGGGTCAGCCCGTCGCCGCACTGGTCGATGTGGCCAAAGAGGCCGACATGCTGGTCGCCGGCTGCAGGGGCAAAGGCAAGTGGGAACGCCGGCTGCTGGGTTCGGTCAGTACTGGTCTCGTGCAGCACGCGCACTGCCCTGTCGCGGTGATCCACGACGAGGACCCGCTGATCCCGCATCCCGCCCAGGCGCCGGTGGTGGTCGGGGTGGACGGTTCCCCGGCGTCCGAGCGGGCCACCGCGATCGCATTCGACGAGGCGTCACGGCGCGGGGTCGAACTCGTCGCGTTGCACACCTGGAGCGACGCCGGTTACGAACTGCCAGGCGCCGGGTGGTCGGAGGTGCAACCCGAGGAGGACATGCTGCTGGCCGAGCGGCTGGCCGGATGGCAGGAACGCTACCCCGACGTCACCGTCCGGCGCGTGGTGTGCCGGGACCAGCCGGCCCGACGGTTGCTGGAAGAAGCCGACAAGGGCCAGCTCCTGGTCGTCGGAAGTCACGGCCGCGGCGGCTTCGCCGGGATGCTGTTGGGCTCGGTGGCATCTCAGGTCGTTCAGTCGGCGCGTGGACCGGTGATCGTGGCCCGCAAGTCCTGAGCGCAGAACGCTTCCGGTAGTTGTGCGTTCGCCGGCCCCGGCGGGCCCGACCTGGTTCCGGTGGTCGGGCCGGCGGCCTACCGCGAGGTCAGCTCGGCGTAGCGCGCGACGTGGTGGTCGGTCGATCCGAACTCGAACTGCACAGCGGTGAGCCGTTTGAAGTAGTGACCGATCGCCAGCTCCTCGGTCATGCCCATGCCGCCGTGCAGCTGCACGGCTTGCTGTCCCACGAACCGGGCGGCGCGGCCCACCGTGACCTTGGCCGCCGACACCGCCCTGGCCCGGGCGACGTCGTCGGCGTCGAGGTTGAGAGTCGCCAACAACGCTGCGGCAGCGGCCTGTTCGACCTCCATGTACATGTCCACCATCCGATGCTGGAGGACCTGGAAACTGCCGATGGGCTGCCCGAACTGTTGGCGTTGTTTGCAGTATTCGACGGTGTCGGCCAGCACCTTGCGCATGCAGCCGACCGCCTCCGCACAGACCGCGGTGGCGCCCTCGTCACGGGCCAGTGCGAGCGACGGCCACGCGCCGCCCTCCCGGCCCAACAATGCGGTGGCCGGCAGCCGGAGGTCGTCCAGCACGATGTCGGACGCTCGGCGGTCGTCGACCGTGCGATAGTGGTGCAGATCGATACCTGTTGCGGCGGAGCCGAGTTCGACGAGGAACAGCGAGATGCCGTCAGTGTCGGTGCGCTCGCCGGCCGTCCTGGCGGTGACCAGCACGTGACTGGCCAGCGGTGTGCTCGTCGAGACGATCTTCGCGCCGAACAGGATCCAGCCGTCACCGTCACGGCGGGCGGTCGTGCTGACATCCTGCCAGCGTTCACCGGAGGTCGGTTCGGTGGCGACCAGCGACACCACGGCGGCGCCGGAGACGATCTGGTCGACGAGTGCCGCTGCGGTGTCCCCACCGGCGCGCTGCAGCAGTCCGGCGGCGACGACGGCGGTGTCGACATAGGGTTCGATCACCAGGGCGTGTCCCAGCGCTTCGGCGATGAGCATCATCTCGACCGGGCCGCCGCCGATCCCGCCGGCCTCTTCCGGCAGCGCCGCGCCCAGGATGCCGAGCTCCTCGGCGAGGGCGCGCCAGATCTCGGGTTGCCAACCCGGGCCGGTCTTGGCCGCGGTACGGCTCTTTTCGAGGTCGTAGCGGGTGGAGAGAAACCGAGCCAGGCCCCCTCGCAGCAGTTCCTGTTCGTCGTTGAGTGTGAAGTCCATTTAGAGCCCCAATGCAGCCTTGGCGAGGATGTTGCGCTGAATCTCATTGCTGCCGGCGTAGATCGAGCCGGCCCGGTCGTTGAAGTACCGCAACGGGGCCACGGCCTGCCACGGCTCACCGCTGATGTAGTCGTCCGCGGGCGGCTCGAATTCGGCGATCGGTCCGCCCGGGCAGGTCCCATGCGGCTGGTAGACGCGCCCGCGCGGTCCGGCAGCCTCCATGGCGAGTTCGGTGATCGCCTGGCTCAGCTCGGTGCTCAGCACCTTCAACATCGACGACTTCGCGCCGGGGTTGCCGCCTTGCGCCACCACCGCGAGCACCTGGTACTCCAGGATCTCCAGCACCTCGGTCCGGATACGCGCTTCGGCGAGCTTGCGCGCGAAAGCAGGGTCGTCGAGCAGCCACCCTCCGGCCGGGCCGGGCTGATCGGCGGCCGCCACGGTGATCTCCTCGACCATCACCTGTAGGGCCGGTGCGGTGGCACCACCGCCACGTTCGAATTCGAGCAGGTACTTGGCCACCGTCCAGCCGTCGTCGATCTGGCCGATGACGTTGCGCTTGGGCACTCGCACCTCGTCGAAGAACACCTGGTTCTGCACCTCTTCACCGGAGGTCATCACCAGCGGCCGGATCTCGATGCCGGGAGTCGACATGTCGATGAGCAGGAATGTGATGCCGCGCTGCTTCTTGTCCGATCGGGTGGTGCGCACCAGCGCGAACATCCAGTTGGCTTCCCGCGCGTGAGTGGTCCAGATCTTGCTGCCGGTGCATACGAGGTGATCACCGTCGTCGCGGGCCGCCATCGACAACGCGGCCAGATCCGAACCCGCCTCCGGCTCGGAGTACCCCTGGCAGAAGAAGACCTCGCCGGTCAGTATGCGCGGCAAGAAGAAGTTCTTTTGCTCGTCGGTTCCGAACTTGATGATCGCGTGGGCGACCATCTTGATCCCCATCGGCGAGAGCGACGGGGCGCCGGCGAGTGTGGACTCCCGACTGAAGATGTAGTGCTGGGTCAGGCTCCAGTCGCACCCGCCGTGGGCGACGGGCCACGCCGGCGCTGCCCACCCGCGCTCGTGCAGGATCTGCTGCCATTGCATGCTCGCGTCGTGATCGGCGTACACGCTGGTCATCAGGCGCCCCGCGCGACGGAGCTCAGGCGTGAGCCTCTCGTCGAGGAATGCGCGCACCTCGTCGCGGAATGCCAGGTCGGCCGGCGACCACTGTAGGTCCATCACTGTCTCCTCTCCGCCGAACGTCAGAGACACAGTAAACCTAGTTAGTTAAGTGAGGTGTACCCCGGGGGTGGCATCGGGGGCGTGGCGACCATGACTGTGTTCGCGATCACGCCCGCCAGAGGGGTCGCCACAGCGCCGACCGGCAGGTGACCGACCGCCGGATGGTAGCTTTTGTTCGTTGCCACAGCCTGTGATGGCAAATCCCCTCAAGACCCATCACGGCTGTGGCAACCCGGGAAACCAAATCCGTTTGGTCTCCATATCGCGATGTTCTAGCCTTTAACGGGTCGATAAAACTCGACAATGGCAAATTTGAGGCGAATAACTTTGTGCATTGAGCACGATTGGGACGATGAAGTCGACGTGGTGTGTGCCGGAGCCGGTTCGGCCGGTTTGGCGGTGGCCATTTCGACGGTGGAACACGACGGCGAGGTATTTCTCGCCGACATTGCCGATCCCGGCCGGCCTGACGAGCCACTCGGGCTGCGCGGATGTTTCTCCCGTGTCGGCGACGAGGCGACCGTCGATTACTTCTCGGCGCTGACCGAAGACCTCGACCTCGCCACACTGAGGCAGCGCGACGCCGATCTGCCGGTGCGTCTGATGCCCGAGACCGCGCCGACGCGGGGGCGCACCGTGCCGCCGTTTCAGGGGTGGCGGCTGCGTGACTGGGCGGCGGTCTGCATCCCGTCGCCGTCGGGCTACCTCTACACCCAGGTCACGGACTGGACCTCGGCGACGATGCCCGGTCAGCACGGCGAGATGTTCAAGGTCACCGAGCTCGGCGTCGCCACACCCGATCCCGACGACCCCGCCGGTTCCGTCCACCGCTGGCTGAGCGATGAAGCCGACGACCGTGGCGTGTCTGCGCAGCACGTCGAGGGTTTCGAGGCGTTGGTGTTCGAGGACGGCCGGGTGGCCGGAGCGGTGTTCCGCACCGCCGACGGTGCCCTGTCGGTCCGGGCGCGCCACGGTGTGCTGGTCTGCGGTGACGGCGCCGTCGGCCGCGGGGCGGCCTCGCCGCGGCTGCCCGAACGGGTCGCGCTGCGGGTCGCGCTGGTCGGTAAGGAAGCCAGCCGGTTCGGACGGCTGGAGTTGCTGACGTCCGATCCCGCGGTGGCTCAAGCGGTTCCGCTGCACACCGCAGGTTCGGACGTCAGCGACTAGGACTTGGCGAAGCTCACCGGGATCCGTCCCTTGGCCAGCAGTGTCTCCATTGCCGCGCCGGGAATCGGCCGTGACAGTAAGAATCCCTGGGCCCGGTGACATCCGTGGCGCAGCAGCGTCAACGCCGCGGCCTCCGTCTCCACGCCCTCGGCCACCAGTTCCAGGCCGAACGCCTCGGCGAGCGCGATGACCGCACGCACGATCGCCAGATCGCCCGGATCCGAACCGAGTTCGCGCACGAAGCTCTTGTCGATCTTGAGCGTGTCGACCGGCAGCGACTTCAGATGGGACAGCGCGCTGTACCCGGTGCCGAAGTCGTCGATCGCGATGCGCACGCCGGCCTCCTGCAGACCGTTGAGGGTGACGCGCGTGGTCTCGATGTCCTGGACGACGACGCTCTCGGTGATCTCCAGGCAGATGGATCCCTTGTCGAGTCCGAACTCGTCGACGATCGCGGCGACCGCGTCCACGAAGCCGTCGGTGACCAGCTGTACCGGCGAGACGTTGATGCGCATCACCGCGTCCCGGCCGATGCCGCGGGCCCGCCACGCCGCGAAATCCGCGCATGCCGCCCGCATCACCCAGCGACCCAGCTCGCCCGCGAGGTTGATCGACTCGGCGACACCGATGAACGACTCCGGGGACAACAGACCACGCGTCGGATGCTGCCAGCGGACCAGGGCCTCGGCGGCCAGGATCTCGCCGGTCCGCATGTCCACCTCGGGCAGGTAGTGCAGCAGCAGCGCGCCGTTTTCGATGACGCTCTGCAGGTGCAGCTCGATGTCGTTGTCGAACTCGTTCTTCATCGACATGTCGTCGGTGAAGGTGACGATCTTGTTGCCGCCCGAGTTCTTGGCGGTCAGCACGGCCTGATCCGCCCTGCGGAGCAGATCCGATGTGGTGTCACGACCCGGCACACCTTGAGCCACACCGATGCTCACCGTGCGCGTGAGCATCTCGCCGTCGATGGAGACCCGTTCCCGCAGCGTCGACTGCAGGCGGTGCGCGAGGGTTTCGGCCTCCTGTGCGTCCATCGGTACGCCGGGGACGAGGACGAATTCGTCACCGCCGAGCCGCGCGATCATGTTCGGGCAGTCCGCGCCCCGGCGCAGCCGCTCAGCCAGCACCCGGATGAACCAGTCGCCTGCTGTGTGCCCGAGATAGTCGTTGATCGCCTTGAGACGGTCGAGGTCGAAGAACAGCGCCGACACCGGGCCTGGCGCGCCGACTGCCAGGCGCTCGTCGAGATGGGCGAGCAACGCACGGCGGTTGTGCAGTCCGGTCAGGTCGTCGTGTTCGGCCAGGTAACGGAGCTGCTCCTCGGCCTGCACGCGCGCCTGGACCTGAGCGAACAGCGACGCGATCGCTTCGAGCCCGTTGAGTTCCTCAGCGGTCCACTCGCGGTCACCGAACTTGATGAACCCGAGCACACCGGTGGTGAGTTCACCAGAGACCAGGGGAGCCGCCGCCATCGAGGTGGCCGGCACGGCGCGGGTCTCCTCGATGCGCTTCTGGTAGTCGTCGGTGGCCGGCTCGGGCCGGAACACCATCGGCTTCTTGCCGTGTTCGGAGTGGGCGAACACCGGGTCGGCGTCGGCGAAATAGACGAGCGCGAGCGGGTCCGGGTCGGGAACTCCGGGGCGCACCGGCCATTCCGCGATCAGCCGTGACGCACGGATCTTGTGGTCGTTGTAGCGCAGAAAGCTGACATCGACACCCAGATAGGCGACGAGTTCGGCCAGTACCCGCTGACTCACCTCGACCGAGGTCGCCGCGTTGGCGGCCATCAACTTGGTGGCCACCGAGGTGACCACCAGGTCGAGGCTGCGGAGTGTGTCGTTGTCAGACATCGTGCAGTCAGGATACGGGCGCGTCAGTATTTGTGACGGGCCGTCTCCGACTGCGCACCGATGCAGGTGGTGCACAGGCGAGTCTGAGGATCAGAACGGTGGTCTCGCCGGGACGCTCACCCGTCAGGCCACGGAACTGCGATTGCAGATCGGCGAGCTCGGGTGCGAATAGCGGTGAGAGCTCGTCAAGTTCGTCGCGATGGTGGGCATAGAGGAATGCCGGGGATATCGGTTGCACCGAAAGGCCGTGCTGCGCAGCGGCGATCCACACGGACTCGGCCGCGGAGCCACCCCGGGCATAACCGGTCAGGGACAGGTCGTCGGTCATGATCAGCGCGAGTGCGGAGCTTTTCGCGATACGAATCCGGGTGTCGGCGCCGAGCACCGCTCCGGCATCCCAGGAGTGCAGCAGCGACATCACCTCAGGGCGGCGCAGGATGTCGAGGGTGACCAGCTCTGCCGTGCCGAGTTCCAGGCTCCGCACATCGATTCCGGAATCTGGGAAATCGTCGCCGGGCCAGCGCAGCTCCGAGGCCATGTCGGCGTGCAGGCGCGGCGTCAGATAGCGAATGCGGTCGGTCTCGGCCAACAGCACGCCGATCCGGTCGATCACGTCCCGATCGACGAGAACCTCCAGCCGTGATCCCTCGCGTCGTGCCGCGGCGTGCAGGGCGTCCATCGCCTCCTGCGGCACCGGCGCGCCCGTTCCGTGTCTGCGGTTGGTCTCCCGCGCCGAGAGCGCCGGATACAGTGACGCGAGATCGTCGTCGGTGCCGTCGACGAGTTCGATCACGGCGGCCAGTGGGGCACGTTCGTCGCCCTCGACGTAGGTCACCGAACCGATCATCTTGTGCGCCGCGGCAGCGACGCGGGCGTTGAACGCGGCGGCGCCGACGGCCACCGCGCTGCCGCGCAATCCGACGTCGATCGTCGACTGATATTCCGGGGCCAGTCGGATTGTGACGACGTTGTGACCGGACTCGATGTGCCAGGGCTGCACATTGCCTCCCGACGGCGCACGATTCGCCGCGACGGCCACCGCCTGCACCGGGTCCCGGATCTGTTCGTCGTCCTGCGCCGGAGGTTCCCACTCGGGTTGCGGCCCGGCGTCCATCGGATCGGTCAGAGCGTCGAGGGCCGCTGCCGTGTCCACACGCACCCGGCCCGACGAGAGCGGCTCGCCGAGGCCGATTCTGCGCACGGCCTCGGCGACCGCCGCGGCACCCACGAGCACATCGCCGACGAGCTGAGGCCATGTCGACAGGCTCTGGCCGACCTCCACCAGCGAGGCCGCACCCCGCGAGGACAGGTTGGCGCCGTCGATGATCCGCAGCACGTGCGGAATCTTGTCCCGGCTGTCGAGGCCGGCCAGTGCCGACGCGTCGACATTGCCGAGCAGCCCATGGAAGATCGGTCGCTCCGGATCGAGATCGAATCTCTCGACGTCGATCAGGCCGCGGTCGCTGGTGGCCATCAACACCGGCTGCCGACGGCTGCGTGCCGCTTCGCGGACAAGCGCTTTCACGTCGAGCGAGTCACACTCCTCGACCACGATGTCGATGCCGTCGAGGAATTCGGCGACGGTGTCCGCCGTCAGCCCCGAATCCATCACCCGCACAGTGATATACGGATCCACCTCGGCGATCCTGCGGGCGGCGATGATGGCCTTGTTCACGCCGATGTCGAACACCGTGGCCGGAACCCGGTTCAGATTGGACAGCTCGAGTTCATCGAAGTCGGCCAGACGAAGCTCGCCGCACAGCCCCTGCATCGCCAGCGTGTGAGCGACCGCGTGGCCCACGCTCAGGCCCACCACACCGATGCGCAACGCGGCGAGCGCCTCCTGCTCCTGTGCGGTGATCAGGTTGCGGTTGCGGTCGGAGCGCACGCGGGCGTAGGAACGCGGACCCAGCATCCCGATCACGGTGCGCCGCCACGGATAGTGCACCCACCGCCGGGGTTCGGCGGTCAGCTCCGGTTCCGGCGCCGGCAGCAGCCGGGCCAGCGTGTCGGCCTGCTGTGCGCTGCGATCGACGAAGATGATCGCCGGGTCCTGACGCAGAGACCGCAAGGTCTCCTGGTCGGCGGTGTCGTCGGGATCGAGGACCACCGCGGTTGCGGCATCGCGCTGTCCGGCGGGTTCGGCGTCATCCGTTTGCGCACGGAAGCTCTCAAAGCTCACAGCGCATTATCGCGTGGCCATCCGATTCCGCCGGTTACGACGCGCGACCGCTCCATCGCCCTGATCTCGTTGAGGATCTTCGACACCTGCGCGGGCTCCGCGTGCCGGATGAACGTCCTGCGGTCCCACCACATCATCTTGGTGCGGTAGCGGGGGTCCGGGTAGGGCGTCGCGGGGATCGACGCAACTATTCCTCCCGAGGAGCGCCACTTGTCGAGCACATGCGGCGCCGAGGTGGCCATGCAGAACTGGAGGTCCATCGCCGCCAGCGCGTGGAAACCACTGCGTGCCAGCGCACGCGTCACGCCTTTGTTGCGGGCCGGATCGTCGGTCACGAATGCCGACTTCATCTCGAGGATGCCGAACGGGGCGCGGTCGTCGATCATCTTGCGCACCGCGGCCAGACCCGGCTGCCCGTCCCACTCCACGACCGCGTGTGAGTCGTCGGCCCCGGTCAGCGGGCCTTTGGCGCGCACGCCGCCGATCACGCGTCCGGTCACGTCCAACGCTGCCCAGAAGACCGCGGTGTCGTGTCCGTCGCTGATCTCGTCCACATCCAGTGCGCGCTCGACCCCGTGCTTGCGGTAACTGCGCTCCGCACCGCGGAGGTACTCCATCCACAGGTCGGGGTCGAGATGGGGCTGCGACATCACCAATGTGCATTCCGCGTCGGCGTCCCACCAGCTGTGGTTACTCGCGAGTTCGAAATCGTCGGCGCGGACGGATTCGAGAGAAGCAATTGACATGGCTATTCCTATCGGTGCGGGTTGGCGATACAGAAAAACGCTGACGCCGGCTGCCAACTATCAGATCCGGTGCCGGTGCTAATGCGGCGACACCAAGTATGTCGCCGCCGGTCTCTCCATTTCTAGCTAGCGGGCAAATATTTTCTCCTTTTCGAATTCTGGACATAAAAACGCCCTCACAAGACATACCCCAGACCCCCCACTGGCAAGACGAATTTGACAGGCCGAGGGGGTGTCACCGTGACAATTCGGACGCTGCCGACATGCGGAGTTGCGCAAACTCTCTTTTTAGCGCTCAGGTCAGTTATGCGTGGCGCTGCCCGCTAACTGGCGGGCCCGTCCGCGTAATCGGCCCGGCACAGTTTCACCGGGAAGTTACCGCTCGGTGAAAAGGGGGTCGCCGCCGCAGCGAAGTTGCGAATGCAATCTGTTAGCTGAGCGGCGGTTGTGCAACATCGGCGAATGATCGCTGCCAACCACAACGCGGGCGTCCGGCGCCGACCGCGCTGTGGTCGGGGTGGTCGTGCTATGGCACTGTGAGTGCTGTAAACCCGCATGCGGCACAACCGGATGTCGTTTCCCGTCGGCACCCGGGTGTTGACCGTCCCTCTGTGTGACGACCACGGCGGGGGTGATCGTCATTGAAGTTGTCGAAATCCCGGGTCGGGGACGGCGGTCGTCTGCATCATCAGCGTGCCCACGAACGGACCCCGCGCTGGTCT
>NZ_JBQQCF010000031.1:0-68915 GCF_052245755.1 Mycobacterium sp. 4D054
ACACCAGGCGCCTGCACAGCAGCCTTGAGATGATGACCCCCGTGGAGTTCGAGCAAGCCCATTACGCGACCCTCAACCGAGAGCCGCAACCCGTATAGAAGCGGCGGAGAACCTGGGGCGGTTCACTCTCATGCGGCGGCGTTACGGGCCTTGGTCGTTTTCGGGGAGTAGGTAGCGTTCGGGGTGGTGGTAGCCGTTGATGCGGTGTTGGCCGGCCTCGAGTTCGGGTGGTGGGTGCCATTCGGTCTGGTTCTTGGCGTTTTTGGTGGTGGTCCAGCCGGTGTTCTCGATCATGCGGTTGTGCGGTCCGCAGGCGAAGGTCAGATCGTCGATGTTGGTCTGTCCGTCGTCTTTCCAGCCGGTGACGGCGTGGTGGACCTGGGCCCACGAGCCGGGAACGGTGCAGCCGGGCCGGGTGCAGCCCCGGTCGCGGGCATGCAGGACCAGCCGCTGGGCGGCGTTGGCGAACCGTTTGGCCCGACCCAGATACAGGCTTTGACCGGTGTGCTCGTCAAAGACGTACAGGTAGTGGTGGGCCTGGGCGGCCATCCGGATCAGGTCGGGCATCGGTAGCAATGATCCGCCGCCGGTGACCGCCACCCCGGCCCCCTTTTCCAGCTCCTGCAAGCTGGTCGAGACGATCACCGTCACCGGGAGGCCGTTGTGGCTGCCCAGTTGGCCGGATTCGAGCAGCCTGCGTCCCACGGCCAGCAACGCATCATGGTTGCGTTGGGCCTGGGTGCGGGTATCGCGCCCACCGTCATCGCGGTCGGGCTCAGCGTGCCGATCAGCGCCCGGCGCCGCCCCGGTATCTCCGCCTGATGCCTGCTCGGCGGGTGGCGGGTTGTTACCTGCCGCGGGGTCGTCGGGGAGATTGGCGCCTGGGGCGGCTTCTTTGGCGAAGATCGCCTGCCAGATCGCCAGCGCTTCGGGGCTGAGCACCCCGGAGATCTTGGCCGTGCCGTCGGGACGCTGCTTGCTGATCGTGATGCCACACTTTTCGGCCAACTCCTTGTCGGAGGGTTCGGCGCCGTCCTGGTCGATCATCGTCAACAGCACCCGCGCGGCTTCGGTCAGGTTCTCCGGATCCAATCCCGCCCCGGCCCACGCCAGGTGCCGGTCGGCCTCGGCGCGGGTGCCGACGTCAACCCAGGACGGCAGCTTACGGTGGAACTTCGCGATCACCGCGACATGCTCCTCATCGAGCAACCCTCGAGCCTGGGCGGCGGCGGTGGCCTCCCACAGCGGCGGCAACGGTTGTCCGGTCATGGCTCGGCGCGGCCCCAACGTCTTGGCGCGGGCGAGCCGGCGCGCCGCCTCAGCACCACTGACCCGCAGGGTCGTGGTCAGCATCTCTTTCCAGCTCGCCGCGCCCACCCGGGACGGTTCGGTTTCGTCTGTCAGCCGCGCCAGCACCTTGTGCTCCAGTGCCGGGACCGACCGCAGCACCCTGGTCAACTCGGTCAGCAGGCCAATCAGCTCGCGGTGGGAGAGCTCGTCGGCGGCTTTGGACAGCACGGCGATCTGCTCGACGATCGCCTCCACCGCCTCGGACACCAACTCCATATATCGAACATTAGTTCGAGGGTCCGACAACAAACCCGCCCGCGCACAACGCAAGTGACACACGAAACCACAGTGACCAAAGAAAATTCTGAGGCTCAACTCTGATGCTCATCGGGCCGGCTTCGGCGCCGGCGCGTCCGCGCCAGTCCATTGCCGGTGGGTGCTACCAGCCCTCGGTCAGCACCCGATCCAGGGTGTCGACGTAGAAGTCGGCGGCTTCGACGTCGATGCAGAGCGGCGGCTTGGTCTTGAGGATGTTCTGGTGGTCCCCGGTGGGCTGAATCACCACGCCGAGATCGAGCATCCGGTCGCAGATCGCTGCGGTCTCCTCGGTCGCCGGCGCCAGCGACTGCTCATCCCGGATCATCTCGACGCCTAGGTACAGCCCGAACCCATGCACGGTGCCGACGATCGGGTGACGATCGCGCAGCGCCTCCAGCCGGGCTTTGAGGTGTTCGCCGACGCGGCGGGCGTTGTCCTGTAAACCCTCGTCGCGCAACACGTTCAAGACGGTCAGACCGATCGCGCACGACAGCGGACTGCCGCCCGTCGACGAGAAGAAGTAGCCCTGGCTGGAGAACGCGTCGGCGACAGCGCGACTGGTGATCACCGCGCCGAGCGGATACCCGTTGCCGGTCGCCTTGGCCACCGCAACGATGTCGGGCACTGCGTCCTGTTGTTCGAAGCCCCAGAACCAGTTGCCCAGCCGGCCGTAGCCGACCTGCACCTCGTCGGAGATCGCCAGCCCGCCACCGGCCCGCACCGCGGCGTACACCCGCTGCAGGTAACCGTCCGGCAGCGCCATGCCGCCGGCGTTGCCGTATACGCTCTCGCAGATGAACGCCGCCGGCGCGCGCCCCGATGCGATGAGGTCTTCGATCTGAGCCACCGCCTCGGCGGTGTAGCGGAAAGCCTCAGTGCCGCGGAACTTGCCGCGGAAGCTGTTCGGCGATTCCACGGTGTGCACCCAATCCGGCCGGGTCGCAAGCGCATTCGGGTTGTCAGCGGTAGACGTCGACACCGCGTCGGTGCCGAATGTCCAGCCGTGATAGGCCTCGCGGACCGCGACCACGTCGCGACGGCCCGTCGCTGCCGTCGCCAGCCTGATCGCGAGATCGCTGGCCTCCGAACCCGAATTGACCAGGAACACCGTGTCCAGCGGGTCGGGCAGCAGCGCGGCCAGCCGCTCACTGAACTCGACAACAGCCTCGTAGTTGAACCGTGAATTCGTGTTCAGCTTGCGCAACTGGCGGGTGGCGGCATCTGCGATCCGCGGATGTGCGTGGCCCAGGACGGTCACGTTGTTGACCATGTCGAGATAACTACGGCCGGCGGTGGACATCAAATAGTGCCGACGGCCCCGCTCGATCTGCGGCGGTGTGCGGTAGTAGAACTCTTGAACCGGAGCGAAACTCGCGTCCCTGCGGGACAGCAGGTCCGCGGCGGCGCGGCCTGGCAGGGGTGCGAGGCCGAGTAGCGGTCGCGGATCCCGGGAGTGGGCCAGCCACCCCGCAGCGAGCTCGGCGCGCACGAACGCAGGGGCCGCCGGTGCACCGGCCGGGCGCACACTGACCTCGAACCGGTCGCGCGCACGCGAGGTGCCCACGAGCTCCCCGGCGGTGACGGCCCCGGTGGGCCCAGGAGTCACGCCGACCAGTGTCACCTCGAAATCTGTGCCGCGCAACGTGATCGATCCGGTGCTGTCGTGCAGCGCCTCGCCGTCCCACGGTGCTGCGACCGGCGTGTCGGCGGCAGTCCACACGCTGACGCCGGTGGCCACCACCTCCGGGCTGTCCTGGCTCAGTCTCGGTGCCCGGCACAGCATCGCCTCGCCGAAGCGCGTCACCACAACCGCGGCGCCCCGGTCAAGGGCGGCCTGCGCGGCGTTCTCGTCCGTGCCGGGACGGAGCGATCCAGCCGAGTCGAACGCGTCGTCGTACAGATCTGACGTCGTGGACAGATCGAGGCTCACGGCCGCCGACCGATCCACGCCGATGAGCTGCGCCTGGACCGCCACCGGGGGACGCGTCTCGGCCAATCCCAGGTCGGCCTTGATCTGCGCGGTCATCACGTCGACCGGGACGGAGGTGGCCAGCTCGAACATGCGACGCTCGCCGTCGGACTGCGCGGTGATGTAGTCGTTGTCCGGGTCGAGCGCTGCCTGCTGTGCTCCGCTCACGATCAGCACCGCGGTCCGCAACACGATCAGCGGCCAGAGCGCGTCGGCCTCGGCCGCCGACAGCGGACGTACGGCGTGGAAGGCCCTGATCGCTGGGAGTACAGAAACAACTTGGGCACCAACATGTCCCAGTACCGACGAGGCGGTGATGGCGAGCTCGGAGACCGCCCAGGTGTGGGACAGGTCGCCGAAGTCGATGACTCCGTCGGGGCGCACACGGGCGCCCTCGCGGGACACCACCACGTTCGCGTCGGTCAGGTCGATGTGGGCGGCCTGGCGCGGCAGCTTCTCATCGAGCGGGGTGATTCGCGCCCACGCCTCCCGCGCCGCTGCCAGCAGCCGGTCCCGCAGCGGCGCGTCGGCGACATGCGAGCTCAGCGTCTCCACCACATCCATGCCGAATCGCAGGTCCCACTGCAGGATCCGGTCCAGTCCGGGATGGGTGAACTGCGCCAGGGCCCGGCTCACGCGCCCGGCGACGTCGCCGAGACCGGCGACCGCCTCCGGGCTCAGGTACCCGGACTGTAGCAACGTCCCGCCCGGCAGGTAGCGCAGCAGCCGCACATACGCGGTGCCGTCTGCCAAATCCTCGACGGCCGTGCACTTCTGCCCGGCCTTGTTCTCCAACGGAACCGACACCCGCAGCGCCGGTTCGGCCTCCGCGATCAGCTGCGCGGCTTCGTCCTGTGCGGCCAGTTCCTCGGCTGTGAACGCCGGATTGGCGATCTTGAGGACGCCCACGATCTGACCGTCGTCGGCGTGGACGGTGAAATTCTTGTCCTGTTGGCTGCCCAGCGACTCCACACGCGCGGTGATGCCGTAGTGCGTGGACAGGATGTCGGCTGCCTGGGCCTCACTCACCTGCGGGGCGGGCAGCTCAGGCTGCTCCAGAAAGTTGAAGCCCCGAGCGCTCACTGGTGCACCATGCTCTTCGCCCGAGCGCTCATCGCAACACAAACTCTGTGACGACGTCCGAGAACGCGTCGTTGTCGTCCCCGGCTGCGGTGTGTCCGGCACCGGAGAGCTCGACGAACTCGGCAGCCGGGACCTTCGCCAGGAAGTCGTGCACCGCTTCCTCGCTCACCACATCGGACAGTTTCCCGCGCACCAGCAGGATCGGGATCGTCAACTCGATCGCCGCCTGCTCGAGCAGCTCGACCCGCACGAACGGGTCCTCGTTCGGCTTGGTCAGAAACGCCGGATCCCAATGCCAGTACCACCGGCCGTTGCGACGCCGCAGATTCTTCTTGAGGCCTTCGGGGCTGCGGGGTTTCGTCCGGTGCGGCAGATACGCGGCCACCGCGTCGGCGGCCTGCTCCAGTGAGTCGAAGCCGTGAACGTGACTGAACATGAAATCGCGGATGCGGGCGCTGCCTTCCTTCTCGTAGCGCGGCACCACATCGACGAGGATCAACCGCGCCACGCGCCCGGCACCGGCCTGCCGGGCCGTCAGAATCCCGGTCAGGCCGCCCATGCTGGCGCCGATGAGCACGGTCGGCCGCCCGATCTGGTCGAGCACCGCGCAGGTGTCGGCACACAGCGACTCGACGGTGTAGTTCGCGTCGGGGGAGCGGTCGCTGTCACCGTGGCCGCGGCTGTCGAGCGCGACCACGTGCAAACCCTCACCGGCCAGGATCTTTCCGGTCTTCTTCCAGGAGAACCGGTTCTGCCCACCGCCGTGCAGCATGAGCACCGAGGGGCGGGTGGCGTCGAACCCGGCGGTCTCCGCAGGCTTGTTCCACTCGTCGGCCACAAGTGTCAGGTCTTCGGCGCCGCGGAAGGTGACGGTCCTTGGTTCGTTGCAGGTGGTGCTCACGGGCGTCCTCTCGGCTGGTCCCCGCGATCACGCTACTGCGCGGGCGGGTGGTTGCCGTCCCGGGGCCGGGTCAACCCTGCGGACAGTAATATTTACGGTTGTGACAATGGGGGGTCATCACGATGACGATCGACGGCGCATCATCACCGCCGCATACCGCTGCCTGGCAGAACCGCACTCCGGACCTGTTCCGGTGTCGGCGATCCTGCGTGGGGCCGGAGTGTCCAGCCGGGCGTTCTACCGGCATTTTCTGTCGAAGGACGACCTCTTCCTGGCGTTGCTGCAGCAGGAGTGCGAGGCGGTCGTCGCTGCGGTGGACGCGGTCGCCGACGCCGCGGTCGGCACACCGACCGACCAGCTCGCGGCGTGGATCGCCGCCGTGTTCGACCTCGTGGTGGACCCGCAGCAGCGACTGCAGCTGACCGTCATCGACTCCGAGGAGGTCCGAGCGGCCAGAGGCTACCGCGAGCTGAGGGAGCGCTTTCACGCCGACCGTGAGCGGTCGCTGTCGGAGATCCTGCGCCGTGGCCGGCATGACGGCTCTTTCCCGCTTACCGAACCCGAGATCGATGCCGTCGCGATCAATGCGGTGGTCAGCAGGGTGCTCGGCAACCAAAACAGCGACGATCCGCAGATCCGCAAGCAGGCCCAGGAGACGGTGCTGGATTTTGCGCTGCGGGCGGTCGGAGCCACCGGCCCACGGTGAATCGCGGCGCCCGCCGATGAGTGGCGGGGCGTCGCCGAGTCGGAACGGGCAGGACACTGTTCGACCGAAGGAGCTGCCATGCCCGCCATCACGCCGTCGCTGTGGTTCGACGACAACCTGGAGGAGGCGGTCGCGTTCTACACCGCGATCTTCCCGAACTCCGCCGTCGAGTGCGTCGCGCGCTACACCGACGCCGGCCCCGGGAATCCCGGCGAGGTGGTGACGGCGACGTTCACGCTCGACGGTCAGCGCTTCATCGCCATCAACGGCGGGCCGCAGTTCCCGTTCACCGAGGCCGTGTCGTTCACCGTCGCCTGCCGTGACCAGGACGAGGTCGATCACTACTGGGACCGGCTGGTCGACGGTGGCCAGGAATCGCAGTGCGGTTGGCTCAAGGACCGCTACGGGCTGAGCTGGCAGATCGTGCCGGACCGGCTCAGTGAATTGATCGGCGATCCGGATCCCGCGCGGGCGGCGGCGGCGACCAAGGCGATGCTGGGCATGCGCAGGATCGTGATCGCCGAACTCGAAGGCGCCGTCCGGAGCATCTAGTCACGACGTATCCAGTTGGTCTCAGCTCGCCCGACGGCGTTCGTATTGCCAGCTCAGAATTTGTTGATATACGGTTCTGCGCGTCCTCGGCTGTGTAACCTCAGCCCCACCCGAATCGGGGCCAGGCCGGTTGTCGGAGGACCGATGGCTGAGGTGCACACGGGGAGGGGCGCGATAGATGGTCGCTTCTGACGTGATCGCCAAGCCCGTGCGCGCTTTCGGCGGCTTCTTCTCGATGGCGCTGGACACCTTCGTGGCGATGTTCCAGCCGCCGTTTGCGTGGCGTGAGTTCATCTCCCAGGCCTGGTTCGTCGCTCGGGTGTCGATTGTGCCGACGCTGCTGCTGACGATTCCCTACACCGTGCTGCTCACCTTCATCACAACGATCCTGCTGACCGAGCTCGGCGCCGCGGACTTCTCCGGGACCGGAGCTGCGCTCGGCACCGTCCGCCAGATCGGGCCGATCGTGACCGTGTTGGTGGTCGCCGGCGCGGGGGCCACCGCGATGTGTGCCGATCTGGGCGCCCGCACCATCCGCGAGGAACTCGACGCACTGCGGGTGATGGGCATCAATCCCATTCAGGCCCTTGTGGTTCCCCGGGTGCTGGCCGCCATGGTCGTGTCGCTGGCGCTGTCGGCGACCGTGATCCTCGTCGGCCTGTCGGGGGCCTACTTCTTCGTCGTGTACATCCAGCACGTGTCGCCGGGCGCGTTCGCGGCGGGCCTGACGCTGATCATCGGTACCGCCGATGTGGTGATCGCGTTGATGAAGGCCGCGTTGTTCGGGCTCTCCGCCGGTCTGATCGCCTGCTACAAAGGGATTTCCGTGCGTGGCGGCCCGGCTGGGGTCGGCAACGCGGTGAACGAGACCGTGGTGTTCACCTTCATGGCGCTGTTCGCGATCAACATCGTCGCGACGGCCGTAGCGATCAAGATCACGCTATGACAGTCGCTCGGCCCCATTCCCAGTTCCCGTGGCTGAAAGGCCGGTTCCGCTCCGTCGCCGATCCCTGGATCGACATCGGGGTGCAGACGAAGTTCTACGGCCGCACATTGCGCTCCGTCGGCTACGTCTTCAGCCACTACAGCGTCGAGTTGATCCGGATCGTCGCCCAGATGGGGCTCGGGGCGGGGGCGCTCATCGTCATCGGCGGGACGGTCGCGATCGTCGGCTTCCTGACGGTCACCACCGGCGCGCTGGTGGCGGTGCAGGGCTACAGCGACTTCTCCGAACTCGGCGTCGAGGCGCTGACCGGCTTCGTGTCGGCCTACTTCAACGTTCGGCTGATCGCACCGGCCACCACCGCGATCGCGTTGTCGGCCACCATCGGCGCCGGCGCCACCGCACAACTGGGCGCCATGCGGATCAACGAGGAGATCGACGCGCTCGAGGTGATGGGCATCCGGTCCATCGCGTTCCTCGCCTCGACCAGGGTGGTCGCCGGCTTCCTCGTGGTGATCCCGCTGTACTGCGTGGGTGTGCTGATGGCGTTCTGGGCGGCGCGGTTCGGTACGACCGTGATCTACGGCCAGTCGACGGGCGTCTACGACCACTACTTCAAGACGTTCCTCAACCCCACCGACCTGATGTGGTCGTTCGGGCAGTGCATCGTGTTGTCGGTGATCATCATGCTCGTGCACACCTATTACGGCTACACCGCGCGCGGCGGGCCGGCAGGCGTCGGGGAGGCCGTCGGGCGGGCGGTGCGCACCTCGCTGATCGTCTCGGCGTCCGTGCTGGTGCTCCTCTCGCTCGCCGTCTACGGCCAGTCCGGCAACTTCAATCTGGCGGGCTGACATGGACCAACACGACGAGGGCCTGCATCCGGCGTGGTACACGCTGATCCTGCTCGTCCTGCTCGCGGTCGCCCTGTGGCTGACGTACTCGTTGTTCTTCGGCACGTTCAAGCCGCACGAAACGGTGACCTTGACCTCTGAACGTGCGGGCCTGGTGATGGAGACCAACTCCAAGGTCAAGCTGCGCGGTGTCCAGGTCGGGCGGGTCTCCGCCATCCAGGGCGGCAGCCAACCGGTGGCGCTGACGCTGGAGATCGACAAGGACAAGATCGCGTTCATCCCGGCCAACGTCGAAGGTCAGATCCGGGCGACCACGGTCTTCGGTGCCAAGTTCGTCGACCTGGTCTATCCGGAGAATCCCCAGGGACAGCTGCAAGCCGGGCAGGTGATCGAGTCCCGCAATGTCACCGTCGAAGCCAACACGGTGTTCCAGAACATCGTCGACATCATCGAGCGCATCGACGTGGCCAAGCTCAACAGCACCCTGTCAGCGCTGGCCGACGGTGTCCGTGGGCAGGGCGAGCGAATCGGCCAGGCCACCACCGACGCGAATCAGGTCCTGCTCCAGCTGAATCCGCGCAGCGACACGATCGCCGCCGACTGGCGGGCGCTACGAGATTTCAACGACACGTACAGCGCTGCCGCGCAGGACATCCTGACCACCCTGGATGCGCTCAGCACCACCAGCACGACCATCACCGCCCGCGCCACCCAGCTGGATGCTCTGCTGCTGGCCACCACGGGACTCTCCAACAGCGGCATCAGCTTGCTGGCGCCCAACCAGGCCAACCTCATCAAGGCCGTCAACGTGCTCGAGCCGACCACGAACCTGCTGCACAAGTACAGCCCGTCCTACACCTGCCTGCTGACGGGGGCGAAGACCCTGCTCGACACCGGCGGCTACGAGGCGCCGGGCGGCAACGGACGAACGTTGGTGCTCGACGTCGGGCTGACGCTCGGCGATGACCCGTACCACTACCCGGACAACCTGCCGATCATCGGCGCCAAGGGCGGGCCGGGCGGCAAACCGAGCTGCGGTTCGCTGCCCGACGTCGCCAAGAACTGGCCCGTGCGAAACCTGGTCACCAACACCGGATTCGGCACCGGGATCGACTGGCGGCCCAATCCGGGCATCGGTTTCCCGGCCTGGGCCAACTACCTGCCTGTCACCCGGGCGGTGCCGGAACCGCCGAGCATCCGCAACCTCTTCGGCGGACCCGCGATCGGTCCGGTTCCGTATCCGGGCGCGCCCGCCTATGGCGCGGACCTGTACGCACCGGACGGCACCCCGCTGTGGCCGGGACTGCCACCGGCACCGCCCCCGATGGCGCCGCGGGACCCCGGACCGAGGCCCGGCTCCGAGCCGTTCATCGTGCACCACCCGGCGCAGATGCAGCCGACGCCCCGACCACCCGTGCCGTTGCCGCGCGAGGCGGCTCCGAAACCATGACCGCCGTCGCAAGAGCGAGGAGAGGTACACCGCCATGCCGGGCTTGACAACCAGGGTGCGCCACGACGCCGTGCGTCTCGGCGCGTTCCTGACTGTGTGCCTGATCGGTGTTTTCGGATTGTTCGCGGTGTTCGGTCAGATGCGTTTCGGGGAGAAGACCCACACCTACAAGGCTGCGTTCGCCAATGTGACCGGGCTGGAGAACGGGGACTTCGTCCGCATCGCCGGCGTCGAGGTGGGCAAGGTCGAAAAGGTCGCCATTCAGCCGGACACGACGGCGTTGGTCGAGTTCACCGCGGATCAGTCGGTGGTGCTGACCGAG
Organism: Mycobacterium sp. 4D054; assembly: GCF_052245755.1. NCBI lineage: Bacteria > Bacillati > Actinomycetota > Actinomycetes > Mycobacteriales > Mycobacteriaceae > Mycobacterium > Mycobacterium sp. 4D054. The sequence continues at coordinate 10,389 of NZ_JBQQCF010000031.1, forward strand.
GGCAGCAGGGCCGTCATCCGGTACGACGACCTGATCGGTGGGCGCTATCTGGCGCTGCAGGAGGGGGCCGGCGCGACGACGACTCTCGAACCCGGAGAGACGATTCCGATGGCCCGCACCGCGCCGGCGCTGGACCTCGACGCGCTGATCGGTGGATTCCGGCCTCTGTTCCGGGCGCTGGATCCCGAGCAGGTGAACGCACTGTCGGGTCAGCTGATCTCGGCCCTGCAGGGACAGGGCGGGACGATCAACTCGTTCCTGGCGCAGACTGCGACCCTTACGAGCACGCTGGCCGACCGGGACCAGCTGATCGGCCAGGTGATCACCAACCTCAACGTCGTGCTGGGCTCGCTCGGTGATCAGAACGACCAGTTCGCCAAGGCGATCGACGCGCTCGCCGACCTGGTGCAGACGCTGCGGGATCGCAAAGAGGACCTGAGCAACGGCCTGGCGTATACGAACGCCGCGGCCGCCACCGTCGCGGACCTGCTCACACAGGCTCGTCCGCCGCTGGCCAAGACGGTTCGGGAGACCGACCGCTCCGCGGCGATCGTGGTGGCCGATCACGAGTACTTCGACAACTTCCTCAACACGCTCCCGGACGCGTATCAAGCGCTGGCGCGCCAAGGCATCTACGGTGACTTCTTCAGCTTCTACCTGTGCGACATCGTGCTGAAGCTCAACGGTAAGGGCGGGCAGCCGGTGTACGTCAAGGTCGCCGGCCAGTCCACCGGGAGGTGCGCGCCGCGATGAAGTCCTTCAGTGAACGCAACCAACTCGTCGTCGGCGTCGTCGGGCTGGCGGCCACGATCGGCATCGTGCTGGGGTCGTTGAACTACGACAGGCTGCCGTTTCTGCAGGGCAAGGAGTACTCGGCCTACTTCGCCGAGGCGGGCGGCCTGAAAACCGGTGAAGACGTGCAGGTTTCGGGATTCACCGTGGGCGACGTCAAGTCCATCGAGTTGGACGGATCAAGTGCGCGCGTCACATTCACCATCGCCCGGGATATCCGGCTCGGTGAGCGCACCGAGGCGGCGATCAAGACCCAGGGCCTGCTGGGCTCCAAGATGCTGGAGATCACCTCGCGGGGCGGGGGTCAACTCGACGGTCCGATCCCGCTCGAGCGCACCACGTCGCCGTACCAACTCCCCGACGCGCTGGGCGATCTGGCGATGACGATCAGCGGGCTCGACACCGATCAGCTGTCTGATTCGCTGCGGGTCCTGTCGGCGACGTTCGCCGACACCCCGCCGCAACTGCGCGTTGCCGTGCAGGGGGTCGCGCGGTTCTCGGAGACCCTCAACGAGCGCGACGCCGAGTTGCGATCCCTGCTGGGCAACGCCGAGAAGGCCACGACGGTGCTGGCCGAGCGCAGCAATCAGGTCGTGAGCCTGGTCGCGAACAGCAACGCGCTGCTGATCGAGCTGCGGAACCAGAGCGCCGCCCTTGATCAAATCTCCGGCAACATCTCTGCGCTCAGCGATCAACTGCTGGGCTTCATCGCCGAGAACCGCGAAACGCTGCGGCCCGCGCTGGACAAGCTCAACGGCGTGCTGACGATGATCGACAACCGCAAGGAACGCCTGCAGAAGTCCATCCAACTGCTTCAGCAGTACTCGATGTCGCTGGGCGAGTCGGTGGCGTCCGGGCCGTTCTTCAAGACCTATGTCGCCAACCTGCTCCCGGGCCAGTTCCTGCAGCCTTTCATCGACTCCGCGTTCTCCGATCTGGGGCTGGACCCCACTGTGCTGTTGCCCTCGGAACTGACCGATCCGCCCGTCGGCCAGCCGGGCACACCGGCACTGCCTTCGCCCTACCCCCGGACAGGGCAGGGCGGCGAGCCGCGACTGACGGTTCCCGACGCCATCACCGGCAATCCCGGCGACCAGCCGTGCGGGCCGCCCGGGCTGCCGTTGCCCGGCCCGGGCTGCTACCCCTATCGCGCGCCGCTGCCGGCGCCGCCCCCCGGCGGGCCGCCGCCGGGGCCGCCCGCCGAGGCGGCACCGGGCCAGCAGTCGATTCCGGGACCGACCCCGGCGCCGGTGCTGGTACCCGCGCCCGGTGAGGCGCCTCATCTCGGATCCGCGGAGGCCGGACGATGACGCGCACCCTCCGGATCCTCCTGATCGCTTCACTGGCTGTGATTCTGGTCGGTGGCGTGGTCGTGCTGCTGCGCACCACCGATCGGATCAGCCGCACCTACGCCGTCGCGTACTTCGAGAACAGCAACGGCATCTATGCAGGCGACCATGTCAGTATCGTCGGCGTGCCCGTCGGCAGGATCGAGTCCATCGAGCCGCAGCCGGAGTCGGTCAAGATCTCCTTCTGGTACGACAGCAAGTACAAGGTGCCGGCGGACGCGAAGGCGGTGATCCTGTCGCCGACGCTGGTGACGGCGCGCACCATCCAGCTCACCCCCGCCTACACGGGTGGGCCGGTGATGGAGGACGACGCGGTGATCCCGCGGGAGCGCACCGCGGTCCCGGTGGAATGGGACGAGGTCCGCCAGCAGCTGGCGACACTGGCCGACACATTGCAGCCCACCGAGCCCGGCGGCGTGAGCCCGCTCGGCTCCGTCATCAACACCACCGCCGACAATCTTCGCGGCGAAGGCGCCAACATCCGGGACACCGTCATCAAGCTGTCGCAAGCCGTTTCGGCGCTGGGGGACAACAGCACCAACATCTTCTCCACGGTCAAGAACCTGGCGACCCTGGTGTCCGCGCTGCAGGACAGCACCAACCTGATGCGTCAGCTCAACCAGAATCTGGCCGGCGTGACCGGTCTGCTCGCCGACGATCCCGACGAGGTGGCCAACGCGGTCCGGGACCTGGACAGGGCCGTCGGGGAGGTCCAGACATTCGTTGCCGACAACCGCGAATCGCTGGGCACCACGTCGGACAAACTCGCGGGCGTGACCCAGGCGTTGACGGACAGTCTCGCCGACGTGAAGCAGTTCCTGCACGTGGCTCCCAACACCCTGCAGAACTACGTCAACATTTGGCAACCCGCCCAGGGCGCGGTCAGCAGTGTGCCGATGATCAACAACTTCGCCGACCCGGTCTCCTTCCTGTGCGGCGCCATCCAGGCGGCCTCACGCCTGGGCGCCGAGGAGTCGGCGAAACTTTGCGTGCAGTACATGGCGCCGATCATCAAGAACCGCCAATACAACTTCCTGCCGCTCGCGCAGAACGTCTTCGTCGGCGCCACCACCAGGCCGAATGAGCTCACCTACAGCGAGGACTGGCTGCGCCCCGATTACATTCCGCCGCAACCGGTTTCCGCCGAGCCGCCGGCGGGTGCGCCACCGTCACCAGCCATGGGGCCGCTCCTGCCCGCGGAGGCGGCGCCGCCCACCGCGCCCAACCCGGCTGACGGCCTGCAGGGCCTGATGGTGCCGCATGGAGCAGGATCATGATGCGCGCCAGCGCATTTCGCGCGGTTGCCATCGCGACCGTGCTGGTCGGGTTGCTGGCGGGCTGTTCCGACTGGCGCGGGCTGAACTCCGTTCCGCTGCCCGGTGTCGAGGGCACGGGGCCGGGAGCGTTTCAGATCCATGCGCAGATGCCGGAGGTCGACACCATCGAGCCGAACTCCCGCGTCCGGGTCGCTGACGTCAACGTCGGCCACGTCAGAAAGATCGAACGTCAAGGCTGGCATGCGCTGGTGACGATGCAGCTCAACGGCGACGTCGAGCTGCCGGCGAACGCGACAGCGACCCTCGGCCAGACCAGCTTGCTGGGTTCGCTGCACATCGAATTGGCGCCGCCGACCGACGAAGCGCCGCAGGGCAGACTGAAAGAGGGCTCGCTGATTCCGCTGTCGTCATCGCGGGCCTACCCGACCACCGAACAGGCGCTGGCTGCCATCGCCATGCTGCTCAACGGCGGCGGCATCGGCGAGATCCAGGACATCACCGAAGCGTTGAGCACCGCCTTCACCGGTCGGGAGAACGACCTGCGCAGCCTGATCGAGCAGCTCGACAAGGCCATCGGTTACCTCGACGACCAGAAGGACGACATCATCGCCGCGGCGGAGAGCCTCAACAACCTGGTGGGACAGCTCGCGGAGCAGAAGCCCGTGGTGGACAAGGCCCTACGGACCATCCCCGATGCGCTGGCCGTGCTCAGAGACCAGCGCAACAACCTTGCCGAGGCGCTCACCCAGTTGGGGAGGTTCAGCGCGCTGGCCGCCGACTCGGTCAACCAGACCCAGGAGGCGCTGGTTGCCGAGCTCGAAGACCTGGGCCCGGTGCTGGAGGAACTCGCCGACGCCGGCCCCGCGCTGACCCGCGCGCTGAGCTTCCTGCCGACGTTCCCGTTCCCCAAGGAGACGCTGACCAACTGGATGCGCGGCGATTACGCCAACCTCACGTTGATCCTCGACCTGACACTGAGCAGGATCGACTCCGGATTCTTCACCGGAAGCCGGTGGGAGTGCGACCTGACCTGGCTGGAGTTGCAGTGGGGCCGCACCATCGGGCAGTTCCCCAACCCGTGCATCGCGGGCGGCCCCGGCACCGCGGGCAACCCGTTGGTCGCTCCGTACCGCTGGGACCAGGGGCCATAGCATGCGTCTGACTCGTCGAATCCTGATCCAGCTGGCGATCTTCGCCGTCATAGCGACGACCGCCCTGGCGATCATGGTGTTCGCCTATATGCGGTTGCCCGCGTTCCTCGGCATCGGGCAGTACCGGGTGACCGTGGAGCTGCCCGAATCGGGTGGCCTGTACCCGAGGGGCAACGTCGCCTATCGCGGCGTCGAGGTCGGCGAGGTGAAGAGCGTCCAGCTGACCGATAAAGGCGTCGTGGCGGTGCTGTCGCTGAATGACGACGTCAAGATTCCCGCCGATGTCGACGCCGAGGTCCACAGCGTGTCCTCGGTCGGTGAGCAGTTCGTGCAGTTGCTGCCCCGAAGCGCCGAGGGGCCGGTGCTCAAGGACGGCGACGTCATCCCGATGGACCGGACGTCGATTCCGACGGACATCAACGGGGTGTTGAACGCCACCAACACCGGCCTTGAGGCGATACCGCAGGAGAACCTGCAGACCGTCGTCGACGAGGCCTACACCGCCGTCGGCGGGCTCGGGCCGGACCTGCGCCGGTTGGTCACCGGCAGCACCGCACTGGCCATCGACGCCCGCAAGAACCTCGAGTCGCTGACCACGCTGATCGACCAGTCCAAACCGGTGCTCGATTCGCAGACCGAGACCGGCGACTCGATCCAGGCGTGGGCGGCGAATCTGGCGAGCATCTCCGGGCAGCTGCAGAACCAGGACCCGGCCGTGGCCGGGATTCTGGAGAAGGGGCCGGGCGGCGCCGAGGAGGTGCGGGCGCTGTTCGACCGGCTGCAACCGACGTTGCCGATCGTGCTGGCCAACCTGGTGAGCGTCGGCGAGGTGGCGGTCACCTATCAGCCCAGCCTCGAGCAGTTACTGGTGCTGCTGCCGCAGGGCACCGCGGTCACCCAAGCCGTCGGCGTGCACAAGCGCAACACCAAGCAGGACTACATGGGTGATGCCCTGGTCTTCAACCTGAACCTGGCGATCCCGTTTTTCCCGGCGCCGATTCCGTTGCCGCCCCAGCAGTTGCCGCCGCCATGCACCACCGGCTTCCTTCCGGCGCAGCAGCGTCGCGTGCCGACCTTCGAGGACTACCCCGACAGGCCGGCAGGCAACCTGTACTGCCGCGTCCCGCAGGATGCGCCGTTCAACGTCCGCGGCGCCCGCAACCTGCCGTGCGTCTCCGTGCCGGGCAAACGCGCCCCGACCTGGCAGGACTGTGAAAGCGACGAGGTGTATGTGCCGCTCAACGACGGCTACAACTGGAAGGGCGATCCGAACGCCACGCTGTCCGGAGAGCCGATCCCTGACATGCCACCGGATGTTCCGGTCGCAGTGACGCCTCCACCGCCGGGGACGCCTCCGCTGCCCGTGGCGGCTGCCGAATACGACCCCGCCTCTGGCGAATACGTCGGTCCGGACGGGAAGGTGTACACGCAATCCAACCTTGCCGGTGGCGCGTCGGGGGAGCGGCCGTGGCAGTCGATGCTCGTCCCGCCCGGGGGCTGACCGCTCGCTGTCTGCGGACGACTGGGGCACGGGACTGTTCCGAACGTGGTGGTCAATAGTCAGTGCGTCGAATCGGCTCGCGGCCGCCGACGATATGGTGTCGGACACGTAAGTTGGTACCGACCTGTGCACCGACCCCGATCTGGCCCGCCGGCCGCTGAGGAAACATTGATGGCAGACGAGAAGAGACCCGCTGAGGAGGAGTCGACCACCGAGGTCGGCGCGCCCGGCGAGAGCCCTGAAGCCACGGCGTCGGTCGCGGATACGGGCGAGACGGAGTCGGACGGGGTCCAGGACTCCGAGGCCGCCGCGGCCGAGGTCGAGGATGAGGTCGCGCCCCGCAGGCCGATCTCGCATGTCAAGCTCGCGCTGATCGCCGGGACGGTCGGCGTGCTGGCCCTGGCGGGCCTCACCGGCTGGCTCGGATACCGCACCTACGAGTCCAACAAGGCCGAGGAACAGCGAAACGTCTTCTTGCAGGTCGGGCGGCAGGGAGCCCTCAATTTGACGACCATCGACTGGCAGAACGCCGACGCCGACGTCCAGCGCATTCTGGACTCGGCCACCGGCACGTTCTACGACGATTTCCAGCGGCGCGCGGAGCCGTTCGTGGAGGTGGTCAAGCAGGCTCAGTCGAAGTCGGTCGGCACCGTCGCCGAGGCGGGCCTGGAGTCCTCCAGCGACAACGAGGCCCAGGTGCTGGTCGCGGTGACCGTGCAGACCACGAACGCCGGCGCACCCGAACAGCAACCGCGGGCGTGGCGGATGCGGCTGACGGTGCAGGACGTCGACGGCGAGGCGAAGGTGGCGAAAGTGGAGTTCGTGCCGTGAGCGACAAGAACGACGTGACAGTCGGCGCGACCGACGACGACGCGACCGAGATCGTCGAGGCCGACACCGCTGAGCCGGCCGAGCCCGCCGACACCGGGGCGGCCGACGAGACCACCGGGCCGGACGAAACCGAGGCGGTCGACGAGACCGCCGCGGCTGACGAGGTGGCCGGGGCCGCTGACGCGCCTGCGCCGAAAGGCGGCATCGCATGGTCGCGGGTGGTGGCGTTCGCGGTGCTGCCGGCGCTGGCCCTGGTGCTCGCGCTGGGCGCGGGATATCTGAAGTGGCGCGACAATTCGATCCGCAACAGCGAAGTCGCCGCTGCGATGTCGGTGCAAGCGGCCCGCGACAGCACGATCGCGCTGCTGTCCTATAAGCCCGACACCGTCGAACAGCAGCTCGGTGCGGCACGCGAGCTGCTGACCGGTGAATTCCGGGACGCCTACACGTCGTTGACCAAAGACGTGGTGATCCCCGGCGCCAAGGAGAAGCAGATCTCGGCCGTCGCGTCGGTGCCTGCCGCGGCGTCGGTGTCGGCGACTCCGAGCGAGGCCGTGGTGCTGCTGTTCGTGAACCAGACGGTGTCGGTCGGCGCGGACGCCCCCACCGACACCGCCTCGAGCGTGCGGGTGACGCTGGAGAAGGACGGCGACCGCTGGCTGATCTCCAAGTTCGATCCGGTGTAGCGGTTCAGCGCGGCTCGCGGCCGGGGTGGTTGCGGGCCAGCATCGGCAGCAGGACCCAGCGCGGGGCCAACCGGTTCAGCGCCGCCGCCACCCGGTTCGCAGCGCCGGGCACGATGATCCGCCGGCCACGGACCAGGCCGTCGACCGCGGCCCTGGCGACGGCCTCCGGCTGCTCCCACAGGAAACTCGGGAGCAACTTCTCGGCGTCCTCGTCGGGAATGCCGGCGGCCTCGCCGAACCCCGTCCGCACCGGACCCGGACACACGACGGCCGCCGTCACGCCGGTGCCCTTCAACTCCTCGCGCATCGCCTCGGTGTAGGAGAGCACGAACGCCTTGGCTGCGCCGTAGGACGCCTGCCACGGCACCGGACCGAACGCCCCGACCGACGCGACATTGAGCACAGCGCCCCGTCCGCGCGCCACCATGGCCGGCACGAACCGGGTGCACAGGTCGACGACGGCAGCGACGTCGACCTCGATGAGCCGCAGTTCGTCGTCGACGTCCACCCGCGCGACCGCCCCCACATTCGCCACGCCCGCGTTGTTGACAAGCACATCCACCGTCAGCCCCAGGGCGGCCACCCGGTCGGGTAACGCCGCCCGGTCCGCACGCTCGGCCAGGTCGGCGGCGAGCACGTGGGCGCGCGTGCCGAGCGCATTGGCCAGCTGCCGCAGCCGCTCGGAACGCCGCGCCACCAGGACCACCTGATGCCCGCGCCGCGCAAGTTCGCGGGCCAGGTGTTCCCCGATTCCCGACGATGCGCCGGTGATCAACGCCGCCCCCGTGTCCGAGGGCGCGGGCATTGTCGCCATGCCGGCAGCCTAGCCTGGGCCGATGACGGTGCGCCGGCTCACGGCGGTCGACGCGCAGATGTACTGGATGTCGGCGGCGGTCCCCAACGACCAGTTCCTGCTGTACGCCTTCAACGCCTTTGACGGCGGCGGTGACGGCGGCGTCGGCGACCTGGACCGGGCGCTGGACGTCGTGCGTGGCCGGGCGCAGACCTGTGCGGAGTTCGGACTGCGGATCGCCGACACCGGGTTCTGGACATATCCGGTGTGGGCGCCGCGCGAGGTCGCCGTCGACCAGATCGTGGTGCACAACCTCGGCGCGCTCGACTGGCAGGCGTGCCTGGCGGCGGTCGCGGATCTGACCGACGAACAGCTCGACGCGACCGCTCTGACCTGGCGGCTGCACGTGTTCCCGTCCGTCGGCGGCCTGCCGGGCAACGGCACGGGATCGGTTGCGGTGCTGCAGATCTGCCACGCCCTCGCCGATGGCACCCGGGCCTCGGCGCTGGCCGCCCGCCTGTTCGGCCGTGACGTCGATGTGCCCGCGGTGACCGCGCCGGCGGCGTCCGGGGCGGCGCTGCCCTGGCGAGCGTTCGCCGCCGGCCGGGCGCACCGCCGGCTGGTGCGCGACACCGAAGCGGGACTGGTTCCACCGCAAGCGCTTTCGCGACCCGCGTTGACCAGCAATACCCGCCCCGACGGCGCTCGCCGGCTGCGTACGGTGGTGTGCCCGCGCGGACGGTTCGGTGCGTCGACAGTGACCGTCGGCGTGCTGGCGGCGGTGTCGGCGGCGCTGGCCGGTCATCTGCGTGAGATCGGTGACGACCCGGCCGAGTTGGGAGCGGAGGTGCCGATGGCCCGGCCGGGGCCGCCCAGGGCACACAACCACTTCGGCAATGTCGGCGTCGGCCTCTATCCAGGTCTGGCGCCGCAGGAGCGCGCCGAAGCGATCGCGGGGGACCTCCACCGGCGGCGGCGCCGTGCCGCACACCCGGCGATGGAGAGCGAGGCGGCTGCGTTCGCCACCCTGCCGGCCCCTCTACTGCGTTGGGGTACAGCGCAAATCGATCCCGACGTGCGGTCGCCCACAGTGACGGGCAACACCGTGGTCTCCAGCGTCAACCGAGGTCCCGCGGATCTGCGGTTCGGCGCCGCGACGGTCGTGCTGACCGCCGGCTTTCCGAGTCTGTCGCCGATGATGGGCGTCACGCACGGCGTGCACGGCATCGGCGACACGGTCGCGGTCAGCGTGCACGCCGCGGACTCGGCGATCGGCGACATCGACGCCTACGTCGAGCGGCTGGCCCACGCGCTGTCGCCCTGACCGCCGAAATCGCATTCCACGCGCGTCAAGTCGGGAAAATCGCACGCTGGACGCGATCTCGGCGAGGATGATGCGGATCTCACGACGACTCGGCCAACCCTACGAATCGGCCAGTGCCGCGACGACGGACTCCATCGAACGCGTCGCGGCGTCCCGGTCGTCGCCCATGCCGACGAGGGTGTCGATGACCAGAGGGCCGAGGATCTGCGCCAGCCCGTGGCCCTCGTGCCCGAAGAAGCCCGCCAGCTCGAGCATCACCGCGCCGTGGTTGATGCTCCACAACCGGCCCGCGACGGCGAGCTCGTCGTCGACGCGGATGCGGCCGGCCGCCATCATCCGGTGCACGGCGCGGTGCAGCGCGCCGAACGACGCCGCCCATTCGGCGCGGTTGGTCGCGGTACCGGTGGCGGTGATGTCGCTGCGGAATCGGGCGATGGACGCCGGCGAGGCCGCGCCGAACATCATCTGGTAGCGCGCCGGGTTGGCGAGCGCGAACCGGTGATACGCCAGCCCCATGGCCAGGAAATCGGCGACCGGATCGTCGGTGTCCGCGACTTCGGTGAGGACCTGGGTGAACCGGCTGAACACCTCGACGGCGATCGCGTCGAGCAGGCCCGTCATGCCGCCGAAGTGCGTGTAGACCGCCATCGTCGACGTGCCGGCCTCCGCGGCGACGCTGCGGGCACTCAAGGCCGCGAGGCCGTCGCGTTCCATCAGCCGTACCCCGGCCCCGACAAGGCTGTCAGCTACCTGTTTCATGGTTGCCATGCTGCCATAACGGTGTTATACAGAGACCACGTATAACGCTGTTATAGGGGGCGGTATGGCCAATCAGTACCTCGAAGGCGCATTCGCCCCGGTGGCGCAGGAGTACACGCTCACCGATCTCGACGTGGTCGGCCGTATTCCGGACCATCTGGACGGCCGCTACCTGCGCAACGGCCCCAATCCGGTCGCCGAGATCGACCCTGAGCTCTATCACTGGTTCACCGGTGACGGCATGGTGCACGGCATCCGCCTGCGCGACGGCCGGGCCGAGTGGTATCGCAACCGGTGGGTGCGCAGTCCGCGAGTGGCCGCGGCGCTCGGGGAGACACCGCCCCGGGGGGACTACGGCCTGACCCCGATCGGCGCCAACACCAACGTGATAGGCCATGCGGGCAGGACGATGGCGCTGATCGAGGCCGGGGTCGCCCAATACGAACTGACCGACGAACTGGACACCGTCGGCGTCTGCGATTTCGACGGCACGCTGGCCGGTGGCTACACCGCTCATCCCAAACGCGACCCGCAGACCGGTGAGCTGCACGCGGTGTCCTACTGCCTACTCAACGGGAACACGGTGCAGTACTCGGTGATCGGCGTCGACGGCCGGGCCCGGCGCACCGTAAACGTCGAAGTCACCGGAAGTCCGATGATGCACGACTTCTCGTTGACCGAACGGCACGTGGTGTTCTACGACCTGCCGGTCACGTTCGACGCCCGCCAGGCCGCCGCGATCGGTGTGCCGCGTGGGCTGCGGCTGCCCGCCCGGCTGCTGCTGTCCGCGCTGATCGGCCGGGTGCGCATCCCCGACCCCGTCGCGGCGCGCCGCCCGGGCGCCGGCGGCTCTGAGGCCGCCTTCCCGTACTCGTGGAACCCCCGCTATCCGGCTCGTGTCGGCGTCATGCCGCGCGACGGCGGCAACGGCGACGTCCGCTGGTTCGAGGTCGAGCCGTGCTACGTCTTCCACCCGATGAACGCGTTCGACGACGGCGACACCGTGGTGCTCGACGTGGTGCGGCACGAGAAGATGTTCGCCACCGATCATCGTGGTCCCAATGAGGGCCCGCCGACATTGGACCGCTGGACCGTCGACCTCGCCGATGGAAAGATTCGCGAATCCCGGATCGACGACCGCGGCCAGGAGTTCCCGCGCGTCGACGAACGCGTCGTGGGCCGGCGGCACCGGTACGGCTACGCCCCGGCCGTCACCGGTGGCGGGACCTGCGCTGACACGCTGCTCAAGCACGATTTCGTCGGGAACCGCTCCGTGGCCCGGTCGTTCGGAGCCGGAAAAACGTTGGGCGAGTTCGTGTTCCACCCGTCCAATCCTGAGGCCGGCGAGGACGACGGCGTGCTGATGGGCTACGTCTATGACCGGTCCACCGACCGCAGCGAACTGGCGATCCTGGACGCGGCCACTCTCGATGACCTCGCCTCCGTCCGGCTGCCGCACCGGGTGCCGGCCGGGTTCCACGGCAACTGGGTGCCGACGGCCCAGACGGGCAGGGGGTGGCCAGCGACGTGACAGATGTTCTAAGTTCTGTTGCATGACTGCCTATGACGTCGGAGTGCTGATCCTGCGAGTCGTCCTCGGCTTGACCATGGCTGCGCACGGCTACAACAAGTTCTTCGGCCCAGGCGGACTCAAGGGCACCGCCGGTTGGTTCGACAGCATGGGGATGAGGCCGGGCATGTTCCACGCCCGGATCGCCGCGACCACCGAGATGGCCGCGGGCATCGGGCTGGCGGTCGGTCTGTTGACCCCGATCCCGGCCGCGGGTTTCGTCGCGCTGATGCTGGTCGCCGCCTGGACGGTGCACAAGCCCAACGGGTTCTTCATCGTCAAGGAGGGCTGGGAATACAACCTGGTGCTCGCAGCGTCGGCGGTCGGCATCGCGACCATCGGCGCAGGCAAGCTGAGCCTCGACCACCTGCTGTTCTCCGGCACGGGCGTGTATGACCTGCTGCACGGCTGGTGGGGGCTGGTGATCTCGGTGGGGCTCGGCCTGGCCGGCGGCATCGGTCAGCTGGTCATCTTCTACCGTCCGCCCGCCAAGACTGGCGCGTAACCTCCCGGCCAGTCCCCGCGAGGTAGCCCGCGAACAGACGCAAACTCGCACGATCGCGCCGCGAATCGTGCGATTTTGTGTCTGTTCGCGGCCATCGAAACTGAAACACGTTCTAGTCTGTCCGGCATGGGGTTTCTCAAGCAGGACGCTCCCGTCGTCGACTACGCGGAATGGAGTAAGGGCACCCGCGCGGAACGCATCGTGCCGATGGCGCGGCACTGGGCGGAGGTCGGTTTCGGCACTCCCGTCGTGCTGCACCTGTTCTACGTGGTGAAGATCCTGCTCTACGTGCTCGTCGCGTGGCTGATCGTGCTGAGCACCAGCGGGATCGACGGCTTCACGAACGTGGCCGCCTGGTATCACGAGCCGATCGTGTACCAGAAGGTGGTCTTCTACACGATGCTGTTCGAGGTCGTCGGTCTCGGCTGCGGGTTCGGTCCGCTGAACAACCGGTTCTTTCCGCCGATGGGCTCGGTGCTGTACTGGCTGAGACCCAAGACCATCCGGCTCCCCCCGTGGCCGAACCGGGTTCCGTTGACAACAGGCGACACCCGCACCCTGTTCGACGTCGCGCTCTACGGAGCCCTGCTGGTGGTGCTCGTGGTCGCGCTGTTCTCCGACGGCACCGGCCCGATCCCGGAGATCGGGTCCGAGATCGGCATCCTGCCGGTGTGGCAGACGGCGACGATCATCGGGTTGCTGATTCTCGCCGGGTTGCGCGACAAGGTCATCTTTCTGGCCGCCCGCGGCGAGGTGTACGGGTCGCTGGCGGTGTGCTTCCTGTTCAGCGGCGCCGACATCATCATCGCCGCGAAGCTGGTCTGCCTGGTGATCTGGATGGGTGCGGCGACCTCGAAGCTCAACAAGCACTTCCCGTTCGTGATCTCGACGATAATGAGCAACAACCCGGTGATCAGGCCGCGGGCGATCAAGCGGAAGTTCTTCGAGCGCTTCCCCGACGACCTGCGTCCCGGGCGCGCGTCGCGGGTACTCGCGCACTTCTCGACGGCCATCGAGATGCTGGTGCCGCTGGTGCTGTTCTTCTCTCACGGCGGATGGCCCACCGCGATAGCGGCTTTCGTGATGCTGGTGTTCCACTTCGGCATCCTGTCCGCAATCCCGATGGGGGTGCCCCTGGAGTGGAACGTCTTCATGATGTTCAGCGTGCTGGCGTTGTTCGTCGGCAACGCCGGGGTCGGTCTGTCGGACCTGCAGAGCCCCTGGCCGATCGTGTTGTTCGTCGTCGTCGCCGGCACCGTCGTGGTCGGAAACCTCTTCCCCCGCAAGGTGTCCTTCCTGCCGGGCATGCGTTACTACGCCGGCAACTGGGACACCTCGCTGTGGTGCGTGAAGCCGTCGGCCGCCGAGAAGATCACCAACGGCATCGTCGCGATCGCCAGCATGCCCGCCGCGCAGATGGAGAAGTTCTACGGCAGCAAGGAGACCGCCGAGATCTACCAGTACATGGGGTATGCGTTCCGGTCGTTCAACACCCACGGCCGGGCGATGTTCACGCTCGCGCACCGGCTCATGGCCGACGGGAACGAGGACGAGTACGTGCTCACCGACGGCGAACGGATCTGCAGCACCGCGATCGGATGGAACTTCGGTGACGGACATATGCACAACGAGCAGCTGATCGCCGCCCTACAGAAGCGGTGCCATTTCGAGCCCGGCGAGGTGCGGGTGCTGTTGCTCGACGCGCAGCCGATCCACCGGCAGCGTCAGGAGTACCGGCTGGTCGACGCCGCCACCGGCGAGTTCGAACGCGGTTACGTCATAGTCGACGACATGGTCACCCGGCAGCCGTGGGACGACACTGTTCCGGTGCACGTGACGTGGCAGAGGGACGCCGCCGACGCCTCGTGAGTCGCGGATCGGCTCTGTCTGTGCGGGGGGTCAGCCCATGACGTCGCGGACGGGCACACTCTCGAGGCCGGTCAGCAGCAGCTCCCTGGTCTTGTCGAGATGCTTGCGCCAATGCGTTTCGGCGCCGACGGCGTCGCCGGCGCGCAGAAATTGCATCAGCCTGCGGTAGGACCGCAACAGCGTGTCGTAGTCCGCCTTCGACACCGGGCGCCGTTCGTTGAACACGAAGGCCGTGTGCCTGACCGTGATCTCGTGCAGCATGCCGGCCACGATGCTCAGCGTCGCGTTGCCCGACAGCTGCACCACGCGCAAATGGAACAGCCCGGTGGCCTCGGCCAGCCGGCTGGACTGGTGACCGTCGGCGGCGAGTTCCTCCAGCATCTGCTCCAGCTCGTCGAACGCCTCGGGCGAACCGGACTCGGCGAGCAACCGCGCGGCCATCGGTTCGATTCCCGACTTCGCGGTCAGCAGGTCGGCGATCGTCGCGCCGGACAGTTCGAGCAGCAGCCCCGCCGGTCGGGCGACGACCTCGGGGCCGGGCACCCGCACGCGCGCGCCGGTGCGGGAGCCGCGGCGCACCTCGACCAGGCGCTCGGACTCCAGCACCCGGACGGCTTCGCGCAATGTCGGGCGGCTGACGCCGAAGTGGGCCATCAGCTCGGCTTCGTTGGGCAGGAAGTCGCCGTCCTTGAGCTGTCCTTCGACGACCATCCGGCGCAGCGTGCCGGCGACGAGCTCGGCGGTCTTGGGGGAGCGAACGGCGGCGCGAGAGGCGACGGCGTCCGGCCCGATCATCGGGGCCAGGGGTATGCCGTGGGTCACTGCACCTCCTCGTCGGTCGACTACGCTGCGTGACAGCTGTGCAACTCAGTAAACCATGTGATGACGGGGTAATCGGACCACGCGGGGGTCCGTCCAGGTGCGAACCACCCTGGGAGGTGGCGGCCCGGGTCCAAACCCCTACCAACCAGTAGGTTGACCTAGTAAACCTTGTTGGTTAGGTTCGTGGCAAAGCCGATTCAATGAAGGAGTATCCGCATGGCTGAAGCCGTCATCGTCGAGGCAGTCCGCTCGCCAGTCGGCAAGCGCAATGGCGCTCTGTCGGGGATCCATCCGGCCGAGCTGTCGGCCCAGGTGCTCAACGGACTGGTGCAGCGTGCCGGTGTCGACCCCGCGCTCGTCGACGACGTGATTTGGGGCTGCGTCATGCAGGCCGGCGAGCAGGCGCTCGACATCGCCCGCACCGCGGTGCTGTCGGCCGGCTGGCCCGAGACCGTCCCGGGGGTGACCGTGGACCGCCAGTGTGGCTCCAGCCAGCAGTCGCTGCACTTCGCCGTCGCCGGTGTGGTGGCCGGTCACTACGACGTCGTGGTCGCCGGTGGCGTCGAGTCGATGTCGCGCACCCCGATGGGCTCGTCGCTGGCCAACGGCGGCAACCCCTATGGTGAGTCGTTCAAGGCGCGCTACGACAAGACTCCCAACCAGGGCATCGGCGCCGAGATGATCGCCGAGCAGTGGGGCCTGTCCCGCACCGAGCTCGACGAGTTCTCGCTGCGATCGCATGAGAAGGCTGCTGCCGCACAGGATTCCGGTGCTTTCAAGGATCAGATCGTGGGCATCAAGACCCAAGACGCCGACGGCAACGACACCGTCGTGCTCGAAGACGGCGGCATCCGCCGCGGCGGCACCGTCGAGTCGATGGCCAACATCAAGCCCGCATTCAAGGAGGACGGCGTGATCCACGCCGGTAACTCCAGCCAGATCTCCGACGGCTCGGCCGCGCTGCTGCTCATGTCCGCCGAGAAGGCCAAGGAGCTCGGTCTCAAGCCGCTGGCCAAGGTGCACACCGCGGTGCTCGCCGGCGCCGACCCGGTCATCATGCTGACCGCGCCGATCCCGGCCACGCAGAAGGCGCTCGCCAAGTCCGGCCTGAGCCTGGACCAGATCGGCGCATTCGAGGTCAACGAGGCGTTCGCGCCCGTGCCGATGGCATGGCTGAAGGACATCGGCGCCGACGAGAACAAGCTGAACCCCAACGGCGGCGCCATCGCGCTCGGCCATCCGCTCGGCGGCTCCGGTGCGCGCATCCTGACCACGCTGCTATACCACATGCGCGACAACAACATTCAGTACGGCCTCCAGACCATGTGCGAGGGTGGCGGCCAGGCCAACGCGACCATCCTGGAACTGCTGTGACCGACACCGCCGTCGCCCCTGGCGCGCTCACCGAGCGCCGGGGGAACGTCCTGATCATCACGATCAACCGCCCCGAGGCCCGCAACGCGATCAACGCCTCGGTCAGCACCGCCGTCGGTGACGCACTGCAGTCCGCGCAGGAGGACCCGGAGATCCGGGCCGTCATCCTGACCGGCGCCGGGGACAAATCCTTTTGTGCCGGAGCCGATCTCAAGGCGATCTCACGCGGGGAGAACCTGTTCCACCCCGAGCACTCGGAGTGGGGTTTCGCCGGCTACGTGCGGCACTTCATCGACAAGCCGACCATCGCCGCGGTCAACGGCACCGCGCTGGGTGGTGGCACCGAGCTGGCCCTGGCCAGTGATCTGGTGGTCGCCGAGGAACGCGCGAAATTCGGTCTGCCCGAGGTGAAGCGTGGTTTGATCGCCGGCGCCGGCGGCGTATTCCGCATCGTCGAGCAGCTGCCGCGCAAGGTGGCGCTGGAGCTGATCTACACCGGTGAGCCGATCAGCTCGGCCGACGCGCTGCGCTGGGGTCTGATCAATCAGGTCGTGCCCGACGGCACCGTCGTCGACGCTGCTCTGGCTCTGGCCGAACGGATCACCTGCAACGCGCCGCTGGCCGTGCAGGCCAGCAAGCGGGTGTCCTATGGCGCGATCGACGGTGTGGTCGCCGGCGACGAGCCGTTCTGGAAGCAGACCTTCGGCGAGTTCTCGACTCTGCTGAAGACCGAAGACGCCATGGAAGGACCGCTGGCCTTCGCGCAGAAGCGCGAGCCGGTCTGGAAGGCCAAGTAAGCCAAGCAAGGGGAGCGAAAAGCCATGAAGCGCACCATCTATGACGCCGAGCACGAGGCGTTCCGCGGAACCGTCAAGGAGTACATCGAGCGTGAGCTCGTCCCCCACCACGAGAAGTGGGAGACCGAGCGCATCGTGGACCGGTCGGCCTACACCGCGGCGGGCAAGTACGGCCTCATCGGGTTCAACATGCCCGAGGAGTTCGGCGGCGGCGGGTCGGACGATTTCCGGTTCAACGCGATCATCGACGAGGAGATCGCCAAGGCCGGTGTGCACGGACCCGCGCTGAGCCTGCACAACGACGTCGTCGGGCCCTACTTCAAGGACCTGACCAACGACGAGCAGAAGAAGAGGTGGCTGCCGGGCATCGCCAGCGGTGAGACGATCATCGCAGTCGCGATGACCGAGCCCGGCGCCGGCAGCGACCTGGCCGGCATCCGCACCTCCGCGGTGCGCGACGGCGACGACTGGATCATCCACGGCTCCAAGATGTTCATCTCGTCGGGCATCAACTGCGACCTGTGCGTCGTGGTGGCCCGCACCGACCCGGAGGCCGGGCACAAGGGCTTCTCGCTGTTCGTGGTGGAGCGCGACATGGAGGGCTTCAGCCGCGGCCGCAAGCTCGACAAGATGGGTTTGCACAGCCAGGACACCTCCGAGCTGCACTTCGAGAACGTCCGGGTGCCGAACGCGAACCTGCTCGGCAAGGAGGGGCGCGGCTTCTACCACCTGATGACCAACCTGCCCTCGGAGCGACTGTCGATCGCGATCTCGGCGATCGCCGGCGCGCGGGCGGTGTTCGACGAGACGCTGCGATATGCCAAGGACCGCAAGGCTTTCGGCCAGCCGATCGGCAGCTTCCAGCACAACCGGTTCCTGCTCGCCGAGATGGAGACCGAGCTCGAGGTCACCGAGACCTACATCGATCGCTGCCTGCAGGGCGTGGTCGACGGAGAGCTGACCGCGGTCGAGGCGGCCAAGGCGAAGTGGTGGGCCACCGAGGTCGCCAAGAAGGTCGTCGACCAGTGCGTGCAGTTGCACGGCGGCTACGGCTACATGATGGAGTACCGGGTCGCCCGTGCCTACGTCGACGGGCGCATCCAGACGATCTTCGGTGGCACCACCGAGATCATGAAGGAGATCATCGGTCGCGACCTGGGAGTCTGAGTCGGCCCGCCGACGTGGAATCTGAGTCGGCCCGCCGACGAGAAATGCCCCCGCCCGAGGCGGGGGCATTTCGTGTGCCGACAGTGCGGTGAGAGCGGTGATTTCGCGCAATCACCAGACCCAGCGCACTCTCGGCGCTGAGACGGCCGGCTAGCCGATCGGTGCCTCGGCCGCGGGCACGGTGGGCGACTCGGCCGGTGCTTCCGCCGGCGCCGGTGCCGGCTCGGTGGTCTCGGTCGGGGACGTGGTCGTCGTCTCGGTGGTGCTCGTCTCCGACGTGCCGGTCGGTGTGATCGGGGCCGGGGCCTCGGTCGGGTCGAGCACCTTGTCCACGAGGTAGATGCGGGCGTTCTGCGCCGGGATGCCGCCGCAGAGCACCTCGGTGGTCTCGTTGACCTGGATGTCACCGCCGGAGCCGGTCACCTCGATCTCGGTGCCCTCCTGGGTGGGACGCTGGCCCTTGACGTCGTCGGGGCCGAGCAGGCCGAGGAACGCGTGGTAGTACAGCAGGCTGGTCAGCGCGGCCGGATCGGTGCGCAGCACCTCCTGCTGGTCGGGCGGCAGCGCGGCGAACGCCTCGTTGGTGGGCGCGAACACCACGTACGGCCCGTTGTCGAGCACGCTGGTGATGTTCACGGCAGGGTTCATCTGCCCCGAGAGCGCGGCGTTGAACGTCGAGATCTCGGCGATCGAGGACAGCGCGGTGCTGACCGGCAGGTTCGCCAGGCCCTTCCAGTTCGGCAGTGCCTCCTTGAACGCGCCGCACTCGGGTCCCTGCGGATCCGGGATCTCCGCCGCGGGGGTGGTCGGTTCGGCGTGGGCGTTGATGGACAGCGGGACCGACAGGGCGATCGCGGCGGCGCTGACAGCGACGCCGATGGCCTTGCTGGTAGGGGTCTTCACGTTGCGCTCCTTACAGTCGTCAAGTCGCCTGGCATGGTATGTGCCGCTGTCGGCGACGGCCAAGTCGAGTTAGCGGGCGAGGCTTGTCGCTCGACCCGTCGGCAGTGCCCTGAGCTGGGCTTCAGGGCCTCGGCGAGGTGTCGGGCAACAGGGTTGCGACGATGCTGCTCAACCCGGCCGCGGTGGCCTCGAACGTCGCGGTTCCCGAACTGGCCTGCACCATCGCGCCGACCAGCCCGAACTCCAGCGTCTCGGTGACCTCGGGCCATACCTGCGAGCGCAGCGCCGCGCGCACCCGGCGGTGTAGTTCGGCATGGATGCGACGCCGGATGACCTGCACCGACGGCTCCCGCGAGATCAGCGCGCCGGCGCACGCGGCGGCCAGCCCGGGATGCTTCGCGGGAAGCATCACCAGCTGGTTGAACAGCGCGGCCGCCCGCGCCCGCGCCGACTTGTCCACATCGACGGTCAGCGGCGCGTCGCGGAGCAGATTGAGATAGATCTCGGCGACGATCGCGTCCTTCGACCGGAAGTACACGCAGAGGTCGCGGTGCGAGACGCCGGCCGCCGCGGCGATGCGCTGTGTGCTCAGCGCGTCGAACGCGACCTCGGCGAGTTGCGCGACGGTGGCGTCGAGGACGGCGGCCACCACCGTATGGTCGTCGCGGTCGCGGTCACCGTAGGAGCGAAGGTAGACGACCTTCGCGCCGGTGGTCACGCACCCGTGCCCGAGCTCGACGCGCTCTCTGTGCAGAGGTGTTCGGACAGTGCCCACAGTGCCAGCGCACGGGAGTCGTCGACGGCGTAGGGAGCGGCGGTGCGCACCCGGCAGTCGGACAGGTACACCCCGCCGCTGCTGTCGAGTTCGTCGCTGACGGCCGCCCACACCTGGGTGGCGGCGCCGTACTCCGGTGTCGTGAACTGCGTGCGGAAGTCGGTCGGCGGCTTGTCGCCGGTCCGTTTCGCGCTGGACTTGTTCAGGCTCGTGAAGTCGTCGTTGGTCATGTGGCGGGCCAGCGAGGTGGCCACGATCCCGGGGTGCACCGCGAAGGCGCGCACGCTGCTGTCACGCAGCCTGCGGTCCAACTCGACCGCATGCAGCATGTTGGCGGTCTTCGACGCGCCGTAGGCGGCGAACTTGTCGTAGTCGCGGTGCTCCCAGTTCGGGTCCTGAAAATCGACGTCACCCATGCGGTGTCCCTCAGAGGACAGGTTGACCACCCGTGCGCCGTCGGCGGCGACCAGCGCGGGGAACAGCAGCCGTGTCAGCTCGAAATGGCCCAGATGGTTTGTGCCGAACTGCATTTCGAAGCCCTCGGCGGTACGGCCGAACGGGGTGAACATCACTCCCGCGTTGTTCATCAGCACGTGCACCGCCGGCGTCAGCTCGGCGATCTCCGCCGCGGCCGCCGCGACGCTGGCCAACGACGTCAGGTCCAGGTGCACCGACGACAGCGCCGCGTCGGACACCTCGGCGTGTATCCACGCCTCGGTCTCGGCGAGCGCATCGGTGTTGCGGGCCGCCAGGATCACGTGCGCACCGGTCCTGGCCAGGGCGCGGGCGGACTCGCGGCCCAGTCCGGAGGAGGCGCCGGTGATGACGCAGGTCTTGCCGGTGAGGTCGACTCCCTCGACGATGTCGAGTGCGGTCGGCGCTGACGTCGATGTCACGACGTGAGGATCGCACGTGGCGTCGGGACCGTCCGCACCCGGCCCTACGATGACGGCCATGCCTGAGCCACTGATCCTGCCCGTCGCCGGCCACTCACCCGACCTGCACCCCGACAGCTGGGTGGCGCCCAACGCCACCGTTGTCGGCCGGGTCAGCCTCGCCGCCGGCGCGAGCGCTTGGTACGGCGCGATCCTGCGGGCCGAGGCCGAGCCCATCGAGATCGGGGCCGGCACCAACATCCAGGACGGCGTGACCATCCATGTCGATCCCGGCTTCCCGGCACGGGTGGGCGCGGGAGTCAGCGTCGGGCACAACGCGGTGCTGCACGGCTGCACCATCGAGGACAACTCACTGGTCGGCATGGGCGCGGTGGTGCTCAACGGCGCCGTCGTCGGATCGGGCTCGTTGATCGCCGCCGGCGCGGTGGTGCCGCAGAACGCGGTGATCCCGCCGGGATCCATGGTCGCCGGGGTGCCGGGCAAGGTGCGGCGCCAGCTCAGCGAGGACGAGATCGCCGGCATCCGCAGCAACGCCGCGGTGTATCAGGAGCTGGTGAAGCTGCACCGGAACCAGGCGTGACCGACCTAACCCCGCGCCCCGTGTTCTGAACTCAGGCGGCCTGGGTACAGGGCTTACCGTGAAACCCGTGCGCACCCTGGTCACCGGCGCGACCGGCTACATCGGATCCCGCCTGGTCGCGGCGCTCCTCGAGGACGGACACCAGGTGGTCGCGGCAAGCCGAGATCCGGACCGGTTGGCGCAGTTCGGCTGGTACGACAGTGTCTCGACGGTGACGCTCGATGCGCACGACGAGATCTCGGCCAACCAGGCCTTCACCGACGCCGGTCCCGTCGACGTCGTCTACTACCTGGTGCACGGAATCGGCCAGCCGGGATTCCGCGAGGCCGACAACCGCGCCGCGGCCAACGTGGCGGCCGCGGCGAAGGCCGCCGGGGTGGGACGCATCGTCTACCTGGGCGGGTTCGTACCGAATGAGAACTCGCTGTCGGAGCACCTGGCCAGCCGGGCCGAGGTCGCCGCCGCGCTGACCATCGACGGCGGGCCGGACGTGGTGTGGCTGGGGGCCGCGATCATCATCGGTGCGGGCTCCACGTCGTTCGAGATGCTGCGCTACGTCGGCGACCGGTTCCTGCTGCTGCCCATGCCGGAATGGTCGGCCAACCCGATCGACCCGATCGCGATCAGCGACGCGCTGCACTATCTGGTCGCCGCGGTCGACACCGACGCCGTGCCCGCGGGCGCCTACGACATCGCCGGTCCGGAAACCACCACCTACGGTGACCTGCTGCGCACCTACGCGAAGGTGGCCGGCATCTGGCGCACGCCGGTCGCGGTGTACGGCGTCGACACCTCGCTGGTTTCGAAGCTGACCGGCGCCGTGCTGCCCGTTCCGGGTGGACTGGCCGCCGATCTCGTTGAGTCCCTGGACTTCCCGATGTTGGCGACGGCGAAGAGTCTCCGGGATCTGGTGCCCGATCCTCCCGACGGACTCGTGGGCGTCCAGGACGCGATCCAGCGGGCGGTCGCCAGCCCGCCGCGCCGGCCTGTCGACGAGCTGACCGACCCGCACCATCTCGCCGACACCGACCCCGAGTGGGCCGGGGGCGACACCCTGCGGCTGCGGCAGCTGGCCCGCGCGGTGACACCGCCGGTGGCCCGGCCTATTCTCGGTCTGCTCTGTTTCGTTCCGGGTCCGGTCGCGGCGGCCGTGCGCACCGGGCTGGACACTGTGCTCGGACTGGTGCCCAGGGTGAGTACGGCGTGAGCGCCGAGGTGGGTTGGGCCGGCGAGTTGCGCAAGATCGCGCGCAGGAAGGCTCCGCCGTACAACGAGCCACCGTCGGTCGTCGGCAAACGCAAATGGGTGGTCGGCGTCGTCCTGTTGATCGGCGCGGCACTGCTGGGCTATTCGCTGAGCCGGCCGCCGGGCGACGAGACCTTCATCTGGCTCACCCTCGCACTCGCCGGCGTGTGGGCGGCGGGCGCTTTCGCTTCGGGCCCGCTGCACATGGGCCACGTCTGTGTCCGCGGCCGCAACCAGCGGCCCGTCATCACCGGAACCGCGGTTGGGCTGCTTCTCGGCGGCATCTTCGTGCTCGGCGGTCTGGTGGTGCGCGAGATCCCCGGCGTCAACGACTACATCCGCGAAGTCCTGCAGTACTCGAACGCCGGCCCGCTGTACCTGATCATCTTCATCACGGTGATCAACGGGCTGGCCGAGGAGATGTTCTTCCGCGGCGCGGTGTACACCGCACTGCTCAAATACCATCCGGTGATCGTCTCGACGGTGCTCTACGTCATCGCGACGGCGGCCACCACCGGCAACCCGATGCTGGGCTTCGCCGCGATCATCCTGGGCACTGTGTGCGCGCTGCTGCGGCGGGCCACCGGGGGAGTGCTCGCCCCGATGTTGACGCACTTCTTCTGGGGGCTGGTGATGGTGCTGGCGTTGCCGCCGATGTTCGGGGTGTAGCTCAGATCGCCAGTTGTTCGTCGGCGTCCTGCGCATCGGCGCCGCGCCACACCTCGACCGCCCGCTGCAACGGCAGACCGAGTGCGTCGCACAGTCCGACCACAGTGCCGAAGCTCGGGCTCGGCATCCTGCCCACCTCGATCTTGCGCAGCGTCTCCGGGGAGATCCCCGCGGCCCGGGCCACGCCCTCGGGGGCGCGGCCCGCCCGTGCCGTTCTCAGTAGCGCGCCGAGGCGTTGACCGGCGCGGATCTGTTCGGGACTCAGCGGTACGCGGACCATGCCGCACAGCATAACGGTATTCAAATACCGCGCCTGCTACCGTGGCGGTATAAAAATACCGACACGACGGAGCAGCGCATGATCGAACTCAAGACCGCCAAAGAGATCGACAAGATGGCGGTCACCGGCGAATTCGTCGCCCGCACCCTGCAGACGCTGAGCGGTGAGGCCGAGCCGGGTGTCAACCTGATGCAGCTCGAACACCGGGCCAGGGCGCTCGTCGACGAGCGCGGCGCGACGTCCTGCTATTGGGACTACGCACCGTCGTTCGGTCGCGGACCCTTCCGCAACGTCATCTGCCTATCGGTCAACGACGCTGTGCTGCACGGACTTCCACACGACTATGGGCTCGCCGACGGCGACGTGCTGAGCATGGACTTCGCGGTGTCGATCGACGGCTGGGTCGCCGACGCGGCGGTCACCGTGATCGTCGGTGAGCGCGTCGACCCAGCGGACGCCGCGCTGGTCGACTCCACCCGGCGCGCGCTGAGCGCGGGCATCGCTGCCGCGGTCCCCGGCGGGCACCTCGGCGACATCTCGGCGGCCATCGGCGAGGTCGCGGCTGCCGAGGGGTACGCCGTCAACACCGACTTCGGCGGCCACGGACTCGGCCGCACCATGCACGAGGACCCGCACGTCCCCAACCGCGGAAACCGCGGACGCGGGATGAGGCTGCGCCCGGGACTGACGCTGGCGCTGGAGCCGTGGTGGGCGCGGGGCACACGGCGCCTGACCGTCGACGACGACGGCTGGACCCTGCGGTCGGCCGACGGCTCCCGCACCGCGCACTCCGAGCACACCATCGCCGTCACCGAGGACGGTCCGCGCATCCTCACCGCAGCGCCTTAGCTCAGCGGGTGGGCCAGTTCGTCCTGTCGCATCCGCGCGGCCCGCAGTGCCACCGCGGCCAGCAGCACCGGTGCCACGCCCGCGGCCAGGAAGATCGCTTCCATCGGAACGACTTTCGACAGCGGGCCGACGATCGCGAACGACACCGGCATGAACGCCAGGGACACGAAGAAGTCGAGGCTCGACACCCGGCCCAGCATCTCGGGCGGCACCCGGCGCTGAAGCAGGGTGCCCCAGATGACCATCCCGGCGCCATCGGTGACGCCGACAACGAACGTCGCCGCGGCCATCAGAGGGAACGACGACGTGACACCGACGATCACCAGCGGGACCGAGCCCAGGCCCCACATCGTCATCATCACCGTCAGATACCGGCGCGGCAGTCGCCGCGACGACACCGAAAGCGCGCCCAGTGCACTGCCCATCCCGAAGAACGCCAGGATGAATCCGTAGGTCTGCGCACCGTGGGTGAAGCGGTTCTGCACCAGGAAGGGCAGCAGCACCTCGATCGGTCCGAGCACGACGAGCACGAACATGCTGGCGAACAGCAGCGTCCACAGCAGCCACGGGGTGCGCAGCACGAACACCCAACCCTCGCGCAGGTCCCGCAGCAGATTCGGGCGCGAAACTTCTACCGGGCCGGGATCTCTCGGTGCCGGCCGGGTGAACAGCAGCAGGCCCAGGCTGACGGCGAACAGCATGGCCACCATGACCGCACCCGTCGCCGGCACTGTCGCGCCGACCACCAGCCCGGCCACCGCGGGACCCACCGCGCGCTGGAACACCGGCCGGACCACCCCTTCGACACCGTTGGCGGCCAGCAGCTGCTCGGCGGGCAGAATCCTCGGCAGAATCGCGCTGTACGCCGGGAAGAAGAACGCCGCCGCGATGCCCAGTGCCGCGGCTGCCACCGCCATGTGCCAGATCCGTAGTGCCCCAACAAGTCCGAGCGCGGCGACGGTCGACACCACGACCGTGTTGACCGTCGCGACCACGATGATGATCCCGCGCTGGCTCAGCCGGTCAGCGGCCAGGCCGCCGACCAGCACGAACGCGACCAGTCCCGCGCCAAGGCACGTCGCGACCAGCGACAGCGAGGTGGGGTCGTTGGACAGCTCGATGACCTGCAGCGCCATCACCACGGCCCACATGCCCTCGGCGAAGATGGACAGCGACACCGCCGCGATGAGCAGGCGGTACTCGCGGAAGCGGAACGGCGCGAGCACCCGCCAGCCGGCGGGGGCCACCGGCTGCTCCGGCCCCGATCGTGCGGTCTCGTACTTCGTGCTCACCGATCGATGGTCGCCGACGAGCATGGGATGCGTCGAACCATTTTCTACCGCCGAAATCGCATTCCACGCGCGCTTTTCACGACTTGACGCGCGTGGAATGCGATTTCGGCGAAGTAACGGTTATGAGTCGGTGAACGTCGCCGGCCGGCGCTGCTGGAATGCCTTGGTGCCCTCGCGGAAATCGTTGGACTCCAGCAGGATCAGCTGTCCGGTCTTCTCCCGCTCGAGCGCGCCGTCCAGTTCGAACAGCGTCGCGGCGTTGATCGCGTCCTTGGTCTTGCGCAATGCCACCGCCGGCCCGGACACCAGGGTGCCGATCACCTTGTCGACCTCGCCGTCGAAGTCCGCAGCCGGGAACACGGCGCTCACCAGGCCCCAGCTGTAGGCCTCGTCGGCCGAGAGGCGTTCGGCCAGCAGCGCCATCCGCATCGCACGGATGCGACCCACCGCCGCCGCGATCAACGCCGAGGCCCCGCCGTCGGGCATCAGGCCGATCTTGGTGAAGGCCAGCATGAAAAACGCCTTCTCGGAAGCGAGTACGACGTCGCACGCCATGGCCAGCGAGACACCCACCCCGGCTGCCGCGCCCTGCACGATCGCGACCGCGGGCTGGGGCAGCGCGGCGATCGCGCGGATGCAGCGGTTCGCGGCGTCGAGCACGTCGGCCGGCGTTCCCGCCGCGCCCGGATTAGCGTGGTCTTCTTCGCTGATTCCCGCCCCCGAGCAGAAGCCGCGGCCCGCGCCGCCGAGGCGCACGACGCGCACCCGAGGATCGTTGGCGGCGCGTTCCAGCGTCGAGGCCAGCGTCTGCAACATCGGCGCAGTGAGTGAGTTCAGGCTCTCCGGGCGGTTCAGCGTGATGGCGAGGATGCCGCCGTCGAGGCCGACGGTCAGGTCGTCGATGCCTTCGTAGACGTCGGTGCTCGGGTCGGTGGTGGTCATGAATGTCCTCTTCATTGGGGCCTTCGGTGACTGCTGAAGCCCCGTGGCCGGTCGACTTGGTTATACAAGTAAGCTATGTCGCGGTCAACCGAGCGATACTCATGAAGGGCGGTCAGGGCATGGCTGGACCACTACAGGGACTTCGAGTTGTGGAGCTGGCCGGCATCGGCCCCGGACCCCATGCGGCAATGATCCTCGGCGACCTCGGTGCCGATGTGGTGCGCATCGAACGCCCAGGTAAGGGCCCCGGCCCGGCGACCAAACCAGGTGGCGACTACCTGCTGCGCAACCGCCGGTCGGTGGCGGCGAACCTGAAGAGCGAAGAGGACCGCGACATGGTCCTGAGGCTGATCGCGAAGGCCGACGTGCTGATCGAGGGGTTCCGGCCCGGGGTCACCGAACGGCTGGGGCTCGGTCCGGCGGACTGCGCGAAGGTCAACGAGAAGCTGATCTACGCGCGGATGACCGGCTGGGGCCAGGACGGCCCTCGCGCCCAGCAGGCCGGCCACGACATCAACTACATCTCGCTCAACGGTGCGCTGCACGCGATCGGCCGGGCCGGGGAGCGGCCGGTGCCGCCGCTGAACCTCGTCGGCGACTTCGGTGGCGGATCGATGTTCCTTCTGGTCGGGGTGCTGTCGGCGCTGTACGAGCGGGAACGCTCGGGCAAGGGTCAGGTGGTCGACGCCGCGATGGTGGACGGCTCCAGCGTGTTGTCGATGATGATGTGGGCGTTCCGCGGCATGGGCATGTGGAGCGACGAACGCGGCGTGAACATGCTCGACACCGGCGCGCCGTACTACGACACCTACGAATGCTCCGACGGGCGCCACATTGCGGTGGGCTGCATCGAACCGCAGTTCTACGCCGAGTTCCTCAAGGGCATCGGTCTCGAAGGTGTCGACCTGCCCGACCAGAACGACATGAGCCGCTGGCCGGAGCTCAAAGAAGCCTTCACCAAGGCGATCGCCGCCCACGACCGCGACCACTGGGCCGAGGTGTTCTCCGGCACCGACGCCTGCGTGACGCCGGTGCTGTCGTTCGCCGAGGTGGAGTCCGAACCGCACAACGCCGAGCGCAACACCTTCTACTCGGAGAACGGTTCGCTCTACCCCGCACCCGCGCCGCGGTTCTCGCGCAGTGTGCCATCCGCCCCGAAGCCCCCTGGGGTACCCGGCGCGGACACCGAAGCTGTTCTGCAGGAATGGATTTAGTCAAAGTCAAGGTCAGGAAAGGATTCGTTCTGTGGAGATCAAAGACGCCGTAGCCGTCGTCACCGGAGGTGCTTCCGGTCTCGGTCTGGCGACCACGAAGCGGCTGCTGGACCGGGGCGCCTCGGTGGTGGTCATCGACCTCAAGGGCGAGGAGGCCGTCTCCGCGCTCGGCTCGCGCGCGAAGTTCGTCGAGGCCAATGTCACCGACCCGGAGCAGGTGGGCGCCGCGCTGGACGCCGCCGAGGAGATGGGCCCGCTGCGTATCGACGTCAACTGCGCGGGCATCGGCAACGCCGCCAAGACGCTGGGCAAGGACGGCCCGTTCCCGCTCGACGGGTTCAAGAAGGTCGTCGAGGTCAACCTGATCGGCTCCTTCAACGTGCTGCGGCTGAGCGCCGAGCGGATCGCCAAGACCGAGCCGATCAACGGTGAGCGCGGCGTCATCATCAACACCGCGTCGGTGGCCGCGTTCGAGGGTCAGATCGGCCAGGCGGCGTACTCGGCGTCCAAGGGTGGCGTCGTCGGCATGACCCTGCCGATCGCCCGTGATCTCTCGCGCGAGCTGATCCGCGTCTGCACGATCGCGCCGGGACTGTTCAAGACCCCCCTGCTGGGCTCGCTGCCCGAGGAGGCGCAGGCGTCGCTGGGCAAGCAGGTGCCGCATCCCGCGCGCCTGGGCGACCCCGACGAGTACGGCGCCCTGGCGGTGCACATCGTCGAGAACCCGATGCTCAACGGTGAGACGATCCGCCTCGACGGCGCGATCCGGATGGCGCCCCGATGAGCGCTTGCGCGAAGAGCGAGGAGCACCGATGAGTCTGAAGACGAAGTTCACCGAGACGTTCGGGGTCGAGCACCCGATCGCCCAGGGCGGTATGCAGTGGGTGGGTCGCGCGGAACTCGTTGCAGCCGTGGCGAATGCGGGGGCGCTGGGTTTCATCACCGCGCTGACCCAGCCGACGCCGGCGGACCTGGCCAACGAGATCGCCAAGACGCGGGATCTGACCGACAAGCCGTTCGGGGTCAACCTGACGATCCTGCCGGCGATCAACCCGCCGCCGTACGACGAATACCGTCAGGTGATCGTCGACGCAGGTATCAAGATCGTCGAGACCGCGGGCTCCAACCCGGCGCCGCACCTGCCGATGTTCCACGACAACGGCATCAAGGTGCTGCACAAGTGCACCTCGGTGCGGCATGCGGTCAAGGCCCAGTCCCTGGGGGTGGACGGCATCAGCATCGACGGGTTCGAGTGCGCGGGGCATCCGGGTGAGGACGACGTGCCCGGACTGGTGCTGATCCCGGCGGCGGCCGACAAGATCGAGATCCCGATGATCGCCTCGGGCGGGTTCGCCGACGGGCGGGGTCTGGCCGCGGCGCTGGCGCTGGGTGCCGACGGCATCAACATGGGGTCGCGCTTCATGTGCACGGTCGAGTCGTGCATCCACCAGAACGTCAAGGAAGCGATCGTGGCCGGGGACGAGCGGGGCACGGAGTTGATCTTCCGCAGCTTGCACAACACCGCGCGGGTGGCGTCCAACGTGGTCTCGCGTGAGGTGGTGCAGATCCTCGCCGAGGGCGGTCAGTTCGAGGACGTCAAGGATCTGGTGGCCGGAGTACGTGGCCGCAAGGTGTTCGACGACGGCGACGTCGACGCCGGCATCTGGACCGTCGGAACCGCCATGGGTCTGATCAACGACATCCCCACCGTCGGCGACCTGGTCGCCCGCATTGTCGGGGAGGCGGAGGATCTGATCTCGAACCGTCTCGCAGAAATGGTCATGCCTGCAGCGCAGCGGGTGTGATCGCCGGATCGCCCGGACGCACCTCGGGTCCGCCCGAGGTGCCCGGGCGTCGGGCAAACTCGATAACGCAGGGACGCGCGCCCGTGAGGGCGCGCGTTCTTTCACACCGCGGTGGGCAGAACCTGCTCGTCGTCGAGCTGCTCGGAGGTCAACCCCTCGACCAGGACATCGCCGTGGTAGAGAGCGTCGAAATCAACCTTGATGACATCAGCACTGGTGTCGTCGATCCACATGTACTGAACAGTAACCACGGGCTCTAAGGAATCTTTGAGCCTCGTATCGGAAAACTGTGGCAATTCTTACCGCCGGGTAGGTTCGTTGCCTACCGGCGGGTAGCTCACGGTCCCGCCGGTGCGGGTGGTGCGGTGAAGTGGATCGGATTGACGCCGTACAGCGCGACCCAGGTCAGTACGGCGACGACGAACGCGAGTGCGACCAGCGCCACCCTGACCCGGGTGGACCAGACGATGCGGCTCAGCATGCGATGGTCGACGGAGTACCGGCCCGCGCCGGTGAAAATCAGCGTGGCCGCCCCGAGGCCGAGCAGGAACGGCACGTTGAACGGTTCGGACCAGAACGCCGCGCCGGACACATTGACCGCCCAGGCGCACAGCATCACGCCGAGTGCGGCGCAGCCGGCCAGCGGCGTGAGCACGCCAAGCAGCAGTGCGATGCCGCTGATCGTCTCGGTGGCGGTGACCATGAACGCCGCGAACGCCGGCAGCCGCCAGCCGGCGTCGCCCATGAACTGCACCGTCATGGGGAAGTCGGAGACCTTGATCAGGCCGGCCTGCAGGAGGGCCGCGCCGATACCGAGGCGAAGGATGAGGAGGCTGACGTCGGCGGAGCCGGCGATTGGGCTGACGTCGGCGGAGCCGGCGATTGGGCTGCTGTCGGCGGAGCCGGCGATCGGGCTGGGGCGTTCGGTCATCGACGCTGACGGTAGCGGGTTGCGGGGCTTCCGGGTGGGCTTCGTGCTCATGAACAGGTTGACCGCATGCGGTCGCGGAATTCATCGCCAACCCGTTGACCGACTGAAGTTACCGCTGATAACTTAGCGGCGATAATCCTGGGGAAGGGTCACCGTGCTGCACCGCATCGCTTCACTGGCCATCGCGGCACCGCGCCGCGTTCTCGTCATCGCACTGCTGGTCATGGTGGCCTGCGGCATCTTCGGCGCGCCGGTGGCCCGGCACCTGTCGGCCGGTGGCTTCCAGGACCCGACGTCGGAGTCGGCGCGCGCCACCCAGGTGCTCGTCGACAAGTTCGATCAGGGTGACATGGAGATGCTGATCAGCGTCACCGACGACACCTCGGCCGAGGGCGCTGACAGTCCGTCGGCACGCAGCGTGGGCACCGACTTGGCCGACCGGTTGGCGGCCTCCCCTCACGTCGGATCGGTGACGTCGGCGTGGACGGCCCCGCCTTCGGCGGCTCCGGCTCTGATCAGCGAGGACGGCAGGACCGGGCTGATCGTCGCCGGGATCACCGGCGGTGAGAGTGAGGCGCAGAAGCACGCCAAGGCGCTGGCCGAAGAGTTGGTTTACGACCGCGACGGCGTCTCGGTGAACGCGGGCGGTGTCGCGATGACTTATGTCCAGATCAACGCGCAGAGCGAAAAAGACCTGCTGATGATGGAGTCCATCGCGATTCCGCTGAGCTTTGTCGTGCTGGTCTGGGTGTTCGGCGGCCTGCTCGCGGCCGCGCTGCCGTTGGCGGTCGGTGCGTTCGCGATCCTCGGGTCGATGGCGGTGCTGCGCGCCGTCACCATGGTCACCGATGTGTCGATCTTCGCGCTGAACTTGACGATCGCGATGGGTCTGGCGCTGGCGATCGACTACACCCTGCTGATCATCAGCCGCTACCGCGACGAGCTCTCCGAAGGACACGACCGCGATACGGCGCTGGTGCGCACCATGATGACCGCGGGCCGCACCGTGCTGTTCTCCGCCATGACCGTCGCGCTGTCGATGGTGGCGATGGTGCTGTTCCCGATGTACTTCCTGAAGTCGTTCGCGTATGCGGGCATCGCCGTGGTCGGCTTCGCCGCGGTGGCGGCCATCCTGATCGCACCGGCGGCGATCGTGGTCGCCGGGGACCGGCTCGACTCGCTGGATGTGCGGCGCCTGTTCCGGCGGGTGTTCCGCCGGCCGGAACCGGTGGCCAAACCGATCGAGCAGATGTTCTGGTACCGGTCGACGAAATTCGTGATGCGGCGGTCGATTCCGATCGGCGCCGCTGTCGTCGCGCTGCTGCTGGTGCTGGGCGCCCCGTTCCTCGGCGCCAATTGGGGATTCCCCGACGACCGGGTGCTGCCGGAGAGTGCCTCGGCGCGCCAGCTCGGCGACGAACTGCGCACCGACTTCGCCGTCGACTCGTCGACCAATGTCGTTGTGGTGCTGCCCGACACCGAGGGTCTGCACCCCGAAGCGCTCTACGATTACGCCGCCGAACTGTCCCGCGTTCAGGACGTGTCCTCGGTGTCCTCGCCCGGCGGCACGTTCGTCGACGGGGTCAGGGTGGGTCCGCCGTCGGCGGCCACCGGAATCGCCGACGGCAGTGCGTTCCTGACCATCGGAAGTACCGCGCCGTTGTTCACCGATGCGTCGGAGGTCCAGCTGGACCGGTTGCACGGCGTCGCCGCGCCCGATGGCCAGCAGGTACTGCTGACCGGCCTGGCTCAGATCAACAGGGACAGTTCCGACGCCATCACCTCGCGGCTGCCCACCGTGCTCGGCGTGATCGCAGCCATCACGTTCGTGTTGCTGTTCCTGCTCACCGGCAGTGTGGTATTGCCGCTGAAAGCGTTGGTGCTCAACATCTTGTCGTTGACCGCTGCGTTCGGTGCGCTGGTGTGGATCTTCCAGGAAGGTCACCTGGGCGCGCTCGGAACCACTCCCACCGGGACCCTCGTCGCGACCATGCCGGTGCTGTTGTTCTGCATCGCGTTCGGTCTGTCGATGGACTATGAGGTGTTCCTGGTCTCCCGGATCCGTGAGTACTGGCTGGCGTCGGGCTCGACGACCGCCGAAGGCAGCGACGAGAGCGTGGCGCTCGGACTGGCACGCACCGGCCGGGTGGTCACCGCCGCGGCGCTGGTCATGTCGATCTCGTTCGCGGCGCTGATCGCCGCCCAGGTCGCGTTCATGCGGATGTTCGGGGTCGGTCTGACCCTGGCGATCCTTGCGGACGCCACGCTGGTACGGATGCTGCTGGTGCCCGCGTTCATGCATGTGCTGGGCCGATGGAACTGGTGGGCGCCGAAACCATTGGCGAAATTGCATGAACGCATCGGGTTCAGTGAGACCCTGGACGACGTGGGCGTCCCCGCCTCGCGCCCGGAACCGGTCGCAACCGGGAAAGAGAATGGCTGATCCGAACGCGTCACCGCGCCGCCGGCACCGCGCACCCCGCGGCGCCGGTGATCAACTGCGCACTGAGATCCTGGACGCCGCAACCGAACTGCTGCTCGAAACCGGAGACGAGAAGGTGGTCTCCATTCGGTCCGTGGCCGACCGTGTCGGGGTCACACCGCCGTCGATCTACCTGCACTTCGCCGACAAGACCGCTCTCCTGCACGCGGTGTGCAGCCAATACTTCGAAAAACTCGACGAAGAGATGCAGACCGTGGCCGGTGCGTACGTCTCGGCGTTCGACGTGTTGCGCTCCCAGGGCATGGCGTATCTGCGATTCGCGATGAAAACGCCCGTGCTGTACCGGATCGCGATGCTCGGGCATGGCAGCCCCGGCAGCGACGTCGACCTCGCCCTGAACAGCTCGGCGTTCGGGCACCTGCGCGCGACGGTGCAGGCGCTGATCGCCGAGGGGATCTACCCGCCGGGGGACCCGACGCGGCTGGCGCTGCAACTGTGGACCGCCGTCCACGGCATCGCGGCGTTGCTGATCTCCCGCCCCTACCTGCCCTGGGGAGATGTCGAACAGTTCGCCGACGGCCTGATGCGGGCGGTGTGCTGCGGTCACGTCATCTCCGGGGCGATCAGGCCGGACGACTCACCGCAGGACATCATGACCTGGTTGAAAGGGGTGGTTGATGAGCGAAACCGTGGATAACCCGTTCTTCGCGCGGCTGTGGACGGCGTTGGCCTCGCGTGAACCCGAATCGCTGCGCGCGATGCGCCGCGCGAACCTGGCCGGGCTCAGCGGACGAGTCCTTGAGGTCGGGGCGGGCACGGGATCGAACTTCGCGTTCTACCCCGACACCGTCACCGAGGTGGTGGCCGTGGAACCCGAACGCCGGCTGGCCGCGGTTGCGCAGCAGGCGGCTGTCCGCGCGACGGTGCCTATCGTGGTGAGCACCGACGTCGTCGAACGGTTCGCCGACGCCGAACCGTTCGACGCCGTGGTGTGCTCGCTGGTGCTGTGCTCGGTCGATGACCCGGAAGCCGTTGTGGCCCAGCTGTTCTCCATGCTGCGTCCGGGTGGACAGCTGCGCTACCTGGAACACGTGGCGGGAACGGGCGCCCGCGCGCGGCTGCAGCGGGTCGCCGACGCGACGCTGTGGCCGCGGCTGCTCGGCAACTGCCACACCCACCGCCACACCGAAGACACCATCGTCGGCGCGGGATTCCGCGTCGACGGGGCCAAGCGGGAGTGGGCGTTCCCGAAGTGGGTGCCGACGCCGGCGGCCGAGTTCGCGATCGGGGTCGCGGTCCGCCCCTAACTGGCTGTGGGTCGTGTCAATAGCCGGGTTTGGCGTGGAGTGGCGACATCCGGTGTTCGGGTGGTGTGGTGGTGCTGTGATAGCCGGTGGCCGGCTGAAAGCGGACGGGTGCCTGGCGCCCACGTTGACGTATGCGACCTCGTGGTGATCTGGTCATCTGGCGTCGTTCGGGCTGCCGTGGAGGCGAAGGGCCGGGTGCCAAGTGAGATGCGACGTTACCCGAGACGGGTCCGCCATAACCGAGGCGGCATCTGATCCGGCCCTTCGTCCCGTCCGTTCAGCGTGGCACTGCCGGCCGGGGGTGTGAAGAGTGTGCTCTGAACTCCTTTCGGCCAGGGGCTCCTACCGAGGGATTTAGCTCCAGCGGGCGGGGTCGTAGACGGCGTGGTCGCGGACCAGCGCGTGGGCGATGCGGTTGGCGCGGTGAGCCAGTGCGCAGGCGATGACTCCGCCACGCTTGCCTCTGTCCTTGAGTCCGTGTGCGTAGGTCTTGGCGGTCGGCTCGGTCAGCCATAAACCGATACCGAGATCGATCAGTGCTCGGCGCAGCGCCACGCTGCCCTCGCGGCTGATCGATCCGTCGCGGCGTTGGTGCGCGGACTCGTACTGCATCGGTGACAGGCCCGAGGCGCGGTAGATCTGCTTGGACCCCGGCCATCTGTTCGGATCACCGAGAGCGGCAGCGTAATTGGAGACGCGAACCACACCCCAGCCTGGTACCGACGTCAGGGTGCGAAACGGGCTTGACGGCAACAGCCGGGCGAGTTCGGCTTCGGCTGAGGCGATCCCGGTGTCCAGGTCGGTCAACAGGCTGACGTCAGCGGCCAGCACCCGTCGGGCCACCACGGCATCGCGGGTCGGCAGGGCGTCTTTGGCCGCGGCGACCAGACGCTCGGCGACCGGGCGGCGCAGCTGCACGTCGCGGGCGGCGGCGAAGCGGATCAACCGATTCACCCCCAATCCCGACAATCGCGCCGGATCGGTGAACTCGGCGGCGACCAGACGCCCGATCTTGGTGCCCAACACATCCGGCAACGCCAACGTCAGTCCGGGGAACGCCCGATCGAGTTGAGCGAGCAACTGATTCTTTGTCGCCGTGCGGGTCGCGACCCGCCGCAACCGATGCTGGGCCCACGCCGTCATCTCCCCGATGAGCACCTCACGCTCGCCGATCACCCGGCCCCGGCCGGCCAACATCAACTCGGTGATCGCCTCGAGATCGATCGCGTCGGTCTTCACCCGCCGTCGGCCCATCACGCGGCGCTGCTCAGCCACGTGCGCGGGGTTGAGTTCGCGCACTTCCCAGCCCGGCGGCCAGCGGTAATCCACCACGGGCCGGTGGTAATGCCCAGCGGCTTCCACGCTCACACTGACCTGCGGACACGACGACGCCACGGCCAGCACGCGCTGCACCGCAGCGCCCAGACCCGAGCGGGTCATCGCGAACTCAACCGGGCCCATCAAGGGTCGACAAGCGCCGTCGGTAACCGACACCATCGCCGAAGTCTTGCCGACATCGACGGCAACGACGATCGTGGACGACGTGACTGGAGCACTTTGGACAGACACAACAACACCTCCGGGGCGTGCCATTGAGGACCTGCAGCGCGCCAAACGCTCAGGCCCTCGAAGGAATCTCTGACAATCCCTTCTTGACACCCCCGGAGGCGTTTGTGAAGGACTACCTCAAGTCATATCAACCGAGCAGCGCAGCCAGGCGTTGCAGCAGCCCGGGGAGCGCGGTGGCTGCCGTCTCGCGCAGGCTCACCGTCGCGCTGGAGGACAGCGGGGTGGGCTCGGGGTTCACCTCGATGACCGGAGTCCCTCTGGCCACCGCCAGCTCCGGCAGTCCGGCCGCCGGATAGACGACCGAAGACGTCCCGACGACCACCACCAGGTCGGCGTTGACGACGGCCTCAACCGACTGCTGCCACGCGTCGTCGGGCAGTGCCTCGCCGAACCACACCACGTTGGGACGGATCAGTCCACCGCAGACGCCGCACGTCGGTGGGTCGACGGATTCGATCGGCTCCGGCATGTCCGGCACCGCGCTGCGGAACGCCGACCGGCAGTGGTCGCAGTGGAACTCGAAGAGGCTGCCGTGCACGTGGTAGACCCGGGAACTGCCGGCGCGTTCGTGCAGGTTGTCGACGTTCTGGGTGACCACATGCACGTCGGCGTAGTCCTCCCAGGCTGCGACCGCGCGGTGGGCGTTGTTCGGCGCGACGGCGCTCATCATGTGGTGGCGCCACAGATACCACGCCCACACCCGGTCCGGGTGGGCTCGCCAACCGTCGGCGCTGGAGATCTCGTACGGGTCCACCTGCGCCCACAGGCCGGTCTCCACATCGCGGAAGGTCGGGACACCGCTCTCGGCGGAGATCCCCGCACCACTGAATACCGTCACCTGCACACCCCCAAGTTAGCGGCTTTGGGTGATACTGGGCACGTGGCCGAGTTGGGGGATTGGGTACGCGTCGATCCGCACGCTGCCAGGCCGCTGTTCGACCAGCTCAGAACGCAGATCATCGCAGGTGTCCGGGAGGGCAGGCTCACGCCCGGCACCCGGCTCCCGACGGTCCGCGAGCTGGCCGGTCAGGTCAACCTGGCAGTGAACACCGTGGCGCGGGCGTATCGGGAGTTGGAAGCGGCGGGGATTCTGGAGACGAGGGGGCGTTTCGGAACCTACGTTGCGCGGTCGGATCCCGCCGACGCGGCGATGGCGACGGCGGCGCACACCTACGTGGCGGCGGCGCGCGCGCTGGGCGTCGACAAGGGGGAGGCGCTGCGGTACATCGAGACGGCTTTCGGCTGAGGCGTGCCCGGCCGGCTCATCAGCCGAACTCGAGCAGCGTGAACGTCGGCCGGACCGGATCGAGCAACGGCACCCGTTGCGCCGTCCACAGCAGCGCGTTGAGCAGTCGGCCGCGCGCGTGTTCGGCCGGCACGTCGTGCACGGCGCGCACCCCCGGGACGGTGTTGACCAGGTCGGCGGCTTCGGCCACCGACAGCGTGAACGGCATCGGGGGCACCTTGTAGCGCCGTGAGGCCCGGAAGCCGCGGCGCACCAGCGGCGCGAACGCCGACGGCGGCAGGTCGAACATCATCTGCCCACCCGGGAAGCGCGCCGCGCACGCCTCGATCAGTGACATCGACTCCTCGGGTTGCAGGTACATCAGCAGCCCCTCGGCGGTGATGAAGACCCCCTCACCCGGGTCGACCTCGTCCATCCAGCGCAAGTCCAACGCGGACTGCGCGATCATCCGCACCCGGTCCGACGCGGGAAGCAGTTTGCAGCGCAGCTCGATGATCGGGGGGAGATCGACGGTGAGCCAGCGGAAGTCGTGGCCGAGGTCCGATCCCTGAGCGTCGAGCCGGTAGAAGCTGGTCTGCAGCCCTTCGGCCAGCGCCACCAACGTCGCCTGCGGATGGTCGAGCAGATACCGCCGGGCGCGCTTGTCGAATGCCTTGGCGCGCAACGCCATATCCTGCCTGCGTACGTAGCCGAACTTGGCGAAGTCGAAATCGATGGAGTCCACCAGGTGAATGGCCATCGGGTCTTCGATCAGCGAGTCGGGCCTGCGCGCTTCGGTCGCGCGGACCAGCAGCGTCAGCAATGCCGTCTCGGAGACCCCGGTGACGTCGGCGACGTGTTTGCCGGTGCGTGCCATCAATTCTCCTGTCCCGCCCCGCGCCCGGCGCGCAGGACCTTGTCGATGGTGCGCAGGTTGCGCGTGGTGGTCGAGGACTTGTACCGCTTCTTGCCCATCGTTTTGCCCATGGCGCTGGCGAGGGTGGCCGCTCGGGGCACCTGCCAGTACACGACCCCGTCGCCGGGCTGGATCTGTTCTTGCGGCCCGGGTCGGTCCGCGAGCGCGCACAGCTCGCTGTGCACGCCGGGGTCGCTGACGAACGTGACGTAGGAATGGTGCTCGGGCACCTCGCGCTCGAACGGAAACGCGGCCGAGACCGCGGCGACGGCGTCCAGGTCGTAGACGAGCACCCAGGCGTCGTAACCGAATTCGTCGCGTAACGCCCGCTCGGCATCCCGCCGCACCGCGTCGGCGCTGGCGCGGCTGCTCAGCAGCACGTTGCCGCTGGCCAGGATCGTCGTCACGTCGGTGAACCCGGCGTCGCGCAGGGTCGCAGCGACGGCGGCCATCTTCAAGCTCACCCCGTTGACGTTCACACCGCGTAAGAAGCCCGCGTAGCGCGTCATCACCCGCACTCCGGCGAAAATCGGTTCACCTGCTCGATGATCCCAGACCCGAAGAGGTCGTACGCTCGACGCATGACGCGTGACGCTTTCGACGACAAGCTGCTGGCGCTGATCGGCGGAAACTCGTTGGGCGTGCTGGCCACCCTCAAACGCGACGGTCGGCCGCAGCTGTCCAACGTGGTCTACCACTTCAATACGCGCACGTTGACGATCTCGGTGTCGATCACCGAGCCGCGGGCCAAGACCCGCAACCTGCGCCGCGATCCACGCGCGGCGATCCACGTCAGCTCCGACGACGGGTGGGCGTACGCGGTCGCCGAAGGCGACGCCGTGCTCAGCCCTACGGCGGTCCGCCCCGACGACGACACTGTCGACGGGCTCGTCGAGTTGTACCGCAACATCTCCGGTGAGCATCCGGACTGGGACGACTACCGGCGGGCCATGGTCGATGATCGCCGGGTGTTGATGCGGCTGCCCATCGCGCACGTGTACGGCATGCCGCCCGGGAAGCGCTGACCGAACGGCTACGCTGCCGTCATGGCATCGAATGAGCCCGCCGAGTCCGACGAGGACGACCAGAAGCGCAAGTTCCGGGAAGCGCTCGAGCGCAAGAATGCCAAGGCGGTCAAGGGTTCGTCCCATAAGGACGGCGGCGCCAACACGGCCAGGGGCTCCCACGGACCGGTGGAGAACCGACGCGAGTTCCGCCGCAAGAGCGGCTAAGGACTGTCGGCGGGTCTGCGGTTGCCGGCTCGGCATGCGCGGCCAGACGCATCGTTCATGACGTGACCACTCAGCGCGGAAACGCCGGATGCCGGCCTTTGTGCTGGAGAATGACCACCACAACTGGGCGTGGATGCGCGACGGGGAAGAAGTCCCAGGCCACCGCCGGCACGTCGCACGCCGACGGCGCTCGCAGGCAGTCACGGGCCCACGGTGCGGTGGAG
This sequence comes from Mycobacterium sp. 4D054, assembly GCF_052245755.1. Lineage (NCBI taxonomy): Bacteria > Bacillati > Actinomycetota > Actinomycetes > Mycobacteriales > Mycobacteriaceae > Mycobacterium > Mycobacterium sp. 4D054. The sequence goes on from NZ_JBQQCF010000031.1 coordinate 50,253, forward strand.
AATCGCCGGGAGTTCAGGCGTTAAGAGCGGCTCGTATGTCAGCCGGTGGTGGACTCGCGAACGATCAGTTCGGTGGGCAGTGTCGTCGACAGTGTCGGTAGGCCGTGCAGGAGCGTCAGCAGCGTCTGAACTGCGCGAACGCCCATCTCGGCTAACGGACTTCGAATCGTGGTCAGAGGTGTCATCAGTTCGGCCGCCACCGGCACATCGTTGTACCCGGCGACGGCGACATCCGCGCCCGGACGTAGCTTCGCTGCCCGCAGGGCACCCATCACCCCGATGGCTGAAAAGTCGTTCACCGCAAAGATCGCTGTCGGTGGGCGTCGCCGGTCCAACAGTTCGAGAGTGCCACGATGTCCGTGCTCCGAATCGAAGCCGAGCTCCAGAATGTTGGACCGCGGCACCATTGTGCCGGCCTCGGCAAGCGCGTCGACGCAGCCGGCGACGCGATCGACACTCGTGCTCGCCCACGGGGGCCCCGCAATGATTCCGACGTCGGTGTGCCCGAGTGCTGCAAGGTGTTCGCCGATCTGCCTGCCGCCGCGATAATCGTCTCCGCAGACCGACAAGTGGCCTGGGCTACGCCGGGATACCAGGACGAATCGAACCTTTCGGCGCTGCAGTTCTGCGAGATTCGTCCCGTCGAGATGGGCATCGCCGAGGATCAGCCCATCGACGCGACGCCCGATCAACAGCTCGAATCGTCTCATCTGCTCGATGGGTTCATCGTGGGTGTTGGCAACGAAGGTCTCATACCCGGCGCGATTGGCTTCACTTTCGATCGCGTCGTAAACCAGAGACAGCACGATGTCGGTCAGATGTGGCACCAGCACGCCGATCGTCGTTGATCGGTTGGTGGTCAGGCTGGCGGCGTTCGGATTCGGCACATAGCGCAATTCCTTGGCCAGAGCTGCGATCCGCGCATCGGCGGCGCTGACCTCTGCTCCCGGCACGGCGGCGCGCCGCAGCGCACGCGAGACGGTGGATATGTGGACACCCGCGGCCTCGGCCACGGTGCGCAGGGTCACTGGCCCACTGGGCGTTTCTCGCTCAACCACCAGATCTCCTCCATCGCCGAGACCGGACACGATTCAATGCAACCGTTCGCGCAAAGGTAACGCAATACTGGCACGAACCCCGGCAACAGTCCTGCGTAGCGCGTTTGGCCGCAGTGTGGAATAGCAAAAGCCTCACCTATACGGTATTTGCTGAAAGACGGTAGTGACCTGCGTCTCAAAGGCCTCTACCTGCTCAGATGGCTAAATGTTACGACGATGTTACGCAAATTTACGAACTATTGTCGAATGCAAAAATTTGCCCTTAGCGCTTGACGAGAGCCCTGGCTGCTGCCAGTCTGTGTGCCAGTCGGTTGCGCAATCGCTTGCATAAGCGTTTGCACAATGCTGGAAAGGGGCCGAATGCATCTCGCAGCTGCGCGACAGATCGCCGTGGGCGGTGTACAGCTGGATGCCGCAACCGGCCATTGGGAGCGCAACCTGGTGCGGGTCGAACGAGAACTGCGGGCCGGTCGCCGCGGAGGCATGCGACTCGTGGTGCTGCCCGAGCTGTTCAGCAACGGATACGCCTTCGACGCCGAGTACGCCGAACCGCCGCTGGGGCCCACCGTGCGCCGACTTGTCGCGCTCGCCGCTGAACTCGACCTCGTGATCGCAACCGCGTTGTATGTGCGCACGGCATCTGGGGTCTTCACCGATCGGGCCTATGTAATCGGTCCGTCCGGGGTCTTGGGGGAAGCGGACAAGGGCTACCTCTGGGGGCCTGAAGTCGGGGCGTTGACCGCGAGTGAGCAGCCAGGAGTCGTGGTGCAGACGCCCGTCGGGACTGTCGGCGTCGCCATTTGCTACGAAGCGGGCTTTCCCGAGATGGTCCGTGACCTGGCGCTCCGGGGCGCTGAAATAATCGCCGTGCCAGCGGCTTTCGGACTGCCTCGCCTTCACGCGTGGGAACTGATGACCCGCTCGCGAGCACTGGAGAACGGGTGCTTCCTGGTTGCTGCCGGTCTCACCGGACGTGACAGTCGAGGCAACGAATTCGCCGGCCACAGCCGGATCGTCAGCCCCCGAGGCGAGGTGATGTCCGGCCTCGACCGGGAAGAGGGGATGGTGAACTCCGAGGTAGATCTCGCAGATATCGACAGGGCTCGCTCCGAAATCCCCTATCTGCACTCGCTTGCCGTGCGCGGTTCGGCCAAGAGCGCCGCGGCAGCACGGCTCGACCCAGCAGTACCGACGTCCGAAAAGCCAGAAATAGTACTGAACTAAGGATGCTTCAATGATCGACCTTGAAGGTGTAGACCTCGTATCGGCATTCCGTCGTGAACTCGAGCTGTGCAAGGTTCATGCCGGCGAGCACGTGGTGATCCTTTCCGAACCCAGCAGCAGGTCCGATTATGTGACCGCCACCTTCGCGGCGGCCAAGTCGCTGGGGGCGCACGTCATCTCGGCAGTGGTCCCGGGCGGTTCGGCGGCCCCCACCCCCTCGACCCATACCGGTTCGGGTCCCGGTCTGGTCTCCGTGCTGCAGGACACCGTCGCCCAGGAACTGCTGAAGAACGCCGACCTGGTGGTCGACCTCACCCGCGAGGGCTTCATCCACGCCCCCGCTCAGCAGTCCATCCTGGCCGCCGGCACGCGCATCATCTTCGTCTGCGACGCGCCGGAAGTCCTCATCCGCAACATGCCGACACCCGGCGACAAGGACCGTGCACTGGCGGCCGTCGCAGCGGCCGAGGCCGCCGCGACCATGGTGGTGACCTCGTCGCACGGCACCGACCTGACGGTCGACATGGCCAATGCGCACCCCGGGTTCCAGACCGGTTTCGCCGACGATCCGGGCCGTTGGGACCATTGGCCGTCGACGATGATGCTGTGCTGGCCTCAGGTCAGCGAGGGAACGATCGTGCTCGCGCCCGGCGACATCCTGCTTCCGTTCAAGGAGTACGTGCGCGACGCGGTCCGGTTGTCGGTGGTGGCCGGTCAGATCGAGAAGGTCAGCGGCGGTGGCGAAGCGGCGATGTTGGAGCAGTACTTCATCGATTCCGACGACAAGTGGGCGCGCTACCTCAGCCACATGGGCTGGGGGCTGATGCGGACCGCCGACTGGTTCGCCACCGCGATGTACTCCAAACACGAGATCATGGGCATGGACGCCCGCGCCTACGCGGGTAACTTCCTCTGGTCGACCGGCCCGCATCCCTACCTTGGGCGGGATTCCTACGCACACCTCGACATCGCCATGCGCGGCTGCACCATCGAACTCGACGGTGCACCAGTTGTCGTCAACGGATACCTGATCGACGACGAGCGGGCTCACTCATGACCAGGCCGGCGGTACTTCACTTCGTTTGGAAAGGTTCACTATGACAACGCAACTCGACACAGGCCGGCCCGACGAAGGACTCAATCACGCGGCGCAGGTCGACATCCAGAACGTGAGCCTGACGTTCGAGACCAAGCGGTCGGGGCGGGTGCAGGCGCTGGAGGACTTCAGCCTCACCATCGAGCCGGGCACGTTCTGTTGCATCGTCGGCCCCAGCGGATGCGGCAAGTCGACTCTGCTGAGGATCATCGACGGCTTGCAGAAGCCGGACTCGGGGCGAGTGCTACTCAACGGCAAGACGATCGAAAAGCCGACCCTGGACATCGGATTCGTGTTCCAGCGCTACAACCTGCTGCCGTGGCGCACGGTGCTGGCGAATGTCGAGTTCGGCCTGGAGAACCTGGGTGTGCCCAAGGAGAAACGCCGCGAGACGGCTACCCATTGGATGAAAGTCGTCGGCCTGGAGGGCTTCGAACAACACTATCCGGGGCAACTGTCCGGCGGTATGCAACAGCGGGTCGGTCTGATCCGGGCGCTGGCGATCGATCCCAAGATTCTGTTGATGGATGAGCCGTTCGGTGCGGTCGATGACCTCACGCGGATGAAGCTGCAGGAAGAACTGCTCAATCTGTGGGAGCGGGACAACAAGACCGTCGTCTTCGTCACCCATGACATCGAAGAGGCCCTCTACCTCGCCGACAAGGTGATCGTCATGAGCGCCCGCCCCGGACGGATCAGCGAGGTGTTCGATGTCGAGCTGCCCCGGCCTCGCAATCCGGAGATCCGGGCACTGCCGGAGTTCGCCAAGCTCAAGGGTGAGGTCCTGCGCTGTCTGCACCTGACCGGTTCTGCCGGAGAGGACCACCAGTGACGGTCACCGCGGTCGAGGAGGCTGCAGGCCCATCGGGCGCGCCGGGTACCCAGCGCAGGCGACCACCGATGTCGAAGAAGCGCAAGCACTTCTGGCTCCGCGTCGTGGCGTACGGCGGGATTCTCGGGGTGTGGCAGATCACGGCCATGATCCAGGGCCCATTCTTTCTGCCGACCATCCCCGAGGTGCTGGCCGCGATGCCAGAACTGGTCAGCGCGGGTTACGCCGCCACGCTGGCGATCAGCATCCAGCAGCTGATCATCGGATTCGCGCTGTCGCTGGCCATCGCCATCCCGTTGGGCGCCCTGATGGGAGCCTCGAAGGTCGTCGATGCAGCGCTCACCCCGTTCGTCAACGCGCTGTACGTGACCAGCAAGGAGTCGCTGCTGCCGCTGCTGATCATCATCTTCGGTGCACAGCTCGGCTACCTGGTCTCGGTGGTGGTCTTCTTCGCGGTGTTCTTCCCGATCATGAACACCGCGGCCGGGGTCCGGTACGTGGAGGGCTCGCTGTCGGAGATGGCGAACGCCTTCTGTACCAGCAAGTGGCGCATGTACACCCGGATCTACCTGCCGGCGGCCGCGCCGTTCGTGGTGGCCGGCATCCGCCTCGGTCTCGGCATGGCGATCAAGGGAATGGTGATCGCCGAGCTGTGGATCTCTATCGGAACAGGCCACCTGCTGCGGCAGTTCGGTGCGCTGCGTGAGCTCGATCTGTACTTCGCCCTAGCCATCCTGGTGATCGCCATCGCGTTGTTCGCAGACAAGATCCTCTATCTGATCGAGACCCGGCTGTTCCGTGGCACGACGAAGGCCGGAGGCCAGTGATGAACAAACTGGAATCGAAATACGGCCTGATGGCCGTCTCGGTGAGCGCGGTGCTGGCGGCACTGATCATCTGGCAGATCGCCGGAACATACGGCGGCCTCTTCTGGCTCCTGCCGCCGTCGGAGATATTGTCCGCCACCTGGTCGGAGACCATCAACGGCGCGCTGCCCGCCGCCGCCGCCCAGACGCTGCTGATCGCCCTGATCGGTGTCGTGGTCGGCTCGGTCCTCGGCGTGGCAGTCGGCGCGCTGATGGGCTACTACGACGCGTGGAACGCCGTGCTCGATCCGCTGGTGAAGATCGGCTTCGCGGCGCCGCTGGTGATGCTGGTCCCGGTGATCTCGATCTATTTCGGGATGGGCACCACGGCGAAGATCGCCTTCACCGTGCTGTTCTGCATCTTCATCGTGATCATCAACACCGCAGCGGGTTTGCGCGAGGTACCCGATGAGGTGATGGAGATGGCCCGGGCTTTCGAGGTCACGCCGCGCGCCATGATGGCGCGGATCCTGATCCCGTGGGCCGGGCCCTACATCCTGACCGGCATCCGAATGTCGGTGGGCCGCAGTATCCAGGGCGCGCTGATCGCCGATCTGTTCCTGCGAGCGGAGGGCCTGGGTCTCTACATGATCAAGGCGGGGAGCTCGTTCGAACTCGATCATCTGTACGCGGCCGTCCTGGTGCTGACGGTCCTGGGGGCGCTCGTCATGTCCATGGCGAAAGCCGGCGAGAACCGGCTGCTCGCATGGAAGACCGCCTGACGTAACGGGTCCGGCGACGTCGACGGACCCGGATCTGGACCAACCCTCTAACCCACACCCTCCCAACGATTAGGAGCCATCATGACCTCAGCAACCCGTACCTTCAATCCTCGTCCGTGGGCCATCGTGGCGGCCGCGTGCGTCGCGGCTTCCGCCGCCGCCTGTTCCAGCTCCAGCCCCCAGGAGCAGGCGGACGCCAGCGGAAAGCTGCGTTCGGTCCAGGTGGCGTGGAGCACCTCGGGCGATGCCTACGTGCCGCAGGCGCAGGGCCCCTGGCGGTTCGGCGAGCAGTTCGGTCTCGACCAGAAGAAGGACGACATCACCGAGCTGTCCTCTCATGCCACCGCGGTGCAGCTGCTGCTCTCGAACCGCGCGGAGGTCGTGACCGGATCCTTCACCGCGTTCGTCAAGACGATTCAGCAGGGGCACGATCTGCGGCTGTTCTGCCCCATCCAGGGTGCGCTGACCGACGAGGTGGTCGGCATCGGTGACGTCACCAGCATTGAACAGCTCACCGATCCGAATGTCGCTGTCGCCGTGGACAGCCCGGGTGGCCTGGTGGACCACGTGTTCAACCACGTGTTCGCGGCCCACGACATGGACATCGTGGTCGCCGACCTGCCCAACGTGCAGATCCTCGAGGACGGCGGCCTGCGGCTCGCGGCGCTGGCCTCCGGTGAGGCTCAGGCCGCGGTGCTCGACCCGTTCGAGATCGCTCAGCTCAAGGCGCAGCGCGACGATGTCAACACCCTCAGTGTCGTTGCCGAGGACATGAACTCGGTGGGCTTCGTCTACGCCGCCACCAAGGAATGGCTGGACAACAACCAGGATCGTGCGGCCGCATTCTGCGCCTCGGTACTCGAGGCCAACGAGGTGGCCCTGGAGGACTTCGAATCCTACACCGAGTGGTCCAACGAGGCGATGGATCCTGATCCCGCCAAGGACACCCTGGAGGTGAACTGGAACCGCGCCAACGAGTTCGCGGTGTGGCCCACCGACATCTCGACACTCTCGCCCGAGACGGTCAGGACCGACCTCGAGGTCGCCGTGCGCGCCGGACAGCTCGATCAGTCCGCGCTGGATCTGAGCTACGAGGACATCGTCGACATCAAACCCGCCGAGAAGGCTGTCGAACTGCTCAACGAGCAGCAGTGACACGCCTTGCCGGAAGAGAGGATCACCCATCTGATGATCGTTGACAGCCAATGGCATTGGCACCCGCCGGCGTTGATCGATCTGCACCTGGGGCGCGCCGACTACCCGCGCGCCTCGCGGACCGACGAGGGCTACTTGTACGAGGTCTCCGCAGACGAGATCTGGAAGTACGACGCGCGCCACACGGATCTGGACTTCCAGGTCGAGGTACTCGACAGCTCGGGTATCGACACCGCGGTGGTCAGTGCGTCGATCGCGGGTGACCTGAGCGACCGCGATCACGGCGAGGCTGCCGAGCTGTGCACCTTGCTCAACGAGGAGATGCACCGGGCGGAGGTGACATATCCCGACCGCTTCATCGGCCTTGCCCACCTTCCGTTCGGCGACGTGGACGCGGCCATGAAGGTCCTCGAGGACGCGACCGGCCGGTTGAAACTCAGCGGGATCATGGTCCCCGGCAACGTCGCCGGGGAAACCATTGCCACGGAACGTCTTTACCCGTTGTACGAGATGGTCGAGGATCTCGGGGTGCCGCTGCTGCTGCACCCCACCCGCGCCTTCCGGTCACCCAAGGCGCTCCCGTACCGGATGGAGGTCTCGCTCGGCTACATGTTCGACACCAGCTTCGCGACGATGGGATTGATCGTCGGTGGCGTCCTGGACCGGTTCCCGAACCTCAAGATCGTGCACCCGCACGCCGGCGGCACCTTGCCCTACCTGCACGGGCGCCTGGAGGTGTACCGGACCAAGGGGTGGTGGCCCGACATGAAGCGGTCCTTCCGGGAGTACCTGCAGACCCTCTACTACGACACGGTCTGCAATGAGCCCGAGACGTTGGAGCTGCTGATGAAGATCGTGCCGGCAGAACAGATCCTGTTCTCGACGGACTTCCCCTACTTCTCCTCCCGCAAGGCGCTGGAGTTCGTCCGGGCGAACGTGCCCGCCGAGCACCTGCCTGGCGTGCTCGGTGAGAACGCGCTCCGGCTTTTCGGCCGTATCACTCCACAGGCCTCATAGAAAGGTGGCAACTTCAATGGTCGATGACCGAATCGTCATCGTCGGCGGCGGAATCGCCGGACTCAGCCTCGCCCTGCACCTACATCAGCGGGGTATCGCGTGCCACGTGTACGAGGCGGCTCCCGCGTTCCGGCCACTCGGCGTGGGGATCTCGCTCCTGCCGCACGGCACCAAGGCCCTGGTCGAGCTCGGACTTCTGGACGAATTACGCAAGCGCGCAGTCATTTTCCAGGAATCCTGCTTCGTCACCGGCAAGGGGCAGTTCGTCTACACCGACCCCGCGGTCTCGGAGTACCCGCAGTTCCTGATCCATCGCGCCGATCTGCACGAAGTGCTCTACGACGCCGTGGTGCAGCGACTCGGCGCCGACGCCGTGACGCTGGGACACACCAGCACCGGAGTCGAGGAGGCCGCAGACGGCGCCGTCGTGCACTTCGTCGACTCGCAGACTCGGGAACCACTGCCCTCGCAATCGGGTCGTGCCGTGATCGCCTGCGACGGAATTCATTCCAGCATCCGTGCACAGTTCTATCCCGACGAGGGCGAACCCGTCTTCACCGGTGTGAACATGTGGCGGGGGACCACCATCCACCCGCCGATCGCATCGGGTGGTTCGCACCTGCGGATCGGCACGGTCGACCGCGGCAAGATGGTGATCTACCCGATCCGCAATCTGCCGGACGGCAATCAGTTGGTGAACTGGGTCGCGGAGATCCGCCAGGAGGAGTCCGGTCCGGTTGACTGGAGCGTCGCGGGACGGGTCGAGGATGTGCTGCCCACGTTCGCGGACTGGACGTTCGACTGGCTCGATGTGCCGGCGCTGATCAAGAATGCCGAGGCCATCCTCGAGTATCCGATGTCGGACCGGAACCCGGTCGACCGATGGACCTTCGGGCACGTCACTCTGGTCGGAGATGCCGCACACGCGATGATCCCGCGCGGATCCAATGGCGCGATGCAGGCGATTCTCGACACGGTCGTCCTCGCCGAGGCGATCGCCGAGGAGCCCTATGTGGCCCAGGCCCTCGTCCGGTACGAGCTGACCCGCCGGGACGTCGTCAATGCGCTGGTCCTGAAGAACCGCGTGACCCCGCCGGATCACCTTATCGAGGTGGTGGAGACGCGCACGGGTTACCAACGCTTCGAGCGGGTCGAAGACGTGATCACGACCGAAGAGATCCGGGCGATCCTGGACAGCTACAAATCCGCGGCGGGCTACAACAAGGCGACGCTTGCCCAGGCATCGAGGAGCGCTTGACCATGACCGTGCACCACATCGGCATGATCGTGCCGAGCTCGAACCTGACGATGGAGACGGAGCTGCCGCGCATGCTGCGGGCCCGGCACCAAATCGTCCCCGAGGACGATTTCGTCTTCCACACCAGTCGGATGCGCATGCAGCACGTGACGCCAGAGGGATTGCGTGCGATGAATGCCCAGACCGAGCGGGCTGCGCTGGAGATGGCAGACGCCCGCCCGGACGTCGTTAGCACGGCGTGCCTGGTCGCGATCATGGCGCAGGGCCCCGGTCACCACTGCGTCGCGGAGGATCAGATCACCGCGACGTTGCGCAGCGAGGGCTCCGACGCCCCGGTGATATCCAGCGCCGGAGCCCTTCTGGAGGGAATCGGGACGCTTGGCGCGCGCAGGGTGGCCATCCTCACGCCCTACCTCAAGCCGCTCACGAAGCTCGTCGTGGACTACATAGAGGACACCGGTGTCGAGGTGGTCAGCGCGCACAGCCTTGAGATATCGGACAACCTTGCAGTGGCGCGTCTGGATCCGATGGACCTGCGTGAGCATTACAAGAAGTTGGACCTGAGCAATGCCGATGCGCTGGTGCTGTCGGCCTGTGTCCAGATGCCGTCGCTGGCGGCGGTCCAGCCGGTGGAGGACGAGGCGGGACTGCCGGTGCTGACTGCAGCGATCGCGACGACATACTCGATGCTGAGCCGGCTGGGACTGCGAGCGGTGGTTCCCGACGCGGGCCGACTGCTCAGCGGTGCCTTCGACACCGAAGGTGTCGCACCATGACCGGCCGCTACGGTGCGGCGACCGACGACACCTACGACCAGGCCGGTTTCGGGGCCGCGGTGCGCCGCGGCCGGCGGCCGGCGATCCTCGTCGTCGACCTCAGCCGCGGCTTCACCGAGTCGCAGTTCCCGACCGGCGCCGATCTCACCGACGTCGTCACGAGCACCGCACAGCTAATCGGGTCCGGTCGAGCGGCAGGTGTGCCGGTGGTGTTCACCACGATCGCCTACACACCCGCCGAGATCAACGGATCGGCAGTGACGTGGCTGGCCAAGGCGACCGGCATGCGAAACCTTCGGGTCGGCAGTCCGGAAGCGGCGCTGGATCCCAGATTGCCGTTGCGCGAGGAGGATCAGCAGATCGTGAAGAAGGGGGCGTCCGCGTTCTTCGGCACCCCGCTGGCGTCCTTTCTGGTGGCCTTCGGCTGCGATACGGTGCTGATCTGCGGGGCCACCACCAGTGGCTGCGTCCGTGCGACCGCGGTCGACGCCGTTCAGACCGGCCTGTCGGTCCTCGTCGTCCGCGAATGCGTCGGCGATCGCGCCTCCGGTCCTCACGAGGCGAACCTGTTCGACATCCAGGAAAAGTACGGCGACGTCATCTCTTTGGATGAGGCGATCGGGTACCTGGGTGAGTTGCCGTCCGCGACCACGGTGAGTCCGTCGTGACGGGCGGCTCCGACAAGCGGTGCGTGCGCCAAGACGCATTGGCAGATCTGGCCGATGTCCCTGCGGTCAGCAGGTGGGTACGCTCGGCGGAGCTTCGTCTGCACGTGCTGGACTACGGCGGGGATCTTCCCCCGGTCCTGATCCTGCCGGGCATCACCAGCCCGGCGATCTGCATGGACTTCGTCGCGCGCCGGCTGACCGACCTGGTGCGGCCCATCGTCGTCGACATCAGGGGGCGTGGACTGTCCGACGACGGTGACGACTACGGTCTCGAGGCCTATGCCGAGGACACCGAGGCCCTCATCGGTGGACTCGGGCTGGATCACCCCGTGCTGCTGGGACATTCGATGGGTGCCCGGATAGCCGCGCTGACGGCTGCGCGGGCCAAGGTCCCGGTGCGGGGCACGGTGTTGGTCGATCCGCCGACGAGTGGGCCCGGTCGGGATCCCTATCCCACGACCCTGGAGATGTTCCTCGCTCAGCTGATCCAGGCGCGGAACGGGACGACCGCCGATGAGGTGGCGCAGTCGTGGCCGCGGTGGCCCCGGCGCGAACAGGAACTGCGGGCCAGGTGGCTGTCCAGTTGCGCCGAGGAGGCCGTCACCGCCAGCCATCGAGGCTTCGAAACCGAGGATTTCTTCGCGACATGGCCCGCGGTCCCGGCGCCCACCGTCTTCGTCTACGGCGCACAGAGTCCGGTGGTGCCCGCCCCGAGCGTGCGGGAGGCCGAGCAGGCCAACCGGCATGCCGAACTGGTCGAGGTGCCGTCCGCCGGGCACATGGTGTTCTGGGACAACCCCGATGCCGCCCTGGAATTGGTGCGGCGTGCGCTGTCTGCCATCCTCGCCTGACGGCATCGGCCGAACGCGAACCGGCGTTTCTCGGTCGCCTAGTGGGCGATGGCCTTCTCGGCGCCGATGCCGGTGAGCGAGCGGACCTCCATCTCGGCGGCCACCTTCGGGTCCTCGTCGTCGGGTGAAGTCAGCGTGCCGACGATGCCGAGGATGAACGCCAGCGGGATCGACACGATGCCGGGGTTGGCCAGCGGGAACCATGCGAAGTCCGCGCCGGGGATCATCGCCGTCTTCGAACCGGACACTGCCGGTGAGAAGACGATCAGCACGATGGTCGAGATCAGCCCGCCGTACATGCTCCACAGCGCGCCACGGGTGTTGAACCGCTTCCAGTACAGCGAATAGATGATCGTCGGCAGGTTTGCCGCTGCGGCGACCGCGAATGCGAGCGCCACCAGGAAGGCGATGTTCTGGCCGTTGGCCAGGATGCCGAGGCCGATCGCGAGTGCGCCGAGCACGACCGCGGTGATCCGCGAGACCCGCACCTGCTCGGCCTCGGTCACCTTGTGAGACTTCAACACCGACGCGTAGATGTCGTGGGCGAATGACGCCGACGCGGTGATGGTCAAGCCCGCCACGACCGCAAGGATCGTCGCGAACGCGACCGCAGAGATGATGCCGAGCAGGATCACCCCGCCGAGCTCGAAGGCCAGCAGCGGAGCCGCCGAGTTGACCCCGCCCGCGGCGCCGAGGATGCGGTCGGGGCCGACCAGCGCGGCAGCGCCATAGCCCAGCACGAGGGTGAACAGGTAGAACGCACCGATCAGGGCGATCGCCCACACCACCGAACGACGCGCTTCCTTGGCGGTCGGCACCGTGTAGAAGCGCATCAGCACGTGGGGCAGACCCGCGGTGCCCAGCACCAGCGCGAGCGCCAGCGAGATGAAATTGATCTGCGAGGTCAGCGAGCCGCCGTACTGCGCACCCGGAGCGAGCACGTCGCGGTCGGCCACGCCGGTAGTGGTCGATCCGCTGATGGCCGACTGAGCCGAACCCAGAATCTCGGAGAAGTTGAGCCCGAACTTCGCGAGCACCATCACCGTCATCAGGCCCGCTCCGGCGATCAGCAGCACCGCCTTGATGATCTGCACCCAGGTGGTGCCCTTCATGCCGCCCACCAGCACGTAGACGATCATCAGCACGCCGACCACGGCGATGACGAGCGATTGCCCGGCGCGACTGTTGATGTCGAGCAACAACGCCACCAGGCCGCCGGCGCCGGCCATCTGGGCCAGCAGGTAGAACAGCGACACCGTCAGCGTGTTCGTCGCCGCGGCCAGCCGGACCGGCCGTTGCTTGAGCCGGAAGCTCAGCACGTCGGCCATCGTGAATTTGCCTGTGTTGCGCAATAATTCGGCCACGAGGAGCAGTGCGACCAGCCACGCCACCAGGAAGCCGATCGAGTAGAGGAAACCGTCGTAGCCGTACACCGCGATCGCGCCTGCGATGCCGAGGAAGCTGGCCGCCGACAGGTAGTCGCCGGCGATCGCGATGCCGTTCTGCGGTCCGGAGAAGCCGCGCCCGCCGGTGAAGAACTCGTCTGCGGTGGCGTTGCGCTTGCTCGCGCGGATCACCACGACCATCGTGACGACGACGAAGAGGCTGAAGATGCCGATGTTGGCCAGCGGGTTGCCCACGGTCTCGGTCTGGGCCAGCAGGGTGGTCATTTGAGCTCACTCTCCAGTTGGGTGCGGATCGCCTCGGCGCGCGGGTCGAGTTCGCGGTTGGCGAACCGCACATACAGGCCGGTGATCAGGAACGTCGACAAGAACTGCCCCAGGCCGATGAGCAGGCCGACGTTGATGTCGCCCCACACTTTGGTGGCCATGAAATCGTGGGCGAAGGCACCCAGGATGACGTAGATCGCGTACCAAATGAGGAAAATTGCCGTCATCGGGAAGACGAAGCGGCGCAAGCGGCTTCGTAGCTCCTGAAACTCAGGGCTGGCCTGGACTTCTAGATAGCGTTCGCCGCTGATGGCTTCCGGGCGAATCGGAAGGTCTGTCTCGGACACCTTGATCTCACGCTCCTGACTGGTGTGAACCGGTTCTCGGGTGAACGTAGTTGAGATGTGGGTCACATACCCAGAGTCGATCGCGGTGACACGGCGAGGCAGGGGGAGGTTGCGGTGAGCGGTCGATCAGCAACGACGAACGGCGACGCTCATCCGGCTTTCTGGTCTTCGCGCAAGCGCTCATCCGTGCTTTCTGGTCTTCGCGCAAGCGCTCATCCGCGAGGCACTCGCTCGATTCCCATGCCCAGGTGCTCCGGCACATGCATTCGCGCGAAGGTCTGCGCCACGCCTGCCGGCGCCGTCGCGCGGGTGAGACGGCTGACCACGAGCATCGTCGCGAACGCCAGCGGCACGCTGATCGCCGCGGGGTAGCCGATCAGCACCGCCGGCCAGCCGCCCAGCCAGTCCTCGTCGACGCCGCCGGCCACCGCGACGGTCACCGCGCCGCCAGATAGCAGGCCGCCCAACGCCAGCCCCGACATCGCGCCCGCAGCGGTCAGCCCGCGCCACCAGATGCCCAGCACCAGCAGCGGGCACAACGTCGAGGCCGCCACCGCGAACGCGAGCCCGACGCTGCGGGACAACTCCAGTTCGCCGGAAGCCGCCAAAGCCAACGGGATCGGGATCACCCCGCCGATCACCGCCGCCACCCGGAAGTCACGCACCCGGCCCGGGAGCACGTCGGTGGCCAGCGCCCCGGCGAAGCTGACCAGAAGACCCGACGACGTGGCCAAAAACGCCGCGATCGCACCGGCCGCCACCAGCGCGGCCAGCAGCTGTCCTGCCGCCCCGGCGATCGCCGACCCCGGCGCCAGCAGCACCGCCGCATCGGCGGTGCCGGTGATCAGCAGCTGCGGGACATACAGCCGGGAGAAGACACCGAGCAGGGTCGGGAACACATAGAACAGCGACAGCAGCGCAATCACAGCCAGCGCTGTACGCCGCGCGGCGCGGCCGTCGGGGTTGGTGTAGAAGCGCACCAGCACATGCGGCAGGCCCATGGTGCCCAAGAACGTCGCCACCATGATCGAGAGCACCTGGTAGAGCGGATGGTGCCCGCCGAGCCCGCCACCCGAAGCGATCCACTCCGCGCCCGAGCCCGGCGTGCCTGCGACCACAGGGGTGGCCGCTCCGGCGGACAGCGTCAACGTGCTGCCCGCGCCGAGGGTGTGCTCGCCGGCCGGGCCGATCGGCGCATCGTCGACCTGTCGGCCGTCCACGGTTCCGGTCACCGAGATCCCGCTGGGGTCGGCGACCTGGACCACGACGTCGGTCTCGATCGACACCGTGGTGTCCTGTTGCACGGTCGGCGGAAGCGGGCCGCCGAGTTCTCCGCCGCGGTCGGTGAGGAACAGCCCGGCCAAAGCCAGTGCGGGGATGGCCACCGCGGTGAGTTTGAGCCAGTACTGGAACGCCTGCACGAACGTGATCGAGCGCATCCCGCCGGCGACGACGTTGGTGATGACGATGGCGCCGACGGCCAGCGGGCCGAGCCAGACCGGCGTGCCGAGAAGGGTTTTCAGCGCCAGGCCGGCACCCTGATACTGCGGGACCAGGTAGAAGACGCAGATCACGACGACCACCAGCATGGCCATCTTGCGCAGTCTCACCGACCCGAGCCGGAACTCGGCGAAATCGGGGACGGTGTAGGCGCCGGATCTGCGTAGCGGCGCCGCGACGAAGAGCAGCAGCCCCAGGTAGCCGGCGGTGAATCCGACCGGGTACCAGAGTGCGTCGGCGCCGTACTTGGCGATCAGCCCGGCAACACCGAGAAACGATGCCGCCGAGAGGTATTCGCCCGAGATGGCAGCGGCGTTCCACTGCGAACCGACGGTGCGGGACGCGACCAGGAAGTCGGATGTGGTGCGTGAGAAACGGACTCCGTACGCGCCGATCGCGACGGTGGCCACGGCGGCGAGTAGTAGGGCCGCGGCGGTCAGCGGGGAGCCGGTCATGGTTCGGAGTCGACGACGCCGACGAAGTCCCGCTCGGCCTGTTCGGCCAGCCGCACGTAGAACCACCCGATTCCGTACAGCAGCGGGTAAACAAGAACGGCCAGCACGAGCCAGTTCAACCGGACACCGAAGACGGTGATGCCGCCGAGTTCCGGGAAGAGCGCGTTCAACAGCGGGATGGCGCCGATCAACGCGATCACCACGGCCGCCAGCCGCAACGCCAGGCCCAGCTGGGCGCGCATGAGTCCACGCACCAGCGCGTCGCCGACCTGCGTCTGCTCCTGCACCTCGACGCGGGTCCGCACCATCCGCGCGCCGCGCCGGTGCGCCAGTACCACCCGCTCACGTTGGGGTCGTTCACTACTGGTCATCAGCGCTCCCCGGACGCAGGCTGCGCATCGGGTTGCGCACCAGGCGGTCGCGGAGTTCGCGGGCCTGACGGCGGCTC
Organism: Mycobacterium sp. 4D054; assembly: GCF_052245755.1. Lineage (NCBI taxonomy): Bacteria > Bacillati > Actinomycetota > Actinomycetes > Mycobacteriales > Mycobacteriaceae > Mycobacterium > Mycobacterium sp. 4D054. The sequence goes on from NZ_JBQQCF010000031.1 coordinate 66,196, forward strand.
ACCGGAAGTTCGACCGCCGGGGACGCCCCGTTGGCCCGCAACCGCACCAGCACCGCGCCGTCGGCGGTACGCAGACCGGTGACGAGTCGCAGCGCCACCAGATAGGAGCGGTGCACCCGCTGGAATCCATGGTCACGCCAACGGGTTTCCAGTGTGCTGAGCGGGATTCGCACGAGATGCGAGCCCGACGCCGAATGCAGCCGGGCGTAGTCGCCCTCGGCTTCGACCCAGCCGATGCTGTCGCGGGGCACCAGATGGGTGACGCCCCCCAACTCGGCCGGGACGACACCCGAATCCGGTTCCTCACTGCCGGTTTCGTCGCGGGACGCCGCTGCGGGGGATCCCGCGGCGGCTGCGCGGCGGACCGCCTCGTCGAGTCGGTCTTCGCGGATAGGCTTGAGTAAGTAGTCGACGGCGCCGACGTCGAACGCAGCCACAGCCTTGTCGTCGTGTGCGGTGACGAACACGATCGACGGCCGCTGGGCGTAGTTGGCCAGCACCCCGGCCAGTTCGATCCCGGACAGCCCGGGCATGTTGATGTCGAGGAACACCGCGTCGATCGCGCGCTGGTTCAGTTCGCGCAGCGCCGAGGTGGCGTCGCCGGCGCGGTGCACCTCAGCGACGCACGGATGCTTGCCCAGGAGATAGGCGAGCTCGTCGAGGGCGGGCGCCTCGTCGTCGACGGCGAGCACAGTGAGCGGTCTGGTCACGTCCTACTCATTTCGACCCACCCCGAACCCACCTCCACTGGCCCGTACGCCGGACCGGAACTTGGGCACCCGCATGACGACCTTGGTGCCCGCGCCGATCGCGGTTTCGACCACCAGACCGTAATCGTTGCCGAACGCGGCGCGCAGGCGATGGTCGACATTGGTCAGGCCGACATGCGCGCCCGAACCTTCGGAGGCCGCGGCGCCGTCGGACAGCGCATCGCTCGGCCCCGCGCGCAACGCGTCCGGGTCCATGCCGACGCCGTCGTCCTCGACGGTGATGACGCAGTCGGAACCTTCGTCGCGAGCGACGAGTTCGATCGACCCGCTGCCGCGGCCGGCGAAGCCGTGCCGCACCGCATTCTCCACCAGCGGCTGCAACGCAAGGAAGGGCACCACGACGTTGAGCACCTCGGGAGCGACCTGCAACGTGACCTTGAGCGCGGAACCGAACCGCGCCCGCTCCAGGGTCAGGTACCGATCGATGTTGCGCAATTCCTCAGCGAGAGTGGTGAATTGGCCGGCGGCGCGAAAGGAGTAACGAGTGAAGTCGGCGAACTCCAGGATAAGCTCCCTGGCCCGGTCGGGGTCGGTGCGCACGAACGACGCGATCGTGTTCAGCGCGTTGTAGATGAAGTGCGGACTTATCTGCGCGCGCAACGCCAGCACCTCGGCGCGGTCCAGCCGCGCCCGGGAGGCGTCGAGCTCGGCGAGCTCAACCTGACTGGCCGCATAACGCGCCACCTCGCCCACCGCGCCGAGCATTCCGGGGCCGGGGGAGCGCGTCGTGACGACCACCAGCACCCCGAGCAGGTCACCGGATTCGGCGAGCAGGGGTTGGGCCACCACAGCGACCGTCCGGGCGTGCGTCATCACGCGCCGCCCGCCCGAGATGGACTGCCGTGCAGCGCCGACGCATGCGTCCCGCACGGCGTCGTCCCACATCTGGTCGTCGGACGCGTCCTCGGCGAGAAGCTCGCCCGCACCGTCGAACAATGCCAGGCCGTCGGTGCCGGTGAGTCCGCGCAGAAACGGTGCGGCGGTGGCCGCGGAATCAGTGTCGAGGCCGCGGCGCAGCGCGCGCGCCGCGAGCGAGGCCGTGTGCAGCGCGGTATGCACGGCGCGTTCGGTGGGGGTGGCAACCACCCGTCGAGTCCGTACGGCGAGCATCACCGCGGCGACGGCCAGCAGCACCAGCACGGCCGTCAGGGCGATCGCGAGCTCGCCGGACATCTGTTTGTGCTCCTCGCTTGCGGGTGGCCCAACCTTAGACCGGTCTTCTCGCAGCCGGGAGCGTGATCCGGAACCCGAGGTGGCCTCAGAGGGTTCGCTGCTCCGCCGCGCGACGCCGAATCTCCTTGACGGAGGCCCAATTCACCGCCGGACGTGGCAGTCCGCGCTTGTCGAGGTACGTCCGTGCGGACCTGTGGATGCTGCGCAGGAACGACAGCATGTGCGATGCGGACTGCGTAGTGAAGGTCCGGCTGACGAACACCCAGCCGTCGCCGCGCCGCTCGAGCCGGCCTTTGACCTGCGCGGACTCGAGCTTCCAGAGCTTGTCGTCGTGAAAGTGGCACACCAGATTGGCCGGGCCTTCCACGGCATTGAGTTCCGGTGGCAGCGTTGCGGGCAGTTCGCCGGTAGCGGCGTCGTAGGCGCCGGTGCTGACGCGGACACTGACGGGGTAGCCCTGGGCGTCGAGCGCGGTCAACACCGCCTCCGGAAACCTGCTCAGCCGCTTTGCTGCGTCAGTCCACACGGCGCACCTCGGCGAGATCGAGTTCGTCAGGAGCGGCCGTGAAGTCGCGCGTCGGCCAGTACAGCGCGCGTCGTGGCGTCACGTAGATCAGGATGCGCATGTAGTACGACCACCACAGCCGTCGCCCTAATGGGAGTCGACCAGCGAGTCTTCACCCGATAGCGATCTGTTGAGGGGACGCTGGTCACCGAGCCGCTGGCCGGTGAGCACTGTGCACGCCCTGAGGCGCTTTTCGACTTCTAGGGCTAGAT
>NZ_JBQQCF010000032.1:0-66963 GCF_052245755.1 Mycobacterium sp. 4D054
GTGTTGTGGTCCTCCTCGGGGCCGCATCCGCCGCCGTGCAGCACCTGCACGGTCACACCGTCGGGCAGTGGCAGCGGTCCCGGCCTGGCACGGTCGTCGACCACCAGGATCTCCGCGGGCCGCGGCCCGGCGTCGCGCTGCAGCGCGCACAGCAACTGCGCCAACGACTTCCGGCCGATGGTCGGGATCACCAGGGTGACGTCCATGCTCATCGCGGCCGCCGGATCAGGTAGGGACCGATGGCGAGCAGGTCGATCGGCGCGCTGCCGAAGCACTCCAGCGCGTCCTGCGGGCTGTCGACCATGGGCCGGCCGGCGGTGTTGAAGCTGGTGTTCACCACCACCGGCACGCCGGTGCGGCCCGCGAACCGGGTGATGGCGGCGTGCAGCAGGGGCTGACCGTCGTCGACGGTCTGGACACGCGCGGTGCCGTCGACGTGGGTGACCGCCGGGATGCGGGCGCGCCACCGTTCGTCAACGTCGTGCACGAACAGCATGTAGCGGCTCGGCAGCGGACCGCGGCCGAAGATCTCACCGGCGCGGTCGGCCAGCACCATCGGGGCGACCGGGCGGAACTGCTCGCGTCCCTTGACGTCGTTGAGCCGTTCCAGGTTCGCCACGCTGCGCGGATCGGCCAGCAGCGACCGCCCGCCCAGCGCCCGCGGACCGAACTCCGAGCGGCCCTGGAACCACCCGACGAGCTGGTTGTCGGCCAGGGCGTCACCGACCGCGCCGGCCAGATCGGCGGGCCGCTCGTACGGCACCGCCGCCCGGTCCAGCACCGTACCGATCTGCGCGTCGGTCCAGCCGCGGCCCAGCTGGGCCGACGGCATCGGCGCGATGCGGTCACCGGCCTCGGCGGCCAGGGCCAGTGCCGCGCCGAGCGCGGTCCCGGCGTCGCCGGCGGCGGGCTGGACCCACACCCGGTCGAATCCGCTCTCGGCGTAGATGCGGGAATTGGCGACGCAGTTCAGTGCGACCCCGCCGGCCAGGCACAGACTGTCGCCGTCGACACGCCGGCGCAGCCACCCGGCCAGGTCGAGGAGCACCTCCTCGACCACGCGCTGGACGCTGCACGCCAGGTCGGCATAGACCGGCTCGGGTCGGGCCAGCGCGGAGATCTTCTCGCGGGGCGTCGGTGTCCGCGGCGGCGCGAACTCGGTCCAGTCGACGGGCTCGGTCTGGAAGCCTCCGTCCCCGCGCGCGTACACCTTCTCGCGCAGTCGGTCGGCGAACCGCGGGCTCCCGTAGGAGCCCATCGCCATCACCTTGTACTCGTCGCTGGAGCGCGCGAATCCCAGGTGTTCGGTGAGGCTCTCGTAGAGCAGGCCCAGGGAGTGCGGCAACGGCTGAGAAGCCAGCACGTCGAGTTTCTGGTCGCGGTACACCCCGGCCAGCATCGAGGTGCGCTCCCCGCGGCCGTCGACCACGAGCACCGCGGTGTCCGGGTGCGGTGAGGCCAGCGCGGTCGACGCCGCATGCGCGACGTGATGGCGGACGTGGCGCACGACGGACGGATCCAGTCCTGGCAGGGCGGTCGCCAGGAATCGCGGCGCCCGCTGCGCGTACATCGTGCGCAGATACTCCCAGTCGCGGTCCAGGCCGTCGGTCTGCCCGTTCTCCCCGTCCATCAGCGCCGGTTCGTAGGAGTAGCCGACCGCATCCAGGTCCGGTGGCCTCAGGCCGGCCTCCTCCAGGCACCAGCGGGCCGCGGCCACCGGCAGCTCCCAGGTCGAGAACGGCACCGCCTGCTTGCCGTGCTTGCGCCGTGAGAATCGCTCCTCCTCGGCCGCGGCCACGATCTGTCCGTCGACCACCACCGCAGCGGCGGGATCGTGAAAGACCGCGTTGACACCGAGAATTCGCATGTTTCTCCTCAGGTTCGGGGTTCCGACATCGGCTGGAGGGCGCAGCGGAACCACTCCACGGTGGCGGTGAGCCCGTCGAGGTAGCCGACCTTCGGCGACCAGCCCAGCCGTTGCCTGGCGACCGTGATGTCGGGGCACCGGCGCTGTGGGTCGTCGGTGGCGGCAGGGAGGTGCTCGATCGGCACCTGTGCGCCGACCAGATCGCGGATGATCTCGGCGCAGCGCAAGACCGGCAGCTCCACCGGGTTGCCGATGTTCACCGGCCCGGGACAGTCGGCGGCCGCCAGGGCGATCAGGCCGGCGATCGTATCGTCGACGTAACACAGGGAACGGGTCTGGGTGCCGTCGCCGGCCACGGTGAGCGGCTCGCCGCGCAGCGCCTGACCACAGAACGTCGGCACCATCCGGCCGTCGTCCGGACGCATACCCGGCCCGTAGGTGTTGAAGATCCGGGCCACCCCGATGTCGGTGCCCCGTTCCCTGCGGTGGGCGAAGGCCAATGCCTCGGCATAGCGTTTGGCCTCGTCGTACACGCTCCGCGGCCCGATGGGATTGACGTTACCCCAATAGGTTTCGCACTGGGGGTGTTCCAGGGGGTCCCCGTACACCTCGCTGGTCGACGCCAGCACCACGCGGGCGCCGTGCCGGTCGGCCATGTCGAGCACCTCGGCGGTGCCCAGTGCCCCGGTCCGCAGCGTCGCCAGCGGCAGCCGCAGATAGTCCGGTGGGGACGCCGGGCACGCGAGGTGGAAGATCGTGTCGAACGCCGTGTGCCGCCACGGCTCGGGCAGTGGACGGCTGACGTCGTGGTGGACGAACTCGACACCGGGCACGGGGTCGGCGTCTCTTGAGCTGGTGGACAGGTTGTCGACACACACCACCTGCGCGCCGCACCGGACCAGTGCCGCGCACAGGTGCCTGCCCAGGAATCCCGCGCCGCCGGTGACCAGCACCCGCGCGAAGCGGGTTTGTCCGGCCTCGGGGCGGGTAGCACCGGAGGTCATGCTATCGGGCTCCCGCACCTCGTTCGTGATCGCCAGCCGGAACCGCTGCGAGGAGCTCGCCGTGGTGCTGCAGTTGTTGCTGGACACCACTCGGTCCCCGATCATCCTGGTGGACAACAATTCTTGCGACGATTCCGTCGCCGTGGCCACGCGCATCGCGGCCGCTTCGGGCCATCGGCTCTCCGTGATCGCGCTGCCCGACAACCTCGGCGCGGTGGGACGCAACGTCGGGGTGGCGCACTGCGCGACCCCGTACGTGGCGTTCTGCGACGACGATTCGTGGTGGGAGCCGGACGCGCCGGCCATCGCCGAAGAGGTCTTCGATGCCCACCCGTCGGTGGCGGTGCTCGCCGGCCGGACGCTCGTCTGGCCCGACCTGCGCGAGGACCCGATCGTCGCCGACCTCGCCGGGAGCCCGCTGGGCCGCGACCCGAGATTGCCCGGACCGTCCCTCCTCGGGTTCCAGGCGTGCTCGGCGATCGTCCGCCGGTCGGCCTTCCAGGCGGTCGGCGGGTTCTCCCCGATCCTGCACTTTCGCGGTGAGGAACAGCTGCTGGCGCTGGACCTGGCCAGCCACGGTTGGGACCTGTGCTTCTGTGACCGCTTGACCGCATACCACCGCCCGTCGCCGCGGCGTGAGTCGAGCTCGGCTGAGAAGGCGCGGGTGCTGCGCAACACCGTGCTGACCGCCTGGCTGCGGCGGCCGCTGCGCCGATGTGTGTGCAGCTCAGCGGATTTCGCGCGGGCGGCGACCCGCGATCGGGCCCATGCCAGGGCGCTGGGCGAGGCGCTGCGCGCGGTGCCCGCGGTCATGTCGGCCCGGCACCGGCTGCCCGCCCCGGTGGAGCGGGCGGTCCGGACGCTGGAGACCAGCTGACTCACCGTGCCGTCTCCGCGAGCCGGCCGTAGATGGCCGCGGTGTCGCGTGCCACCCGGTCCCAGGTGTAGCGTTCGTGCACCCGCTGCCTGCCCGCCCGGCGCAGCCGTGTCCACCGGCGACGAAGGCCTCCGTCCACGAACCGTGGACGTGCCAGATGAGCACCGAGCGGCGCCGACAGATCGGCGGCATGGCGCGCGAAATACCCTTAAGAGAATTCACCAAACGGTTTCGGGCGAAGAAGTTCATGATCACCCGAAAGAATTCAAAAGCGCTGATGCACAGCGACTTTCAAGTATTCGCGGTCGACGTTGACGCGCAGCTCAGTGCACGTTGACGGGTTTGCGGTTGCGCGCCGAGTCGTACACCACCTCGGCGTCCGTCGCGATCCGGTCCCAGCTGTAGCGGGAGCGGGCACGCGAGCGGCCGGCCAGACCCATCCCCTGGCGCAGCACCATCTGCCCGAGGATCGACCGCAGCGCACGGGCCAGCGCGTCGAGTCTGCCCGGAGGCACCAGCAGCCCTGTGACGTCGGCGATGACCGCGTCGCGCACACCGCCGGCGGCCGGGGCGACGATCGCTGCGCCGCACGCCATCGCCTGCAGCACCGCGTCGCACGACGGCTCGTACAGCGCCGGCGCAACCACCACGTCGGCCGTGCGGAACAGCGCGGTCAGCTCGTCGCCGGTGGCGCCGGCATGCAGGCGCACCCGCGTGTCGACTTTGAGCGTGCGCGCCATGTCGATGATCTGGCCGGCGTGGGGTCCTTCAGCGGCGTCGGTGGCGACCAGCACGAGTTCCGCGGCGCCCACCGAAGGCAGCACCCGCACCATCTGCCCGAGGCCTTGCTGCGGGGTGAAGTCACGCGCCACGGCGACGATCCGGCGAGACGGCTCGGCGCCCCGAGACACGATCTCCTCGGCGGGAACCTCGTCGACCTCGATGCCGGGCGGAAGCACCGCGACCCGCGCGCGCGGGCATCCCAGCCGGATGACTTCCTGCATGTCATCGTGGCACGCCACCGTCACCGCGGTGGCGTTGCGGGCCAGCAGGGATTCGATCTTGACGGTGGTCGCGGGCTGGCCGACGTTCCCGCGACGCCGCCGGGCGGTCGCGCTCAAACCGGCGAAGGCCTGCACCGTGGCCACGGGGCGCCGTTTGGCGGCGAGCTGGGCCGCCATGCCGTAGGCCCAGCCCTGGCAGTGAACGACGTCGGGCGCCGTGCCGTCGAACGTTTCGACAAGGTGGTGCCCCATGTCGCCGATGAGCGGGATGAGGTCTTCGGGGCGTGTCATGCCGGTGGTGTCGACCGGTAGCCGCTCCACGACGACACCCTCGGGTGCGGGCAGCGGTGTCTTCGGGGCAGCCGCGGTGAGCACCCGCACCTCGTGCCCGTGTCGCGCCAGTGCCTCGGCCAGAGCCATCACGTCGTAGCGGCCGCAGTCGATTCGCTCGTCACCGGACACCGCGCCCACCATCGCCAGCTTCATCTGAACCCTCCCGCAACAGCACTCTGCGATAGAACTGCCGCAACCGGCGCAAACCAAACGGATCGGCCGCGTCCTCTTCGTGTTCTGTCCCACCGGCTTCGCCCGCGGGACTTCGTGGCGAAAATCGGTTACCGGCGCAGCCAGCGGGTAACACTGAATCGTGACTGCCTCGCCGAAGGACGAGCTGCGCGGAGCGGTGGCGATGGGCGGCTCCGCAGGCGGTGTCGAAGCATTGTCGAAGGCCGCATCCGGGCTGCCCGCCGACCTGCCGTTCGCGGTCCTGATGGCGCTGCATCTGCCCACCCACGGGCCCAGTGTGCTGGCGCAGATCATCAACCGCGCGGGTCCGCTGCCCGCGGTGAGCGCTCAGAACGGGACGAAGCTCGAGGCCGGCCGCATCTACGTGGCGGTGCCGGGCCGCCACCTGCTGACCCGCGGCCACCACATCGTGCTGTCGAACGGTCCCAGTGAGAACGGGCACCGCCCGGCGCTGAACGCGCTGTTCCGTTCGGTGGCGGTGGCATTCGGACCGCGAGCGGTCGGCGTGCTGCTGTCGGGAGTCCTCGACGACGGCGTGCTGGGCCTGGCAGCGATCCGGGCCCGCGGCGGCACCACCCTGTGCCAGTCACCGGACGACGCCCTGTTCCCCACGATGCCTACCAATGCGCTGCGCGCCGGGGTGGTGGACCGCGCCGTCTCCGCGGTGAACATCGGGTCGGTCCTCACCGAGCTCGCCGCGCACGACGTCGTGCGGCGCGACCGGCTCCCCGACCCGTACCTGGAGCTGGAGAACCGGATCGCCATGACCGAACCGCTCTCCGCCGAACTGGAGCCCGAATTGTTCGGCACGCCTTCGGGTTTCACATGTCCGGACTGCAACGGATCGCTGCAGACGGTGGACGAGGGTTACTACCGATGCCACATCGGTCACGCGTGGAGTGCCGACGCGTTGCTCTCGGCCAGGGACAGCGAGGTGCACAACGCGCTGCTGGTCGCGGTGCGCAGCCTTCAGGAGAAGGCACGGCTGGCGCATCAACTCGCCGGCAAGGCCATCTCAACGGACGTTCGCCGCCGGTATACGGCGCTGGCCGCCGAGACCGACAAGGCACTGGCGGTCCTGCGGGAACGCATCGCACTCGTCGACACCGGAGCGCCCGCCGAGGATGAGTGACCGCAGTTCCGTCGACGTCGCGGTGACACCGTCACCGGAGGGCAGCACCACGCTGACGGTGGCCGGCACCCTGGACAGCTCGACCTACCGGCAGGTCCGCGACAGCATCATCAAGGCCGCGCTGGACGAGCCGACGGCGGTCTTGGTCGACGTCAGTGGCCTGCGGGTGCCCACCGACAGCGCATGGACCGCGTTCACCAGCGCGCGCTGGCATGTCAGCACATGGCCGGATGTCCCGGTCATCCTGGTGTGCGACCATCCGGCGGGCCGCAGGTCCATCACCCGGTCGGGTGCGGCCCGCTATGTTCCGGTGCGCTCCGACATGGCCGGCGCTGTGGCGTCGATCGGAGACTCCCAGCGCATCCGGCGGCGGGCGTCCGCCCAGCTCGAGGCTGACCGCAGCAGCCTCGGACAGGCCCGGGAGCTGGCGGCGCAGTGGCTGACCCGGTGGGGCCGCCCCGAGATGATCCGGACCGCTTCGACTGTGGCCACCGTGTTCGTCGAGAACGTCCTCGAGCACACCTCGAGCCGGCCGGTGCTCGTCCTGGAGATCCACGACGGCCGGGTGACCGTGGCGGTCAACGACGGGTCCGTCAATCCGGCGGCGCGGCATGAAGGTTCGGCGTCCGGCGCCCACACCGTCTCCGGGCTGACCATCGTCGCGACGTTGAGCCGTGCGTGGGGCTCAACACCGACGGTCAGTGGGAAGACGGTGTGGGCGGTACTCGGAACCGAGAACCGGCTCTGACCTTCAGGGGGTCAGCGCAGGTCGAAGCGGTCGTTGTTCATCACCTTGACCCAAGCGGCGACGAAGTCCTCGACGAACTTGCCCTTGTTGTCGTCCTGGGCGTACACCTCGGCCAGCGCGCGCAGCACGGAGTTCGAGCCGAACACCAGGTCGGCCGCCGTCGCGGTCCACTTCGGCTGGCCGGTGGCCCGGTCCTTGCCTTCATAGACGTTCTCGGTGGCCACCGACGGCTTCCACTCCGTGCCCATGTCCAGCAGGTTCACGAAGAAATCCGTGCTGAGGACGCCGGGCCGGTCGGTGAACACACCGTGCTTGCTGCCGCCGTGATTGGCGTTCAGCGTGCGCAGACCGCCGATCAGGGCCGTCATCTCGGGAGCGGTCAGGTCGAGGAAGTACGCCTTGTCGACCAGCAGCTGCTCGAGCGGGGCCTTCTCTCCCGGCTTCGCGTAGTTACGGAAGCCGTCCGCCTGCGGTTCGAGCACCGCGAACGAGTCCACGTCCGTCTGCTCCTGCGAGGCGTCGGTGCGGCCGGGCGCGAAGTGCACCGAGATCTCGTAACCGCCGTCCTTGGCGGCCTTCTCGACCGCCGCCGAACCCGCCAGCACGATCAGGTCGGCCAGGGAGACCTTCTTGCCGCCGGTCGCCGACGCGTTGAAGTCCTGCTGGATCTTCTCCAGCACCGGCAGCACCTTGTTGAGTTCGGACGGCTCGTTGGCTTCCCAATTGCGTTGCGGCTCAAGGCGCAGACGGGCACCGTTGGCGCCGCCGCGCTTGTCGGTCCCACGGAAGCTCGACGCCGACGCCCAGGCCGTCTTCACGAGCTGGGGCACTGACAGACCCGACTGCAGCACAGAGTTCTTCAGCGCCGCAATGTCCGATTCGTCGATCAGTTCGTGATCGACGGCGGGCACCGGGTCCTGCCAGAGCTGCGCCTCGGCCACCCACGGTCCCAGGTAGCGGCTGACCGGGCCCATGTCGCGGTGCATGAGCTTGTACCACGCCCTGGCGAACGCCGCGTTCATCTCCTCGGGATGGTCGAGCCAGCGCCGGGTGATCTGTCCGTAGATCGGATCGACCCGCATCGAGACGTCGGTGACCAACATGGTGGGCTTGCGCGGCGGGCCGCCGAACGGATCCGGGATGATCGCCTCGGCGTCCTTGGCCTCGAACTGCCAGGCGCCGGCCGGGCTCTTGGTCAGCTCCCACTCGTAGCCGTACAACAGCTCCAGGTAGGCGTTGCTCCACTTGGTGGGCGTGGTGGTCCACACGACCTCAAGACCGCTGGTGACGGTGTCGCCGGCGTTGCCGGTGCCGAACGGGCACTTCCAGCCCAGGCCCTGCTCCTCGATCGGTGCGCCCTCCGGTTCGGGACCGACGTTCACATCGGCCGCGCCGTGGGTCTTGCCCAGGGTGTGGCCGCCGACGATCAGCGCAGCGGTCTCCTCGTCGTTCATCGCCATCCGGCCGAACGTCTCGCGGATGTCGTGCGCGGCCGCCAGCGGATCCGGCTTGCCTTCGGGCCCTTCGGGATTGACGTAGATCAGACCCATCGTGGTGGCCCCGAAGGGCTCGGCGAGCTTGCGGTCGCTGTCGTTGGTGCCACCGTAGCGCTTGTCGGTGCCCAGCCAGGTGTCCTCCTGGCCCCACAGCATCTCCTCGGGCTCCCAGATGTCCTCGCGGCCGAACGCGAAGCCGAAGGTCTGGAAACCCGCCGACTCCAGCGCGGCGTTGCCGGCGTACGCGATGAGGTCGGCCCAGGAGATCTTGTTGCCGTACTTGCGCTTGATGGGCCACAGCAGCCGGCGTGCCTTGTCCAGGTTGGCGTTGTCCGGCCAGCTGTTGAGCGGCGCGAACCGCTGGGAGCCCTGGCCCGCGCCACCGCGTCCGTCGAAGATGCGGTAGGTGCCGGCGGCGTGCCAGCTCATGCGGATGAACAGTCCCGCGTAGCTGCCGTAGTCGGCGGGCCACCAGTCCTGCGAGGTGTTGATCAGGTCGATGACGTCACGCTTGAACGCCTCGACATCGAGCTTGGCGAACTCGGTCGCGTAGTCGAAGTCCTCGCCGAGCGGGTTGCCCTTCTCGTTCTGCTTGTGCAGCACCGAGACGTCGACCTGCTGGGGCCACCAGTCCTTGTTCGTCAGCGGTGCATGGACTTTGGGCTCCGGCGAGTGAATCACCGGGTTTTCGCTCTCGCTGTGGCCGTGGATGTCGGTGCCGGGGTGCGGGGGGCGGGCGTCGGAGGTATCGGTCACAGTGTTCCCTTTCGTAATCCGTACATCATTGCGGGGATGGGGCTGTCGAACAGTCGGGGCAGATGCCCCAGTAGATGACCTCTGCCTCGTCGACCTCGAAGCCGAGATCGTCCGATGCGGTCAGACAGGGGGCGTCACCAACCGCGCAGTCCACGTCGGCGATCACTCCGCAGGATCGGCACACGACGTGGTGGTGGTTGTCGCCGACGCGGGCCTCGTACCGGGCCAGCGAGCCGGCCGGCTGGATTCGTCGCACCAATCCTGTTGCGGCAAGGGCGTTCAGCGCGTCGTAAACGGTCTGGCGCGACACATCGGGAAGCAGTTCGCGGGTCGCGTTGATGATGAGTTCGGTGTCGGCGTGGGGATGCTCTCCGACGGCGTGTAATACCGCCATCCGCGGCCGCGTGACACGTAGCGCCGCCGACCTGAGCACCGTCGAGTAGTCGGGTTGGTCGGTCATCGGTACCGATACTTGTCTGCTTTTTGGATTAAATCAAGTTTTCCGGAGAACTTGGGACAGGCATTCGCGTTCTGTCCCGCACATCCACGACGCGAACTCAGATTGTCCGTCAGGGCGAGCCGAGCACTGTCCGTGCCGGCGGGACGCTGGGCACGCCCGGCACGGTCGCACACAGCCTGGCCGTCGCGGCGAGCGCCAGGAAGGCGCCCAGCGCGGACCAACCCGCTGCGGTGCCCAGCCCGAATTTCGCGGTCACCACCAGTGCGACCGCCGACAGGCACGTCAGCGCGCCGGCCATCGCGGCGCGGGTGCCGGCCGCCCCCACCGGCCGGTCCCACTCGGGCAGCGGCCGGCGCTCCAACGGTGTCAGCAGCCGGAAGAGCCCGAACATCACCGCGGCGAACACGACGCCCCTCAGCGCGAGCCGGCCCCAGAATCCCGGCGCCGCCGCGTCGTAGGCGTCGAGGCCTGCGGCGTGCAATCCGAACGCGGCAATCGCGATGGCCACGATGTGCCAGAGATACAGCGTCATCGCGCCCGCGTTGCCCGCGGACACGACGCGCCACACGCGGGGACGGGCGGCCCAGCGCCGCAGGGGCGTGGCGACACAGACGAACGCGCACGACATCCAGATGCAGTGCAGCGCGAGCACCAGCGTGGGCGGCGCGACATTGGAAAGATCCTCGGCGCCGGTGACGACGAGCGATGTCTCGTACGGCCCGTACCCGACGAGGGCCAGCTGCGCCGACAGCGCCGCGACGCCCACGACGACGGCGACGCGGCGCGTCACCAGACCGCGGGCGTAGCCGACACCGATGGCCACCGGGATCAACCAGACGAACAGGAAGTTGAGCACCCCGGCCCCCGCCTCACCGGTGGACAGCCGCACCGCGTCCATCACCGCCGCGGCCGCGGTCAGTCCGGCCACGGTGAACGCCACCGCGCGCCCGTCGCGCAGGCGCATCAACACCGGCACGAAGGCCAGCGCGACCACGTACACGCCGAGGAACCACAACAGCGCAACGCTCTCGCCGCCCAGCCGGGCCGCCGAGCCGGCGCCGAACACCAGCCGCGCGACGAGCAGGCCGGCGCACCAGGCCCCGAGATACCAGAAGACAGGCCGATACAGCCGCAGCGCGCGGGCGAACACCCAGGCTCCCCACGGCGTCCCGCTGCGACAGTCGTACGCGGCCGCGGCGCCGCCGGCGAGGAAGAACAGCGGCATCACCTGCGCCAACCAGGTCAGTGGCGCCACGGCGGGCACTTCGCCGATCAGATTGCCGATCCGCACGCCGGACGCGTCGATGGTGGCGAGCAACAGCGCGCAGTGCCCGAACATGACCACCAGCAGCGAGCCCAGCCGCGCCACGTCGAGGGCACGGTCACGCGGAGGCGTCTGGGTCATGCGTTCAGCATGCCCGCCGACGCCCGCCCGGGCATGAGTAGTTCTACCGGCGTCAGGGCAGCGCGCGGAACAACGCGCCCAGCGGACCGGCGGGCGCCGGCGGTGCGGGCGGTGCAGCCGGCACCGGCGCGGTCGTGACGGGCGCTGCCGGGACCACAGGCGCGGCCACCGCCTGCGCGGGGCCGGTTACCGGCCCGGCGCCGGACAGGTGCGGAACGCCGATCATCGTCGAAACCGGCTGAGGTGCGGCGGGATTGATTGCGTGCACGGTCGGCATGGACGTCGGTGTGGGCACTTCGGCGGCCAGAGCGTCGGGCACGTCGGGTGTCACGGTGACCTCGTCGGCGGCGACCGGCTCGGGCACCCAGGCGTACTCGGGCTCGAGCTCGACGGGCGCCTCCGGGACCGGAACCGGCGCCGGCGCGGCCGCCACGACCGGCGGCGCTGCCTCCGGCACCGCGGGCACCGCTGCCGGAGCCGGCAACACCACTGCAGCCGGCGGAGCCGGCAACACCGCTTCGGCGGCGACGGTGTCGGGCGTCTCGTGCGACGGGGTGCCCGTGCTCAGCAGCGCGTAGCCGACCAGCCCGCCGACCATCGCCACCAAGGCAGCCGCGGCCGCGCGGCCCGCGACACCGCCCGGGATCGCGGCGACGGCGGCGCGGGCGCGGTCGCCGACCCGCTCGACGATCGACGGCACGACGGGCATGCCGGCCGGCTCCCGGTGCGGCAACTTGTCCGCGATGCGGCGCAGCACACCGGTGTCGTCGTCGTTCGCGGCGGCACGGGCGGCACCGTACGCGAGCACCATGTGGGGCGCGATGTGGCGGGCGGTGCGGTTCCTGCCCTCGCGCGCCGCCTCCTCGGTGACGGCTTCGATGTTGTCGAAACCGAACAGCCGTAGCTTGGTCCGCAACCGGATGCCGTGCTTGCGCGCCACCGGGTCGTCGTCATCCCACACCAGCCGGACGGCGTCGATGTCGCGGTCACTGCGCAACGAGAACGACTGGACGCTGCGCGCCGCCGCGCTGGCAATCTCGTCGGAACGGTCGAGCGCGACCACCTCGTCGGCGAGGATGCTGCCGTCCCGGGTGTCGACGAGCACCCACACAGCGCTCGTCGACGACAGTGACAAACCCAGTACCACGTGCATGACTACCCCCAGACGGTTGCCGGTTGATGGCTCTTTATCGGCAGGTCAACCGGAGATGTTACGCACGCCACAAGCGGAGTTCACGGCGTGCCGGCGAATCCGGGTTTGACCCGGTGGCAAATCGAGCAAACCAGCGGCCGCCCTGTCAGCTACGTGCCGCCTCCAGCGCTTCGTTGAAGGTGGGGCTGGGACGCATGACCTTGGTCGTCTTCTCCGGGTCCGGGTAGTAGTAGCCGCCGATGTCGGCCGGCTCGCCCTGGACCGCGTTGAGTTCCTCGACGATGGTGGACTCCTGGTCGGCCAGCGTCTTGGCCAGCGGCGCGAAGTGCTCGGCGAGCTCCTTGTCCTCGGTCTGGTCGGCGAGTTCCTGGGCCCAGTACATCGCGAGGTAGAACTGGCTGCCGCGGTTGTCGAGCTCCCCGGCCTTGCGCGACGGGCTCTTGTTGTTGTCGAGCAGCTTGCCGATCGCCGAGTCCAGCGTTTTGCCCAGCAGTTCGGCCTTCTTGTTGCCCGCCTTGGCGCCCATGTCCTCGAAGGAGGCGCCCAAGGCCAGGAACTCGCCGAGCGAATCCCAGCGCAGGTGGTTCTCCTCCAGCAGCTGGCTCACGTGCTTGGGGGCGGACCCGCCCGCGCCGGTCTCATACATCCCGCCGCCGGCCATCAACGGCACGATCGACAACATCTTGGCGCTGGTGCCGAGCTCCAGGATGGGGAACAGATCAGTGAGGTAGTCGCGCAGAATGTTGCCCGTTACCGCGATGGTGTCCTCGCCTCGGATCACCCGTTCGATCGTGTACCGCATCGCCCACACCTGCGGCATGATCTGGATCTGCAGGCCCTCGGTGTCGTGATCCTTGAGGTAGGTCTTGACCTTCTTGCGAAGCTCGACCTCGTGCGGGCGCTCGGTGTCGAGCCAGAACACGGCGGGCATGCCGGACAGCCGGGCGCGGGTCACCGCCAGCTTCACCCAGTCGCGGATCGCGACATCCTTGACGATCGGCATGCGCCAGATGTCGCCCTCTTCGACGTTCTGGGTCAGCAGCACCTCGCCGGTGTCGATGTCCACGATGTCGGCCACCCCGTCCTCGGGGATCTCGAACGTCTTGTCGTGAGAGCCGTACTCCTCGGCCTTCATGGCCATCAGCCCGACGTTGGGCACGGTGCCCATCGTGCGCGGATCGAACTGGCCGTGCGTCTTGCAGAAGTTGATGATCTCCTGGTAAATGCGGGAGAACGTGGACTCCGGGTTGACGGCCTTGGTGTCCTTGGTGCGGCCGTCGGCGCCGTACATCTTGCCGCCGAGCCGGATCATCGCCGGCATCGACGCGTCGACGATCACGTCGCTGGGCGAGTGGAAGTTGGTGATGCCGCGGGCCGAGTCGACCATCGCCAGCTCGGGGCGGTGCTCGTGGCAGCGGTGGATGTCTTCGATGATCTCCTCGCGCTGCGAGGCCGGCAGCGACTCGATCTTGTCGTAGAGATCGGACATACCGTTGTTGACGTTGACACCGAGCTCGTCGAAGAGCTTCTGGTGCTTGGCGAAGGCGTCCTTGTAGAACACCTTGACCGCGTGGCCGAACACGATGGGGTGGCTGACCTTCATCATGGTCGCCTTGACGTGCAGGGAGAACATGACGCCGGTCTTGTAGGCGTCCTCGATCTGCTCCTCGTAGAAGGCGATCAGCGCCTTCTTGCTCATGAACATGCTGTCGATGACATCGCCCGCCTCGAGGGCCACCTCGGGCTTCAAGACGAGGGTCTCACCGCCTTTGGTGGTCAGCACCATCTTGACCTTGCGGTCCTTGTCGATGGTCATCGACTTCTCACCGTGGTAGAAGTCGCCGGTCTTCATCGTCGCGACATGCGTGCGCGACGCCTGGGACCACTCCCCCATGCTGTGCGGGTGCTTGCGGGCGTACTCTTTGACCGCCTTCGGTGCGCGACGGTCCGAGTTGCCTTGGCGCAGAACTGGGTTGACGGCACTGCCGAGCACTTTGGCGTAGCGCTCCTTGATCGCCTTCTCTTCGTCGGTCTTCGGGTCGCCCGGGTAGTCGGGCAGCTCGTAGCCCTTGGCCCGGAGTTCCTTGATCGCGGCCAGCAGTTGGGGCACCGACGCGCTGATGTTGGGCAGCTTGATGATGTTGGTCTCGGGCAGCTGGGTCAGCTCGCCGAGCTCGGCCAGATTGTCGGGCACCTTCTGGTCGTCGGGCAGCAGGTCGCTGAACTCGGCCAGGATGCGTGCCGCGACCGAGATGTCGGTGGACTTGACGTCGATGCCCGCCGCGGAGGCGAAGGTGCGCACCACCGGCAGGAATGCATAGGTCGCAAGCAGCGGCGCCTCGTCGGTCAACGTATAGATGATGGACGGCTGCTCGGCGCTCATTGTGGTCTCCCGCGTCAGTTTCGGTCAGTTTCGAAGGCACCCTTCCGGCGAAGCCTATCGAACCACTGCGTCCCGGGGATCTGTAGGAGTCGCGATCTGCGGCCCCGGCATCAGCTGTCCCAGCTGTCCACCTCTTGCCCGGGGGGCGGTGGGACGGGGCCCGCTTGGGGAGCCTCACCCCCGTCCAAGAGAACAGTTCCGGCACAGCACCATCACGGTTGGTGACGGCACCGGCAATTTCAATGGGGGCAGGGTGCGCCCACCGTTAGATTCACGCCGATCGAGCAAACGGATGGGCGAAAGAGGCCGGACATGTCATTGACCACACGGGCGGGCTGGGGTGCTGCGGCGCTGGGGACGGCGCTGCTCGCGGCCGGCTGTTCCTCGCCGCCCGCACCCGAGGGTGCGGCAAACGCGGCGGCGGTGACGCCCGCGCAGTCGGTGACAGGCTCGTTGGCCGAGTGGCAGGACGCGGTGTGCCGCGACGACGCCGGCACCGACTCCGGGACCCGCCATACCGTCAAAGGCGCCACCTGCGTGCCCAAAGACGGCGACGGCGTGGTGAACTTCGACCATTTCGAGTCCGAGCCGTCGATGGACTCCATGCTGTCGTGGCAGCCGTCCACCCACATCGCCGAAACGGTGGTCGACGGGAAACCGCTGGCGATCTGGACGCCGTCCGGCGAGGTGTCCGACCTGGAACCTCTGAAGAACTTCGGCTTCACCGTCGCGTCGTACCAGGCGACGGGCCTCGCCCGCGCCACCGTCGACGCCCCCGCCGCACTGCCGTCCGGCGATGTCGAGACAATCCCCCCGAATCAGTACGGCTACGTCGTCGTGCAGACCGCCGCCGGTGACCCGCAGTGCATCGTCGAGACGACGTTCATCGGATGTGAGACCGACGGATCCAACTGGCAGCAGCACGTCGACGGCAGTGGGCCCTACCACGGCGTGCGCATCAACACCGACGGCACCGGATCGTGGGTGGACGGCAACCTCGGCGCTGCGGCGCCGATGACGTTGGCGGACAAGACATATCGCGCACTCGGCTGGACCATCGTGACGACCCCGGCGGGGCTGCGCTTCACCAACGACAAGACCGGGCACGGCGCGGTCGTCAGTGTGCAGAGCGTGCGACCGTTCTGATGGGTTGACGCTGCGACACTTCACGGATCAAATGGCAGGCATGCAGAAGGTGTCGATCGAAGCGCTGGCCCGTCAGCAGCTGGAGAAGGCGACGTCCACCGGTCGCAACGCCGCCGACACCGTGGTGGGCGGCCACGAACGGGTGCTGCGGCAGACGGTGATCGGGATGCCGGCGGGCGCCGAACTCGGCGAGCACGAGAACCCCGGCGAGGCCTCACTGTATGTGCTCAAGGGTTCCGTGCGGCTGGTGTGTGGCGATCAGCAGTGGGACGCGCGCACCGGCGACATGCTGTTCATCCCCGACGCCCGACACTCGCTGGTGGCGCTCACGGAGGCGGCCCTGCTGCTGACCGTCGCGAAGCTGCCCTAGTCGTTCATGGCCGGTCAGCGGGGGCGGGCGCCGGAGGAAATTGGTGCACTGGCCGGTCGGTGGGGCCAGGTAGAATCGAACACATGTTCGATAGATTGTGTGCGGGGTGGGATGAGCCGGCCCTGCTCGCTGCGATCGAACAGGCAGCCCGCGAAGAAGCCCAGGCCGGGGCGCGCAAGTTGGCCGCGATCGCCGAGTTGGTGAATCTGACGGTCGATGAGGATGACGAACGAGGCATGTGGGCCTTTGATCCGTGGAAGAACGCCGCCTGCCAGGTCGGGGCCGCTTTGTCGATCAGCCAGCAGCGCGCCTCGGCGCAGATGTGCATTGCGACGGCGCTGCGTTACCGGCTGCCCAAGATGGCGGCCCTGTACCTGCAGGGGCGCCTGAGCGCCCGGTTGATTTCGGAGATCACCTGGCGCACCCATCTGGTCACCGACGACATCATCGCCGTGGTTGACGCGGCGCTGGCAGCCAAGGCCCAGACGTGGGGACCGCTGTCGGAGGAGAAACTGGTCAAGCAGATCAACGCCGTGATCGAGCGCCACGACCCCGACGCGGTACGCCGCGCCAAGGAAGCCCTCAAGCAGCGGGATGTGCAGATCGGGGCACATGAGGACCCCGACGCGGTCACGTCGTTGTGGGGGTTGT
The DNA here is from genome assembly GCF_052245755.1 of Mycobacterium sp. 4D054. Lineage (NCBI taxonomy): Bacteria > Bacillati > Actinomycetota > Actinomycetes > Mycobacteriales > Mycobacteriaceae > Mycobacterium > Mycobacterium sp. 4D054. The sequence goes on from NZ_JBQQCF010000032.1 coordinate 16,978, forward strand.
TGTTGGCGCCGGACGCCGCGGCGTACCAGGCGCGGATTGCCCGACTGGTCAACGGTTTGTGTGACGCGGATCCGCGTTCCATCGGCGAGCGGCGCTCCGATGCCATGGGCGCGATCGGTCGGGGCGAAGACCACCTGCGGTGCCGGTGCGGATCTTCGGCATGCCCGGCCAGCGCTCCGGCGAAATCACCGGTGGTGATTCACGTGATCGCCGACAAGGCGGCCGTCGATGCCGCAAAGCAGTTGATCGCCGCCGAAGACCGCGAACAACAGAACACCACAGCCGAGCCCGAATCCGAGCCTGAGCCTGAGCTCGATTGCTGCGTCACCGATTCCGGGGTGGCGTTGCTTGCGGGGGCTCAGGTCCTGCCGGTCGTGGCGTTGGCAGAGGCCATCCGCTCGGGAGCGTTGATCAAGCCGTTGTGGCTGCCTGGCCCCGATCCCGAGCCGCACTACCAGCCCTCGGCGAAGCTGGCCGCGTTCATCCGCGCCCGCGATGTGTTCTGCCGCTTCCCGGGATGCGGTGTTCCCGCCGAGCGTTGCGACATCGACCACGTCGTGCCGTACCCCTACGGGCCCACTCACGCGTCGAACATGCACTGCAAGTGCCGAACTCACCACTTGATGAAAACCTTCTGGGGTGGCCCCCACGGCTGGCGCGACGAACAACTCCCCGATGGCACCGTCATCTGGACCACCCCGGCCGGGCAGACCTACACCACCACACCCGGCAGTCGGCTGTTCTTCCCGACCTGGAACACCACCACCGCGCACCTGCCGCCGATGTCCCCACCCCCACCCGGGTCGGGCCGCGAGGTCCAGATGCCCAAACGCCAACGCACCCGCGCCGCGGACAGGGCTGCCCGCATCAAGGCCGAGCGTGAACACAACGCCGCCCAACGACTCATCGAGCAACAACCCCAAAACCCGCACCCGCCACCCGATTACGGCAACGACCCCCCACCCTTCTGAGTACGGCGGCGACCACCGTCGCCACCGTTCTCGTCGTTCGGGTGGTCCAGGTTGACCAACCGCTCGGCCACCTCGGCGAGTCTGATGTTGGACTCCTGAGAGATCTTGCGAAGGAGATCGAACGCGGCCATCGCGTTGATGTCGAAACGCTCCATCAGGATGCCCTTGGCCTGGCCGATGACGTCCCGGCTGGCCAGCGCACTGCGGAACTGCTGCTGGCGGCGCATCATGTTCCAGGCCACGGTGGTGTGCGCGGCGTAGATCAGCCCGATCTCCACCGATTCCTCGTCGAAGGCGTGGGTCGGCTCCGCGTACCGATTGAGCGCGGCCAGTTTGCCGCCCTCGCTGAACAGCCGGAAGGACAGCACCGAGCGCACCGGGGTGCGCAGGATCGCCGCGTCCCGATACTGCGGCCAGCGGTCGTCGACATCGAGGTTTTCGATGCTGATGGTGTGGTGCTCCCACGCAGCCGACAGGCACGGCCCTTCGCCGGTCTCGCGCTGCACGTCGTCGAGCAGCACCGGATACGGGTGGGTCGGCCCCACGGACTCGATCTTGTCACCGACGACGGTGATGCATCCGTACTGCGCGCCGGGCACGGACTCGACCGTCACGGTGTTGAGGTCGCGCAGGACCGACTCGACATCGCTGACCGCGCGCCGCTGCATGCTGTCGACCAGTTCGACGACGCTGTAGAGATGTCGCCGTTCCTCGGACAGTTCGGGTTTGGGCCCGTCAACCAGGCCCGGCGTTCCAGCTGACCGCACGTTGTCACTGGCGGACACGGAGTCCCCTCTCCGGCCCCGGCCCCGGCCCCGGGGCGACCCTCAGGTCGAGACCGGTTCCCGTTCGCTCGTGTGACGTCGGTGCACGACCACACCGGCGACGACGATGAACACCGCCGAGACTACCGACAGTGGGATGCCCTGTTGCGGACTTGGGCCATCAAACCCGGAACAGGCGGGACGAATTCCGCGATCGCGGTCGGACGGAACCGGACGGCCACTAAGGTGTCTGTCCGTGGGCAGCAAACTCTTGGCCAACGGACGAGGGCGGTGGCTGGCCGTCGCCACATCGCTCGTGGTGTCCGCGGGCATGGTCTACGCCCAGACCACGACGACGACACCCCGCCACGTGGAGACCCCTCCGAGCGCCGCCGGGCAGGAGCCCACACCGACGCTGTCCGCGCCACCGCCCACCGAAGCGGAACTACTGGCCGCCAGTGCGCCGGCCGACGCGCGGGTGTTCAACTTCGCGCTGCCTGCCGGGGTCGCCCCCGAAGGCGGCTTACAGGTCAAGACGATCTGGGCTGCGCGCGCGATCAGTGCGATGTTCCCGGAGATCACCACGATCGGCGGGTACCGGCAGGATCCGCTGAAATGGCATCCCAACGGGCTCGCGATCGACGTGATGATCCCGAACCACAACAGCGAGAAAGGCATCGAGCTGGGCAACCAGGTCGCCGGGTACGCACTGGCCAACGCGAAGCGTTGGGGTGTGTTGCACGTGATCTGGCGGCAAGGTTTCTACCCCGGCATCGGTGCGCCGAGCTGGACTGCCGACTACGGCTCGGAGACGCTGAACCACTTCGACCACGTCCACATCGCCACCGACGGCGGCGGCTACCCCACCGGCGACGAGTCGTACTTCATCGCCTCCATGCAGCGCTGACTCACACCGCCACCGAATCCCCGCACGCGAACACGGCGCTCGACACCCGCCCGCCGGTGCACACCAGCGCCACCAGATCCGGGGTGGAGACGCCCTCGGGCGCGTCCGGGAACGACGGCGGGGCGGGCGGCCACAGCGGGAAGATGCTCGCGCCGGTGACACCGGTGAGCCGCGCGACGATCTGCGCGACGACATTGGTGCCCACGTAGGCGAGTCCGCCGACGATCCTGACCGGGATGATCGCCAGTGCGGCCAGCGCGCTGATCAGGAAGATGTCCTGATCGACGACCGACTGCAGGCTCGCGGTGATGCCGTTGGTGAGCATGTCGACGTAGTAGGGCACCGATGCGAAGATGGTGCGCGCGCCCAGCGCCAGGTTCGTGCCGATGTCGGGATAGCCGTATTTGGCGATGATGTCCAGCAGTGTCTCGCGCAGCGCTTCGTTGTCGTTGACGGGCGTGAGGTCGGCGTCGCCCAGTTCTGTCAGCGACACCCCGTCGAGGTTGTCGACGGTGGGCTGAAGGTCGAACAGCGACAGTACGGTCGGGGTCACGTCGACGATCGAGTACTTCGTGTTGACCAGGCCCTCACCGAACAGGCCGGGACTGCGCGCGACGACGAAAGTGGTTGTCTCATCTGGCGATTGGAATCCATGGCCGAAGCCCAGCTGCGGTTGGTGGCCGTGGTCGGTCACCATGATGATCGTCCACTTCTCACCCGTCGCGTCTTCCCACAGGTTGATGGCCTGCATGATCTCACCGAGGTTGCGGTCGAAGTTCGCCAGCGCCGCCAGGTATTCCGGGGAGTCGCCGCCGTACAGGTGCCCGTTCTCGTCGACGCCGACGAAGTAGCTGAACATGAAGTTCGCGGTATCGGCGCGCGCCGCCGCGATGGCGGCCTCGGTGAGATCGCCGACCCTGTCGTCGGTGAGCAGCCAGTTGGTGTCGCCGGCCACCTGCGCCACATTGAGCACTTCGTCGGCGCCGATGCCCGACGCCGCGATCGCCGAGATCACGTCCCAGTTGGCGATCGACGTGGTCTGGATGCTGCTGTTCTGCCCCTCGAGTTGGGTGAACACCGTCGGCCACTTGTCATACGTCCACGGCGTGAAGACGTTGTTGATCACGCCGGTCTTCTCGCCCCACGCCCCCGTCAGGATCGACGACCACGAGGGGTTCGAGATCGTGGTGTGCCCGACGATGGTCGATGCGGCGGTGGTGCCACCCTGCATCAGGCTGAAGAAGTTGGTGGTGAGTTCCGGATTGGCCAGCACGCGGGACAGGTTCGTACCGTCCACGCCGATCACCAGCACGTTGGGGGTGCCGTCGTCGATGTAGGCCGCCGCGGCGGTGGTCGCCGCCGTTCGCCTGATTGCGTTGCGCTCCAGCTCGTCTCGCACCGCGGCCAGCGACGCCAGCATGGTGGCACCCTCGAGCGGTGCGGCGGGCGCGGGCTGCGGCTGCGGCGTGAGCGGCGAATCCACCAGATCGGTGACGACGGTGAGCAGTGTGGGCTCGGGTGCCGGCTCGGCCGGTGCGGTCGGCGGCGCGGGGGTCGTGATCTGCGGGTCGGTGCTCGTGGATTCCGGTGGGGTGCCCGTGGCTTCCGGTGGGGTGGCAGTATCGACGGTCACCACGGTGTCGACGGACTCGACGTCGGCGACGGCTTCGTCTGTCACCCCGACGCCCTCTGCGGCCGTCTCGGTCGGCTCCAGCTCGTCACGGGTTTGCCGGTCCTTCAAGCTCACCTTCACGCTGTCAGGCGCGTCGACATCCTCGGCCTCGTCGGTGTCGGCCTGCTCCGCGGCGTCCTCGTCGGCCGTCTCGTCGCCGCCCGTGTCCTTCGCAGCGCCGGTGTCGCCGGCGTCCTTCGCCGACGATGCGTCGGACGACGGTGCGGACGTACCCCCGGACGGGGATTGGCTGGAACTCGAGGATTCGGTCGTCTCGGCGGAGGCCACGCCCGGCGCGGACGCCACCGCCCAGCCCACTCCCAGTGTCACCGCGAGTGCTCCGACGCGACCAATGTGGTTGGCGTAGCCCATGACAATCCTCCCGACCGAGCGCGTGTCAGCGGCGTCGGCCTGAGCCGTCGCTGCCTGTTCGCTGATTGCGCTGTCCGTAAATTACGCCCCGTCGGGGGTTCGCTGGCCGTGTTTGGGCGAGATGGGTATGGGTGCGATCGACGGGCCTCGTCAACCGGGACGACGTGCAGAACCGGTTCGCCGCAGCCACCATCGAGGGCCGGGGAGGTCGGGAGCCATCCGGGCTCCTCGACGGGGGGGAATGGCGGCGCAGGCCCAACGATACATAGACCAGCGCGACCAGGACGGGGACCTCGATCAGTGGTCGGACGGCGCCGGGCCCGAGGGCGCGCCGTAGGTCGCGATCGTGATCGCGACCTACGGCCGAGGAGGTATCCCCAGCGGCAGGAACCGGTACAGCGTAAGACCTTTCACGCAACCGTCGTTCGGTGCCCGCCGGTATTCCGCTCAGGGATTCAGCAGCACGACGCTGACGCCGCGGGAGCAACTCCGAACGTCTCCGAATCGGCTAGCACGGTGTAGACCTCCCACTTCTCGCCTCCCGGTCCGGTGACCCACACCTTGTCTTGGGTGGCGAAGCAGCACGTCGTCCCGATCTCCTCCTCGGTGAACATCTCAGCTTCGGTCAGCCGGGCGATCTCGGCATGCACGGCCTCGCTCGAGGCCACCTCGACCCCTAGGTGGTTCAGGCTGCCACCCTTGCCGGGGTTCTCCAGCAGCACGAGCTTGAGCGGCGGGTCGGCGACGACGAAGTTGGCATAGCCCGGCTTGACCTTGGCCGGTTCGACGCCGAAGAGTTTGCCGTAGAACGTGATTGCCTCGTCGAGATCGTCGACGTTGAGCGCCAGCTGCACACGGGACATTACGCACCTCCAGGTTTGCGACATATATCGAATTGGCGCGTCCACTATGCGCCACCTTTTCGATATATGTCAAGAGTGTGGCAAGATGGCGTCATGCCCAAGGCATTGCCCGTCATCGACACGACCGCACCGGTGTGCTGTGCACCCGTCGCGTCCGGCCCTTTGTCCGACGCCGATGCGCTCGAGATCGCGGTGCGACTCAAGGCGCTGGCCGATCCGGTGCGCGTCAAGATCGTGTCGTACCTGTTCAGTTCCGCTTCCGGCGAGGAGATCTCGGGTGACCTCGCCACGGTGCTGAGCCTGAGCGAGTCGACTGTGAGTCACCACCTCAGTCAACTCCGGAAGGCCGGCCTGGTGCTGTCCGACCGTCGCGGAATGAACGTCTACCACCGTGTCCGGCCCGAGGCGCTCCAAGCGCTGTGCACCACGCTGGATCCGAACTGCTGCCGGTAGTGCAGACCGGCGGCGCGTCGGTCTAGATAACCGGCTGCGGCGCTTCGGTCGCGGCGACGGGTTGGTCCCGTCGCCCGTCGTCCGGTACCGCCATCGGCTCCCGGGGCGAACGGTCGGCCCCGCCGCGCCAGCCGGCATAGCCGAGTCCCGCACTGACAGCCGTGTACGTCGCGGCTTCGATCCAGGCATACTTTGCGCCCCAACGCCTTCCGCGAAAGACGGGTTCGCTCAACACTCCTGAGGAGATCGCGACGGCGTACGCCACGTGGGTATACGCCAACCCCGCGAACACTCCAGAGAAGAACTTGCATACTTCACGCTTCATCTGCCTCACCTTTCATCGTCACCGTTGTGGCGTGCGCTTTAAGTCTCGGCGGGGATGTCAGGCCCCTGCCAGAGCCGAAGGACCCTGCTATAGCGCGCGGAGCTCGACGGACCGTGGGCCAAACCCCCCACTCGCGGCCTCGACCCGGTGACGAAGAAATCTCGGTCCGGTCGAGATGTGGATTCAGGCAACCGTTCCGCGGCCGGGTACTGACATCATCGGACGGTGACAGCCAGGACAGCGACAACGACCGACAGCGGACTGGCGGCGCGCCTCGCCGCGCTTGCCTCCCTCGGTGCAGCCGTCATCCATTTTGCCGTCGTCGGTAGCCACTGGCACGAATGGATCCCGGCGGGCCTGTTCTTCGTCACCCTCGCGCTCTTCCAGCTGGTCTGGGCGGGGCTGATACTCACCCGGATGACGACACCGGTGCTCGCCGCCGGGATCACGGTCAACGTCGGAGCGGTCGTGTTGTGGGCGCTGTCCCGGACAGCCGGACCACCGTTCGGCCCTCATGCGGGTGTGGCAGAGGTCGTCGCGGCCGCGGACCTGTGCGCGCTGCTGCTGCAGATCTACGTCGTGATGGGAGCCGGGTGGGTGTGGTACCGCGGTCACCGCGGAGATCTGATCCCCCTCTACGCGAATGCGGTGGTGCTGATCGGCGCCGCCACGGTCGTCGCGCTGGCCTCGACCGTCGGTGTGGCGTCGGGTCTTCGGCACAGCCACCATGCAGAGCCGGCGATCGCGCCGCGGACGGTGGACCCGATGGGCACGCCTACCCCACCGCAACCGCGGGAGGCCCCCGCCGCTCCGGCGCAGCCTGCGCAGAACGGCCACACCGATCACGCTCACGACCACGCCGGGTGAGGTCGCCGGTCAACGGTTCAGGACCGCTCGGGTGCTGGCCTCGGGCCGCAGATCGATGCGCCGCAGCAACTGCGCGTTGAGCGCCACCACAACCGTCGACAGAGACATCAACAGCGCCCCGACGGACATCGGCAGCACGATTCCGACGGGGGCGAGCACACCGGCGGCCAGCGGCACGGAGACGAGGTTGTATCCCGCCCCCCACCAGAGGTTCTGTTTCATCTTGCGGTAGGTGGCGACGGACAGCTGGATCACCGAGAGCACCGAACGTGGATCGGAGCTGGCGAGAATGACGCCCGCAGAGGCGATCGCGACGTCCGTCCCCGCGCCGATCGCGATGCCCACATCGGCCTGCGCGAGGGCAGGCGCGTCGTTGACACCGTCACCGACCATCGCGACCTTCTTGCCTTCCTGTTGCAGCGCAGCGACTTTGGCCGCCTTGTCCTCCGGGCGCACCCCGGCGAACACGCGGTCGATGCCGAGTTCGCGGCCTACGGCACCGGCGACCGCCTCGGCGTCGCCGGTGATCATCACGACTTCCACGCCCAGCGTGTGCAGCGCGTCGACCGCCTCCCGGGATTCGGGGCGGATCTCGTCGGTCAGGCGCAGGCCGCCCAGGACGGTGCCGTCACGTACGACGTGCAGGATGATCGCCCCCTCGTCGCGCCAGTCGGAGGCGGCCCCGACCTCGGCAGCGCCGACCTCCTCGAGCAGGCGCGGGCCGCCCACTCGGACCTCGTGCCCGTCGACCCACGCGGTCACCCCGACGGCCGGGGACGAGGAGAACCCGGTAGCACGGGGCACTGCGAGCCCCCGTTCCTCGGCGGCGCGCACGATGGCCCGTGCCAGCGGATGTTCGCTGTCCGCCTCGGCCGCGGCCGCGAGCGCGAGCACCTCATCCTTGCTGGCCTCGCCGGCGGTCTCGATCGCCGTAACCGTCGGTTCACCCTTGGTCAGGGTGCCGGTCTTGTCGAACAACACGGCGTCCACCGTGCGCATGCTCTCGAGCGCGAGCCGGTCCTTGATCAGAACGCCGCCCCGGGCGGCGCGTTCGGTGGCGATGGACACGACCAGCGGGATCGCCAGACCCAGCGCATGAGGGCAGGCGATGACGAGCACGGTGATGGCCCGCACCACGGCGGCATCGGGATCGCCGACGGCCGTCCAGACCACCGCGGTAAGCGCGGCGGTGAGTAGGGCGAACCAGAAGAGCCATCCGGCGGCCCGGTCGGCGAGGCGCTGGGCCCGCGACGAGGAGTTCTGCGCCTCGGCGACCAGGCGCTGAATGCCGGCCAGCGTGGTGTCGGCACCGGTGGCGGTGATCTCCACCCGCAACCCGGAGTCGGTGGCGACGGTGCCGGCCGTGACGGCATCCCCCACCCCGCGGGTGACCGGGCGGGATTCCCCGGTCACCATCGACTCGTCCATGTCCGCGCGGCCGTCGACGATCCTGCCGTCGGCCGGGACCCTGCCGCCGGGCCGGACCACCACCACGTCGCCGACCTGCAACTCCGCCGGGGAGACGGTGACGGTGTGATCGCCCTCGACCTTCTCGGCCTCATCGGGCAGCAGCGCGGCCAGTGAGTCAAGCGCCGAGGTCGTCTGAGCCAGCGCGCGCATCTCGATCCAGTGGCCGAGCAGCATGATGACCACCAGCAGCGCCAGCTCCCACCAGAACTCCAGCTCGTGGTGGAGCAGGCCCAGGCTCGCGCCCCAGGACGCCACGAACGCGACCGTGATCGCCAGCCCGATCAACAGCATCATTCCCGGTTTGCGGGACCGGATTTCGCTCACCGCGCCCATGAGGAACGGACGCCCGCCGACGACGTACATGACCGTGCCGAGCAGCGGCGCGATCCAGCGCACACCCGGCAGGTCCGGCACCTGGTAGCCCAGCAGCATCGCGAACATACTCGAGAATGCGACCACCGGGACCGCGAGAATCAGGTTGACCCAGAACAGTTTTCGGAACTGCGCCACGTGATCGCCGCCGTGGCCGGCGTGCCCGTGCGCCGTGGACGATCCGGGATGCGCGGCACCGTGGCCCAGTGCGGTTGCATCACGGTGTCCGTGCCTGTCGGTGGCAACCGGTGGGCCGTGGCGATCGTGAGGGTGTGTCATGCCGCTCCTCTCGGGAGTCGCACAGTGCCCGGTGTGCGGACGGTTCGCGTCACAGACCCCGCCGGGGCTCGCGGAGCGGGCAACGCAGTCGACATTATACCCCCTATGGGTATGGACGCCAGGGCTATCCGTGACGCCTCGAAAGCCTTCTTCGTCCGGGGCTTTGTGCTTTATCAATTCTTCACAGAACGCCTAGGCCCGCTCAAGGCCAAGCGGGAAGGCTTGTGAGCTGACTGAACGTGAACGAGGAGAGGAATGTGCTGTGGACAGGAAGAAGAGCCTGGTCGTCGCCATGGGCGCGCTGGCCGCGATGACGGTCGTCGCATCGTGTGGCAATTCTGCGGACAATCAGGCCCAGGAGGCGCCTGCCTCCCCGACCACGTCGCAGACCGCCGGTGCGGCGCCGGTCGCCGCCCACAACCATGCCGACATGATGTTCGCCCGGCACATGATCCCGCATCACCAGCAGGCCATCGAGATGAGCGACATGATCCTGGGCAAGCAGGACATCGACCCTCGGGTGGCCCATCTGGCGCGGCAGATCAAAGACGCGCAGGGCCCGGAGATCGAGACGATGCAGTCGTGGCTCGATCAGTGGGGCATGGCGGGCATGGACGGAATGCCCGGCCATTCCACGATGCCGGGAATGGCAGGCATGGACGGGATGATGTCACCGGCGCAGATGCAGGCACTGCAGAATGCCCAGGGCGCGGAGGCCGCCAAGCTGTTCCTCACCGGGATGATCACGCACCATCAAGGCGCGATCGCGATGGCGGAGAACGAGATCCAGAACGGTCAGTTTCCCGACACGGTAGCACTGGCCGAGTCGATCAAGACCAGCCAGCAAAAGGAGATCGACACCATGAACGACCTCCTAGATTCGTTCTAGACTTCACACGGTGGCGATCGCGATAACAGGCCGCGGCGAGCAGATCGACCCCTAAACCCCGGTAGGTTTCGATGCCGATCACAATCCGGGGCTGGCGGCCCGGTCATCAACCTCCCGCGGGCGGGTGCCGCGGCTGGCCGCCGGCGGCCGACTCGGAATCGTGACCGTGAGAGTGGTGCCGGTGCCGGGCCCCTGGCTCCCCGCACTGATTCGGCCACCATGGGCCTCGGTCAGCGCTCTAGCGATCGCCAGACCGATTCCCGCGCCGCCGCGGCCGCGATGCCGGGCCGGGTCGGCCCGATAGAAGCGCTCGAAAAGATGTGGGAGGTGCTCGGCCGCGACACCCTCGCCGTCATCGGTGACGGTGAACACCGTGTCGAGACCCTGTTGCACGGCGGCAAGGGTGACGTGCCCACCAGAGGGCGTGTGGCGTAATGCGTTGTCGACCAAGTTTCCCAACACCTGGGTCAGGCGCTGACGGTCCGCCCAGAGGAAGATCGGGCCGTCTTCGCGCGCGGTGATCTCCACACCCTTGGCGGTGTACCGGTCGGCGGCGGCATCACGTACGGCCCCGAGCAATTCGCCGGCGTCGAGCCACTCCGGTGCAATCGTCGCCTGGGCCTCCTCGGCTTGCGCCAGCGCGGCGGCGTCGGCCGAGAACCGCACCAACCGCGCCGTCTGGTCGCGCAATGTCGTAATAGTCTGCAAATCAAGTGTTTTCACACCGTCCTCGACAGCTTCCAGATAGGCCTCGAGCACCGACACCGGCGTGCGGATCTCATGGGCGAGATCGCCGAACAGTTGGCGACGCGTCGATTCCACCGCCTGCAGACGTTCTGCCATCTGGTTGAACGCGGACGCGAGCTCGTCGAACTCCCCGCCGAGCTGAGGCGAGGACACGCGGATGTCGTAGCTTCCCTCCGCGACCGCGCTCGCAGCGGCCGACACCTCGGCCACCGAGCGCTGTACGCGCCGGCTCAGGTACGCGGTCACCACGAAGGCGGTCAGCGCCGCGACGGCGATCGCCACTGCGATGGAGATCGCGGTGGCGTGCTGGTAGGCCTGCTCGGCGTGATACTGCTCGCTGGAATCGCGCGGGACGCCGGCCTGGTGCAGGTGCTCCCGGAACAGCGCCGGGCCGACCAGCAATGCCACCAGCCAGGTGGTGGCTCCGCTGGTGAGCAGCACCAACGCCTGAGCCAGCAGCAGCCGACGCTGCATCCCCCACCGTCGTGACGTCGTCATCGCCCAGTCCCCATCCGGTAACCCACGCCGCGCACCGTGACCACGAATCTCGGTGCTGACGGCTCGTCACCGAGTTTGCGGCGCACATGGCCGACGTGGACGTCGACGAGATGGTCGTTGCCCACCCAGTTTTCGCCCCACACCGCGTCGATGAGCTGACGGCGGCTCCACACCACACCCGGTCGCGACGACAGTGCCGCCAGAATGTCAAACTCCGTGCGCGTCAACGTGACCGGTTCACAGTCGAGGTCGACTTGCCGACCGGAGACGTCGATCGACAACGGACCGAACACTCGCGGCGGCGGTAACTGCTGCTGCACGGGTGCAACGGGTGCGCCCACCGAGCGCGGACGGCGCAGCATGGCGCGGATCCGGGCGACCAGTTCGCGTGGGCTGAACGGCTTGGTCACATAGTCGTCGGCCCCGACGGACAGGCCGACGATGGTGTCGATCTCGGTGTCGCGTGCGGTCAGCATGACCACATACGCATCGGAGAAAGTGCGCAACTGGCGGCACACCTCGACACCGTCGATGCCGGGTAGTCCGATGTCGAGCACCACCACGTCGGGATCGACGTCGCGCGCCATGGCCAGTGCCTGCACCCCGGTGTGACACACCGTCACCTCGAAGCGCTCCCGCTCCAGATAGGTCGCGACGACTTCGGCCAGCGCAGCCTCGTCGTCGACCACGACGGCGCGGTAGCCCGGACCCGCAGTGCCGGCGGAAAGAGGCTGGGCGCTGTCCATCACTCCATCGTGCCGTGCTTCAGTGGTGGCTGTCGGCGGGATAGGCGTGGATGAGCGCCGTCGACAGCTTCGGCACCGCATGGGTCAGGGTGTGCTCGGCCTCGTGGGCGATGCGGTGGGCTCCGTCGAGGGTGGTGCCGGGGGCGACGTCGAGCTCGGCATCGGCATGGAGCTGATGCCCGATCCAGCGCATCTTCACGCTGCGCACTCCGATGACGCCGGGTTCGGCGCGCAGCGCGGCTTCCGCCGCGTCGACCAGAGCGGGATCCACACCGTCCATCAGACGGCGGAAGACGTCGAGCACCACCGTGCGCAGCACCGCCAGAATGGCGACCGTGATCACGATCCCGATGATGGGATCGGCGAGCGGAATGCCCAGAGCGACACCGCCTGCGCCGAGCAGCACAGCCAACGACGTGAAGCCGTCGGTGCGTGCGTGCAGCCCATCGGCGACCAGAGCGACCGACCCGATTCGGCGGCCGACGCGGATACGGTAAAGAGCGACCAATTCGTTGCCGACGAAGCCGAGCAGTCCGGCGGCGGCCACCCAGCCCACATGGTCGATCTGCACCGGGTTGATGAAGCGGCGGACCGATTCGACGCCGGCGACGATGGCGGACAGCGCGATCATGGCGACGACGAACAACCCCGCGAGGTCCTCCGCGCGACCGTAGCCGTAGGTGTAGCGCCGGGTCGCGGCGCGGGTGCCGACAGCGAAGGCGATCCACAGCGGTATGGACGTGAGCGCGTCGGAGAAGTTGTGCACCGTGTCGGCGAACAGGGCGACCGACCCGGAGATCATCACGATGGCAAGTTGGGCGACCGCGGTGGCGCCGAGCGCCAGGAGGCTGATCTTCACCGCGCGGATGCCGGCGGCGCTGGATTGCAGCGCGCCGTCGATGCTGTCGGCGGGGTCGTGGCTGTGCGGCGCGAACACCTCCGTGACTGCCGCCCGGAGCCTGCCCGCGGTTCCATCCCCATGAGGGTGAGGGTGTGTCATGCCCGGCGTTCCTTCTCCCCCGACGGTCCACCCACGCGGTGCAACTCGGCCAGCTGCTCGGTGTTGCGGTGGTGACCCGGAACGCCGGGACCGGCGTGCTCGGCGTTGAAGACCGCGTCGCGGACCAGTTGCTTGATGTGGTCGTTGTCGACCGCATAGAAGATCGAGGTGCCTTCCCGGCGCGTCCGCACCAAGCGAGCCATGCGCAGCTTCGCCAGATGCTGCGAGACCGACGGCGCGGGCTTGCCGATGTGGGCCGCCAGATCGTTGACCGACATCTCCCCGCTGGAGAGTGCCCACACGATCTGCACGCGGGTGGCGTCGGCCAGCATGCGGAACGACTCGACCACCAATGCCACCTCGTCCTCCGGGAGACGGCGGCGGCACAGTCCGTTATCTGCATTCATATGCAGATAGTAGATCAGGCGCCGGGGGTGAAACGGCTGTTCGTCTCGCAGGATCAACTCAACCCCCATTACCTGGTGCCCGGGGGCTGAAGTACCCGGCAGGGTCGTTAGGCATGGTTGGTGGGTGTTTCCGCTGCCATCACCGTTTTAGGAGGAGCCTGATATGACGACACCCGCTGCGTACGCGATGATGCTGTGATCACGGCGGAGACAGTCAACCGGATCGTCGGCTTTCGGGGGAACGGCATGCCGGTCATCTCGCTGTATGCCGCCGTGCCGTACGAGCCCGAAGACCGCGTGACAGTCGTTCGCAGCAAGCTAGACAGTCTGCTGCACGAAATCCAGCCGATGGCCCAAGACCGCCAACTCGGCCACGACGCGATGCTGTCCGTCCGTGCCGATATGGAGCGGTTCACCGAGGCGGTCGAGAAGCACGACCGTTGGTCGCCCGGTTCGGTTGCGATGTTCTCGTGCAGCGGTCGCGACTTCTTCGAGGAAGTTCAGCTTCCCCGCAGCGTGCATGACCGGATTGTGGTCGATGAAACCCCCTGGGTCCGGCCGATGTTGGCAGTGCTCGACGAGTATCACCGCTGTTGCGTCGCGGTCGTCGACCGAAAGGCCGCTCGTATCTGGGAGCTTTTCGGGGACGATATGTCTGAGATCGGCACACGACGGGTTGACACCGACCCCGGCCGCAATCAAGACAAGGCCGAGGAGCTGACCAAGCGTCACTATCTCGACGTGGTCACCATGCTCGACAAGCTGCACCGCGACGGTGCATTCGAGCTGTTGATCGTCGGCGGCCACCACGCCGAGTTGCCACGCTTCCTTGACTACCTCACCCACGAGCTGCGGCCTACCCTCGCGGGCACGTTCACGGTGGACGACGATGCGCGCACCGTTTTCGGTGATGTGAAGCGGCAGGCCGCAGCGGTCCTGCAGCGCTTTGAGCGCGACGAGGAGGAGCGGATGGTCGCCGAGACGGTCGAGAAGGCGGCTGCGGGCGGATTGGCGGTTCTCGGTCTTCCCGGATGCCTGTGGGCCGGGACGGTCGCAGCGGTAGACGAGCTCCTGGTCCAGGATCAAACGGTGACACCGGGCGTGATATGCGACCACGATCAATGGATGGCCCTTTCCGGCGAAACGTGCCCGCTATGTGGACGCCCGGTCCGCCGTACCCCAGACATCGTGGACGAACTGGCCCAAGTGGTGATGAACGAGAGCGGGTCGATCGAACACGTCTTGGCCGACACCGTTCTCAAGCAGCATCTGACAGCCGCGTCGTTGCGCTTTCCGCTTCCGCCCCAACCGGAATGATCGTCAGGGTCGCAACCTTCATTTGACCTTGGATTCGACATCCATCAATATCGAATGATGTCGAATCAGCACGAGCCGTCGGCCGCTGGGGCCTGCTGTCCGCCTGGCGCGCTTCTGCGCGAGCCGATCTCGGCGGCAGCGGCAGCGGACATGGCGACCACACTGAAAGCCCTGGCCGATCCCGTGCGGCTGCAGCTGTTTTCGGCGATCGCGAGCCACGCGGGAGCAGAAGCGTGCGTCTGCGATGTCTCCGCGGGGTTGGAGGTCTCCCAGCCCACCGTGTCGCATCACCTGCGAGTGTTGCGGGACGCCGGGCTCCTCACGTCGGAACGCCGGGCGTCGTGGGTGTATTACGCGGTGGTACCCGAAGCGTTGGCCAGCCTGTCGGTGCTTCTCGGCGCGGTGACCGCGTCGACGGCGGCGGGGACACCGGCATGAGCACCACCACTGCCGCCACGCCGGCGGTGGTCGGCAAGCTCTCCACCCTCGACCGTTTTCTCCCGCTCTGGATCGGTGCGGCGATGGTCGCCGGGCTGCTGCTGGGCCGGTGGATTCCCGGCCTGAACACCGCACTGGAACGCGTTCAGATCGACGGGATTTCGCTTCCGATCGCGCTCGGTCTCCTGATCATGATGTACCCGGTGTTGGCCAAGGTCCGCTACGACAGGCTCGACACGGTCACCGGAGACCGAAAACTCCTGGTGTCCTCGCTGGTGCTGAACTGGGTGCTCGGTCCGGCGTTGATGTTCGCTCTCGCGTGGCTGCTGTTGCCCGACCTGCCCGAGTACCGCACCGGGCTGATCATCGTCGGGCTGGCCCGCTGCATTGCCATGGTCATCATCTGGAACGACCTGGCCTGTGGCGACCGTGAAGCCGCCGCTGTCCTGGTGGCTTTGAACTCGTTCTTCCAGGTCGTCATGTTCGCGGTGCTGGGCTGGTTCTACCTGTCCGTGCTGCCCGGGTGGCTGGGACTTCCCCAGACGACAATCGACACGTCACCGTGGCAGATCGCCAAGTCCGTGCTGATCTTCCTCGGCATCCCGCTGCTGGCCGGCTACCTGTCCCGCCGTGTGGGCGAACGCGTAAGAGGCCGCGATTGGTATGAAGCGAAGTTCCTGCCGCGGATCGGGCCGTGGGCACTCTACGGGCTGCTGTTCACGATCGTAATTCTGTTTGCGCTGCAAGGAGATCAGATCACCCACCAGCCGTGGGACGTTGCCCGCATCGCGCTCCCCCTGTTGGCGTATTTCGCCCTCATGTGGGGTGGCGGCTACCTGCTCGGCACGCTGCTGGACCTCGGGTACGAGCGGACGACCACCCTGGCGTTCACCGCCGCCGGAAACAACTTCGAACTCGCCATCGCCGTCGCGATCGCCACCTACGGCGCCACCTCCGGCCAAGCCCTGGCCGGTGTCGTCGGACCGTTGATCGAAGTACCTGTCCTGGTCGCTCTGGTTTACGTCTCCCTGGCGTTACGTCGCCGGTTCAACGGAGTCTTCCCATGACTGACAGTCCCGTCACCGATGGCCGCCGCCGTGATCTCTCGGTCGATCAGCGGTTGGCCCTGAGAACGGCCGCGACCCGGCTGGAAGGTGAGTTCAACGGGTCCTTCGGCACCGAAACCATCGAGCGCTTTCTGCACTCGTCCTACGACCAGTTCGCCGGCCGTGCCACCATTCCCAACTTTCTTCCGCTACTGGCAGAACGGTTCGCCCGCCAACGACTTCACGCCTTGGCGCGCGTGGAAGGCCGAGTCAGCGACGGCAGACCCACTGTGCTGTTTCTCTGCACCCACAACGCCGGCCGCTCCCAGATGGCGCTGGGCTATTTCACCCACCTGGCCGGCGACTTGGCCATCGCCTGGTCGGGAGGATCAGAACCTGGCACCGAGATCAATCCGGCCGCCATCGCCGCCATGGCCGAGGTCGGGATCGACATCACCGGTGAATACCCGAAGCCCTGGACCGATGAGATCGTGCAAGCCGCCGACGTCGTCATCACCATGGGTTGCGGAGACGCCTGCCCCGTGTTCCCAGGCAAGCGTTACGAGAACTGGGATTTTCCCGACCCGGCCGGTCAGGGCGTCGACGCAGTCCGGCCCATCCGCGATCAGATCGAACAACGGATCCAGCGCCTGCTTTCCGACCTCGGAGTCACCGCACAGCAGCACCGCGGCTCTGAGTGAACGGGCCGTTGCGTCAGTCGATGCCGCGGGCGATGAGCGCTTCGTTGAAGTCGTCGGCGGCACGAAGCGCACCGACGATGACGGGCACGAACACGATCCGCGGGGTGACCCGCAGCCCGCGGGCCCGTCGCGCCTCGTCCACTTGGCGGATGATCTCGACCAACAGCGGGATCGACCGGATGGTCAAAGCCAACGCGATGGCGACCTGCCGGACCGGAAACCCGAACCGCGCCATGGGATTCATCGCCCGGGTGGCCGCGTCCAGCATGTCGGTTGTCCGCGTCGTCGACGTCACCATCGCCGCGAGGCACACCGCGAGCAGCAGCACCCCACACACCACCAGCGCGCGACGCCAGTCGGTGAGCACGACCTGCAATACGAAGATGAACCCGACGACCCACAGCACCTGCCGCAGCTGCAGTATCAGCGCCCACACATTCAGCCTCGCCGAAAGCACGCCTGCCAGAACGATTCCGGCCACGACGCCGAGCCGCACCGGTGAATCCACCCACACCGTCATCGCGACGATCAGTCCACCGAGCGCGAGCAGCTTCGCCCCAGCCGGCAGGCGATGCAGCCACGACGTTCCGGGCCGGTAATCCCCCAAGACCGTCACGCCATCAGCCGCCGGTAGGTGGCCAGCGCGACCGACGGTACATCGTCGGCGATCACCCGGCCATCCTCGAGCACGATGACGCGGTCGGCGTCGTCGGCCAGATCCAGATCATGGGTGACGATCACCACCTGGGTGTCCAACGCGGCGAAGGCTTTTCGCAACATCCGGGTATTGCGCAGGTCGAGCAGCGTCGTCGGCTCGTCGGCCACCACCACGGTCGGCTCGGTGACCAGCACCGTCGCCAGCGCCAGCAACTGCTTCTGGCCGCCGGACAGCAGGTGCGCGGGTTGGTCGGCGCGCCCGGCCAACCCGAACCGTTCCAGCACCTGCGCCACCTTCGCAGCGCGGGTCTGCCGGTCCAGCGACTGGCGGGACAGCGAGAGTTCGACATCCTCAGCGACGGTCGGCATCAGGATCTGGCGGTCCGGATCGGTGAACACGAAACCGACCAGCCGGCGGACCTGTTTGGCCGAACGCCGGGTGTCCAGACCGTGCACGCGCACCGACCCCGCATCGGGCAGCACCAACCCGTTGAACAGCCGTGCCAGTGTGGATTTTCCGCTGCCGTTGGCGCCGACGATGGCGACTCGGTGCTCGGCGAGGGTCAGCGAGATGTCGCGCAGCACGGGTCGGTCGCCGAAGGAGTGGGAGACCCCGTCAACGACGATCGCGCCTGCCGGATCCTCAACCATGGCTTCGCACCGTGCGCCGAGGCGTGATGAGGCCCGGACGAGCGCGATGCACCTGGGCGGCGACGAAACCGCACACCACCGCTTTGGCGATGTCGCCGGGGAGGTAGATGCCGTTCGTGGACAACGCGGCCCACCAGGACAAGTCAGTGCGCAACATCAACCCGGCTGTGCCGAACAGGTAGATGACGACCATCCCGCCGACGATGTTGATGGCGATGCCCCACAGCACGCGGTAGCGGGGCATCATCAGGGCGGTCAGCAGCCCGATCACGATGACCGCGGGCATCCAGCCGACGAAGAAGCCGGCCGTCGGTGAGGACAGCGACACCAGCCCGGTGCGGCCACCGGCCAGGATCGGCAACCCTGCGACGGCCAGGATCGTGAACAGAGCGATCGCCAACGCGCCCTTTCGGGCGCCGAGGATCGACCCGGCGAGCATTACGCCGAAGGTCTGCAGCGTGATCGGCACACCGGTGGGTCCGATGGTCAGGGTGCCCGGGAGCCCGAGGGCGGCCAGCAGGCCTGCGAAGACCGCCGCCTGGGTCAGGTCGCGGGATTCGACGCGGCCGAACCGGCGGAGCTTGGAAGTCTGAGCACTCACCCGAGAATTATGGTCGACACCCCGAAGAGCGCCGCGCCTCCCCTGCGTGAGCGCCTGCGCCAGAGGCACATCTTGTCGGTGGTCGAATGTATGTTCGAAGTATGTCGGGCGACGACTTGCGGGCCGCGGTGAGCGGGTTGCGGGCTGCCGTTGATGCGGTGGCGGCCTGTGAGGTCGACCTGCTGACCCGGCCTGATCTTGTTGCGGCCCTGGATGAACTGGAGACATTGTCGTGCCAATTGCCGGCGGTGGGTCATCGGTTGCTGGCGCGGTTGCAGACTGAGGCGACACCGCAGCAGATGGGTGCGAAATCGTGGAAAGAAGTGTTGACCGTCCGGTGGCGGATCTCGGCTGGTGAGGCCCACCGCCGGCTGACCGAGGCCGCGGTGTTGGCGCCGCGGCCGTCGTTGACCGGCCCGGCCCTGCCGCCGGTGCTGCCGGCCACGGCGATCGCCCAAGCGCACGGGCTGATCAACGCCGAACACGTCGAGGTGATCCGCCGATCGCTCAACAAGGTGCCGGGCTGGGTCGACACCGCCACCCGGGAGCGCATCGAGGTCGATCTGGTGCGTACTGCGGTGGGTAACGGCCCCAAGGAACTCAAGGACTGCGCGGAGCGGACGTTGTTTCTGCTCGATCAGGACGGCCCCGAACCCGATGACGCCGAACGTGCCCGCAAACGCGGGGTGTCGAGGTCGCCCCAGCGGGGGGATGCCATGGTGGATCTGCGCGCCACGCTGACTCCGGAGGCGTGGGCGGTGTGGGAGCCGATTTTCGCCCGGTTGGCCGCGCCGGGGATGTGTAATCCCGACGATCCCGAGCCGTGCACGTCGGGGACGCCGTCGCAGGCCCAGATCGACAACGATCAGCGCAGCCTGGCCCAGCGCCAGCATGATGCGCTGGTCGCGGCCGGGCGGATCGCCCTGATGAGCGGCCAGCTCGGCCAACTCAACGGGTTGCCGGTGTCGGTGATCATCCGTACCACGCTGCAGGACTTGGAGTCCCGGACCGGGGTCGGTGTCACCGGCGGGGGCACGGTGGTGCCGATCGCCGAGGTGATCCGGATGGCCGGGCACGCCAACCACTATCTGGCGGTGTTCGACCGGGCCACCGGCTCAGCACTGGAGTTGTTCCGCGCCAAGCGGATCGCCTCCCCGGCACAGCGGATCATGCTGATCGCCCGTGACGGCGGGTGTACCAAACCTGGCTGCACCGTGGGCGCCTACGGGTCTCAGGTCCATCACGTGGTCGCCGACTGGGTCGATGGCGGGAACACCAACGTCGATGAACTCGGCCTGGCGTGCGGGCCGGATAACCGCAGCGTCGACCCCGACGGCGGTGGTTGGTCGACCCGGATGAACGCCCGCTGCGAGGTGGAATGGATTCCACCCCCGGGCCTGGACACCGGTCAGGCCCGGCTCAACTACTACCACCGCCCCGAACGGCTGCTACGACCCCCCGACGATCCGCCGCCGCAGAGCCAGAACACCAGTGCCCCAACCCAACCCGCCAACAATGCGACGGTCGACGCCGAGCCGGGTCCGCCGACACCGGCCGATGACCCCGGCGAACCCGGCGGCCCCGCACCACCCGACAACCAAGCGGCCTGACCGCCGCGCGGGGAAGTCCGACGCGCCAAGTAGCTGAGCCTCGACGGGCATCTCGTCCGGATAGGTCATGATCGGCCGCCCGGCCCGCGGTGGAGTATTCGCTTGTTCGCGGCGGTTTGCGGCCCGTCGTGCCGGGCATTCGGCACCGAGACAACCGCGCACAAGGAGGAGCATCATGTCCGCAGCCACCACGTGCCGCCGACTCCGCGAATGCCTCGACGATGTCGACTTCCCAGCGGACAAGGCGACTCTTCTCGCAGCGGCGGAACGCCGTTCCTGCGATGACGACACCATCCGGGCGCTGCGCTCGATCCCGCCCGAGACGTATGCCGGGTTCGCCGAAGTGCTGGCATCCGTGCCGCTGACCGACGACGTCATGACCGATGGCGAGAGGGGTGCCGCGCACCGGGTGCCCACCAAGCCGGGTGTCACCGAGAGGGATAGAGACGTGCCACCGAACCCGATCGCCGAAGTATTGGGTGAGAACCGCAAGAAGTGAGCGCGCTAAGTCTCTGAGCTCGGTGCACGTCGACGTCAAGAGTTCGGGACGGCGCGACATGTACGGCAACCCGGTGCGGGGATATGCCTTCATCCACACCGCCGTAGATGCACACTCACGGCAAGGGATCACGGCCCGAAAAAATGTGACCGACAACGGTTCCTGCTACCGATCACACGCATTCCGCGACGCGCTCGGCGAGGTCGAGCACCGTCACACTCGCCGACGAATGGGCCTACACCAGCGACGCCGAGCGCTGTCAGTAAACCTATATCAGGTCCGCGTGGTTGCGCTGTTGCTAACGTTCGTTCATCGATTGAAGGTCGCATGGAGGGTGGCGTGGGCAATCCGAGCGGGCAGGCGCCCGACAAGCTGGGCCGACCACGCCACTTCGACGACGACACCGAACGGAGCATGGTGATGGACGCCGCGGTCCGCCTGATGGCCGACCAAGGCTATACGCGACTGTCGGTCGCCGCCATCTTGGCTGAGGCGCACCTGTCGACATCCAGTTTCTATCGCCACTTCCCATCCAAGGACGCGCTACTGACCGCCATCATCCGCCGAGATGGCGAATCGGCCCGGCGCGCGCTCCAACACGCCATAGCGAACGCATCTGGGCCCGTGGCCGCGCTGGAAGCGTGGCTCGACGGGCTGCTGGATCAGTTCTACGAACCGACGAAGGCCGCACGCACGGCGCTTTTCCTGACTCCGGAAATCCTGAATTCTTACCAAACAAACACCGAGTTGATGGCTGACATGCGCTGGCTCCTGTGCGAGCCCGTCATCAACGTGCTGCGCGCTGGGCACCGAGCCGGATTTATGTACTCCCCGAAACCCGAAGCCGATGCCGTGAGCATGTTCGCTCTGGTGAGCGCCGTGGCCACATCGCCGCACGCCTACCCGCGCAGCAAGAAGTCGGCACGCGCGCAGGCCGTCCGGTTCATTCGGCCGGCGCTACAAATCACCTCCGAAACGACAACCAGTAGTGGTACCCGCAAACCCCGTTCACGCCAGCCGCGTTAGCAGCATGCACCCCGAGATGGGGCCGCCGCCGTTCGACACCACCGCCACCTCAGGTCCTCGCGGAACCTGCCGCGCACCAGCCTCTCCCCGCAGCTGCAGAACCGCTTCGTGAATGTAGCCGAATCCGTGCAATCGGCCGCCGGACAGCTGCCCGCCGTTGGTGTTCAGTGGCAATTCGCCGTCCAACGCGATACGGGTGCCGTTCTCGATGAACGGACCGCTTTCGCCGTGTCCGCAGAAACCCAGCGCCTCCAGCCATGACATCGTCAGCCAGCTGAATCCGTCGTACAACTCGGCGACGTCGACATCGGCGGGGCGCAGGTCGGTGCGCGCCCACATGTGCTCGGCCGAAGTCCGAGCAGGCATCGTCGTCAGATCTTCCCATTGCTCCCACGAGGGCCGTCCACGCAGTGCGGTGCCGACCGCCTCGAACTGCGCAACCGGATGGCCGACATGCGGTGCGTGTTCGGCCACGGACACCACCAGTGCGGTCGAGCCGTCCACGGGAACATCGCAGTCGTACAGGCGAAACGGCGTGGTCACCACCTTCGACGCGAGATAGTCCTCGAGGGTCAGCGGCGCGCGAAAGACTGCTGCCGGGTTGAGCGCAGCATTGCGACGTGCATTCAGAGCAATCTGCGCCATCTGCCTTTCGGTCGTTCCGTACTCGTGAAAGTGTCGCTGGGCGTAGAGCGCCAACCAGTTCGCCGCTGAGTAGGCGCGGAATGGAAGCAACCACTGCTGGAAGCCATCGACTTCACTGCGTCCAACTCCGATGCCGGGACGCCGCCCCGTGCCCTGTGCCGTCGACTCCGTGACAGTCCGGTACACCAGAACATGTCGCGCCAACCCCATCGATACGGCCATCACCGCGTTGACCACCGCCTGCAGCTGGCCAGGACCCTCCGCGCTACCGCTGTGCCAGGCCAGCGACAATCGCAACCCGTCCTGCACTTCCGGTGAGCCGGGACCGGAGAACCCGGGATGACCGGTAACCGCACCCGGATATGTCGCCAGACCGTCGATGTCGGCAACGGTGAGCCCTGCATCGGCGATGGCCGCAAGCGCGGCGTCGATAGTGAGATCCAGACCGTCGCGACCGAGTCGACGTCCCACCTGCGACTGACCAATGCCGGAAATGACGGCCCGGCGTTCGGCAGCAGTCATGATGCCACTGGCCGGAACAGCGGAAGATACACCGGATCGTGGTTTTCGAACACCACCTCGACGGCCATCTCGATCCGTACGTCTTCCGGAGCGACATCAACGAGGTTGGTGGCCAAGCGAAGTCCTTCCTGCTCGTCGATCTCGACTACCGCGATGATGTACGCGTCGCCGTTGCCGTCCCAGGGCTGATGGTTGACCGTGAAGGAATAGACCGTGCCGCAACCAGAAACGGCCTGCGGTGCGCCACCACGACCGCCGCAGCGTGGACAGTACGAGGTCGGGGGATGAATGTAATACGAGCACGCCTCACAGCGCAGGAAACGCAATCGGCCATCGGCGCCTGAAGTCCAGAAGAACCCACTGGGCCCTTGTGTCGTAGGAAGTACACGGCCAGCTGAGGTGGTCATCGTGCTCCATCCATTTCGGCGCGCTTGCGCAATGAACGCTACGTACTATACAAATAGCATTTGATAAGTGCCCCGCTTTGGCGCAAGTTCGGCGAGACCTACCAGCTCGGCGGTACTTAAATGACGAGGGGATCCATGACCCAGGAATCAACGGCTTCACCAAAGCCCAAGTGGCGGTTTACCCTACGGTCCAATCGCGTACGACTTCTGGTTCAGGCGTGTTGTTTTCGTCAGTATTCGCCGAACCAAGCATGGCCAGGACTTGTTCGCCGGCGTGAATGGGGCATCCATGGCGGAGTGCACCGGTGCCTGGGTTCGCACCTTGCTCGCGTCGAACTTCGCACCGCTTTGCGGCTGTGGCATCAGCGCCTGCCCGACTACGAGATCAAGCCGGGTGTCGAACTCGACTTCACCCCCGGCGTTCGCGCTGTGTCGACGTTCCCGATGGTGCTGCACCACGGATGAGCATGTCGAGCGAATGCCGAACCAGCACAGCGCCGTTCACCCCCGGCTTTCAGGCGAGCAGATGATTGACGAGCGGCGAAACGGCTTCGTCACGTGGCTGACGTTGGACCGACCCGAGCGTTTGAACGCCTTCACCGCCGACGGCTACCGAGAACTGCGCATCGCGCTGCAACGTCTGGCCGTCGACGACCACACCCGAGTAGCGGTGATCACCGGACGCGGCCGGGCGTTCTCAGCGGGTGCCGACCGATCCCTGCTCGACGGAGATTCGTCCGTGCTCGACCGGCAGAGGGCCGGCGAGGAATTCAGTCTGTTTCTGCAAGCACTCGCCGGCTTCGCGAAGCCACTGTTTGCCGCCGTGAACGGTCTTGCGGTCGGCATCGGCGCCACCATGCTGTTGTACTGCGACGTGGTGTTGATGGCAGAAGGCGCTCGCGTGCGGTTGCCATTCACCGCGCTCGGCATTGTGCCGGAAGCCGGCAGCTCCGTTCTCCTGCCCGCACGCGTCCGCTGGGCCGACGCCATGTGGGCGATGCTCTCAAGCGACTGGATCGACGCCACGGCGGCACACCAGATGGGGCTCGCCACGCGGCTCGTGCCGGACGGCGCCCTTGTCGAGCAGGCAGCGGCCGCGGCGGCGACGGTCGCCGCCCACGACCCCCTGTCGGTCGCCGCGACAAAACGTCTTATGACGAGCAGCCGGCAGGAGCTTGCGCGCGAGGCGATCGCGCACGAACTCGCAGAGATGGCGACTTTGACAAGCCGAACCGACAAGCGAAGCTGACAAGCAGAAGGTGCGGGTGAAGGCCGCCCACCGGCGCTGCGTCTGCAGGTGGAACCGGGGTCAAAAAGGCGGTCCCCGTAAGGGAACCGCCTCTGACCTGCGTCGGGCTGACAGGATTTGAACCTGCGACCACTTGACCCCCAGTCAAGTGCGCTACCAAGCTGCGCCACAGCCCGCGGTGCCTTCCGGGATCGCCGGCAGGCGGACGAAACTCTACCTCAGCCCCACGCTGAGATCCCAACTGCCCGGCCGTCGAGTGAAAACCATGTGGTTGTCCCACTTTCATTTGACTTCGACAGCGCCCCGGAGAGACCACCTCATCAGCCCTGTTCGTCGGCATCCGAGCGGTCGATAATCGACGACTAGGGGGGTCACGGAAGGGGAAGGAACATGGCCGAGGCCGCTCTGTGCACAGTTTGGGGAGAGCCCGTACCCGGACGGGAGAAGCTGGCCCTCGAAGTCTACGGCGACTCGATGAAGTACTGGGCCCGACTCCAGAAGGAAGGGAAGATCGAGGGCTTCGACATCACGGTGCTCGCGCCGACTGGTGATATCACGGGATTCCTTGTGGCCAAGGGAACCACGGACCAGATCGACGCGGTGCGCCACACCAAGGAGTTCCAGCAGATGCTCAGTCGAGTGCGACTCGTGGTTTCACACCTGCGGATCGCCGACGCATTCGTCGAAGACGGACTTGCCCAGATCATGACGCAGTACCAGGAGGTGGTCGAAAAAGCGGAGTGACGGCGTACCACTTGCGCGGAACTGACGGAGGTGGCGCCTCCTCCGCACGCTGCCGCGGTTACAGAGCCTCTTTCTGTAGCTCCGGATGCAGCCCGTACAGGCAATCCAAACAGCAGAAACGGTCGCTGCCGGCGACATACGGCCAGCGCTTCCCATTTGGGGGAACGCGGCGGCAGTTCGCGCACCGGCTCATCGGCCCCAACAACACGACACTCATCACTACTCCAGGCACGCTTTCACCACCACAGGCCTCCTGTGATGGACGGGGGTCTGCGATCGGGTGACGCTCTGCTCTGCACACCGCGCACGGCCCATGACTGTTCGCTGGCATACCCTCGCGTGCGGTAGTTAATCACGCGGTTGTCAATCACGCTGAGAACGCGTTGCCGCGCGCTTTCGGCCGTAGCCTCGATGCGGTGGCCCCCGCGCGCGACGACACTCCCCTGTGGCTGTTCGCCGACCAGCTCGGGCCGGCCGTGCACGGCGGCGAGCACGCCCACCGCGAGGTCCTGCTCGTCGAGGCCGCCTCCGCGTTGCGCAAGCGTCGTTACCACCGCCAGAAGCTGCACCTGGTGCTCTCGGCACTGCGGCACGCCGACCGCGACCTAGGTGAGCGCGCCACGCTGGTGCAAGCCGACACCTATACCGATGCGCTGAAGCGCTTCAAACGACCGGTGCTCGTCCACCAGCCCACCTCGCACGCCGCCGAGAAGTTCGTCCACCGCCTCAAGGAACAGGGCTTGGTCGCCGATGTGCTGCCCACGCCGACCTTCGCCCTGTCGCGCAACGACTTCCAGGAGTGGGCCGGGCAGCGCACCCGCTTCCGGATGGAAGACTTCTACCGCGACCAACGCCGCCGCTTCGACGTGCTGATGAACGGCGCCGAACCCGTCGGCAACCGGTGGAACTACGACGAGGACAACCGCGAACCTCCCCCGAAGAAGCAGCCCACCCTCGGCGCGCCGGCACCGTACCGGCCCCGCGAGGACGACATCGACGAGCAGGTCCGCCGCGACCTCGACGGCATGGACCTCGACACCGTCGGCGCGGACGGGGCCCGCCTGTTCGCCGTCACCCCTGCCGAGGCGAAGCGGGCGCTGTCCCGGTTCATCGAACACCGGCTGCCGCTGTTCGGTCGCTTTGAGGACGCCATCATGGGTGAGGACTGGGCGATGGCGCACTCACTGCTGTCGGTCCCCCTCAACCTCGGCGTTCTGCATCCACTGGAGGCGGTGGAAGCCGCCGAGCGCGCTTACCGGGACAAGCGGGCGCCGCTGGCCGCCGTCGAGGGCTTCATCCGGCAGATCCTCGGCTGGCGCGAATACATGTGGCACTTGTACTGGCACTTCGGCCCCGACTACACAGACCACAACGAGCTCAACGCCGGCACCCCGCTACCGGCCTGGTGGTCGGAGCTCGACGCCGACGCCGTCACTGCCCGGTGCCTGCACCACGCGCTCAAAGGGGTTCGCGACCGTGGCTGGACGCACCACATCCAGCGGCTGATGATCCTCGGCAGCCACGCGCTGCAACGCGGCTACCGGCCCGACGAGCTCACCGAGTGGTTCGCCACCGCCTACGTCGACGGCTTCCGATGGGTGATGCCCACCAACGTGGTCGGAATGAGCCAGCACGCCGACGGAGGGCTGCTGGCCACGAAGCCGTACACCTCCGGCGGCGCCTACATCAACAAGATGAGCGACCACTGCGGCGACTGTGCCTACGACCCCAAGAAGCGGCTCGGAGACGACGCGTGCCCGTTCACCGCCGGCTATTGGGCATTCACCCACCGGCACCGCGACCGACTGGCCAAGAACATGCGCACCCGCCGTGTGGTGTCGTCGATGGAGCGGCTCGGCGACCTCGAGTCCGTCATCGAGCAGGAATCAGCGCGCGACCGGTTCTGACGCCGCGTCGGCGGCCGCCGTCTCCGGTGCGAACCTCGGGCCCCGCGACGTGCGCCACGCGTAGATCACCAGGGACGCCCATGCCACCACGATCACCGAGTAGATGGCCGTCGACCACGGCCACTGAATGTCGAAGAAGTGCACCAGTTTCTGGCTGTTGGTCAGCACGATGACACCGCCCACCGCGCTGCCCAGCAGCGCCGGGCTGACTTTGGTCACCAGCCACGCCGCGAACGGTG
This sequence comes from Mycobacterium sp. 4D054, assembly GCF_052245755.1. Lineage (NCBI taxonomy): Bacteria > Bacillati > Actinomycetota > Actinomycetes > Mycobacteriales > Mycobacteriaceae > Mycobacterium > Mycobacterium sp. 4D054. The sequence continues at coordinate 44,839 of NZ_JBQQCF010000032.1, forward strand.
CGGCGATCACCCCGCCGACCATGAGTCCGACCACCACCGGCCAGTTCTCCAGGAACTCCTGCCGCAGCCCGATCAGGAAGCCCAGCGACGCCGACACCGCCACCAGGAACTCCGACGCGCTCACCGAGCCGATCACCGTCCGCGGCGCGGTCTTGCCTTGCGACAGCAGCGTGCTGGTGGTCACCGGACCCCAGCCGCCTCCGCCCGACGCGTCGATGAACCCGCCGAACAACCCCAGCGGGGCGAGGAACTTGACGCTGTGATTGGTCCCCCGCGCCAGCGTCAACGGGGTGCGCAGCGAGAACCGCAGCAGCACGTAGGCGCCGATCGCGACCAGGATCGCGGCCATCAGCGGCGCCGCGTGCTCGGTGGACAGCGAGGAGAGCACGGTGGCGCCGAGGAACGCGCCGACCGCGCCCGGCCCTCCCAGCTTGGCGACCAGCGCCCAGTCGATGTTCTTGAACTTCCAGTGCGACACCCCGGATGCGAACGTGGTGCCGACCTCGGCGAGATGGATCGCGGCGCTGGCCTGGGCGGCCCCGACGCCGGACAGCACCAGCAGCGTCGTGGCGGTGACACCGAACGCCATGCCCAGTGCACCGTCGACCAGTTGGGCGCCGACACCGACAAGCGTGAAGATGAGAAGCGAACGCATGGCTGCTTTCGGAAGCTGCGGTCACCGCGTGACCGGACGGACGGGTGGGGGCGTCAGGGACGCGGACAACACCACTCGTCGAAGGCCATCAGCCGACGCGACGGCCAGAAGGGCTCGAGCGCGGACACCTCGGACGGCGCCGGTGCGCACAGCACACGATCAACCATCGAGGATCCCATCGTCGAGTTGTACTCCTAAGCTCCGCACAGGTTACACGGTCAGCAGTCGATACAACCCGACGAGGCCCACCACGACGATCACGGCGCGCAACGCGTTCGGCGACAGCCGGCGCCCATAGTGCGCGCCGAGGAACCCGCCGACCAGTGAACCGATCGCGATCAACCCTGCCGCGGACCAGCTGATCCGGTCGAACGCCACCACGGTGTAGGCCACCGCGGCGACGATGTTGACGATCAGCGACAGCAGGTTCTTGGCCGCGTTCATCCGCTGCATGTCCTCGGGCAGCAGCGCGCCCATCGCGGCGATCAGAAGGATCCCCTGAGCCGCGGTGAAATAGCCGCCGTACACCCCGACCGCGAACGTCGCGGCCACCAACGCGGCCATCCGCGCTGCCGACACGTGGTCGGCGGACCGGCCAGCGGCCTCGGCGCGCTGCCTGGCCCAGTTCTGGATGCGGGGACCGACCACCACCAGCGCGAGAGCCACCACCAGCAACACGGGAACAACCGTGGTGAACACTTTCTCCGGCAGGTGCAGGAGCAGCCACGCCCCGCCGGCCGCACCGATGAACGAGGCCGGGATCTGCCAGCGCAGCCGGTGCCACTGCCCGCGCAGTTCGCGCCGGTATCCCCAGGTTCCCGACACTCCGCCGGCGACCAGGCCGACGGCGTTGGACATGGTCGCCGTCACCGGCGGGAAGCCCAGAGTCACCAGCGTCGGGAACGTGATCAGCGTCCCGGAGCCGACGATGGCGTTGATAGCGCCGGCGCCGACCCCGGCAAGCGCGATGAGGACCATGTCGAGTGCGGACACTGGGCTCACCCTAACGGCGGGGCATCCGGCCAAACCTGCGCAGTGCCGCGGCGGCGTCAGTACAGTCCGAGGCGGCTGCGACTTTGGGGGAAGCATGGCCGAGGACCGGTGGTTGCTCGAGCTGCGAATTCACGGCGTCAACAACACCAAGCCGGAGGCGATGCTCGGGCTCGACCTGCGCGACGTCGAGAAGGTCGCCGGTGACAAACTCGGCAGCTTCTGGCGTCCGACGGCCGCCGGGCGCGCCAAGTCGCACTTGCGCGCAGACATCGAGCGCGAGGCCTACTCGTGGGGTGAGATGGCCCGGACCTCACTGGGCGCCGGTTCCGGCGTCAGCCGCGTCGCCGGTGCGCTCACGCGGACGGGTTGGGCGCTGCTGCTGCCGTTCGGTCTGGTGAACGTCGCCTACTGGACCCGGCGGGTCGACGACGGGCCGAACGACCGCACCGACGGACAGCCCCAGCGGCGCAGCCGGTGGGGCCACGGCGCCGCCACGCTGCGGGTCGCGGCCCTGCTGCTGACCGTGCTCATGGCGGTCACCGCGTCGACCGTCGTCCTCGACCTGGTGGCCGTGCAGTGCTTCGTCGGTCAGACCAAGGTGTGCGGGGGGCTGCCGACATTTCTCGATGTGCTGGCCCGGCTGGGGCAGCCGCGAAGGCTTGCCGTGCTCAGCCTGGTTCCGGTCGCGCTGATCGCGGGGCTGCTCGCACTCAGCGCCGCGACGCGGGTCCGCTACGAACAACCCGAGTCCATCGGCCCGGTGTCGCACGACCGGATCGGCGTCACGCCGGCGAGCCTGCGCACTCCCGGGGCGCCGGGGCGGTCCGAGGCCGAAGCGGCGACCGCGGAACCGGGCTGGCCGTTGCTGTCGGTGGCAGGGTTCTGGAGCCATCGCCGGATCACCGGGGTCACCGCGCGACTGCATGTGGCCGCCACCGCCACGGTGGTGTCCATCGCCACGGCGATGCACATGCTGTTCGGCGTCGACTCCCCACCGCATCCCGCAGTGCAGATCGCGGTCGTCGTCGCGGGAATCGTCGTGCTCATGCTCATCGTGGTGAGCCTGATCAAAGCCGGGGACTACGCGGTGGACGTCCGGGTCGGGCTGGGTCCCGGACGCGACGGGACGCGATCCTGGCCGCAGTGGCCCGCGGTGATCGCCGCGCTGTTGTTGTTCGGGTGTCAGTCGACGGTCCTGGCCACGGTGTACGGACACACCGAACCCGAGATCCGGCACCTGTTCGGAAGTTCGGCCGTGCCGACGCTTCTGCTGGCCACCCTGATCGCGATCGGACTGGCCGCGTCGTTGTGGCGTCTCACCGCGGCGACCGGCCGTCGGCACCTGCCGTCGGTGGCGGCTCTCGTCCCGTTGGCGCTACTGGTCTGGATGATCTTGGAGCACAACGATTTCCGGCGCACCATCGCGGCTGCGCTGATCGTCGTGTCGCTGGTCGCGTTCCTGGCGGTGAGGTCCTGGCTGATCGCGCACCCGCCGCCGGACCGCGGCCCGGCCCCGAGCGACACGGCGTGGAACGGTTCGGCGCCGGGGGTCTTCCTGCTGCTGGCCACGCTGGTCGCGATGCTGCTGTCCAGCGCCGTGGCCACCGCGGCGGGCAACTGGCTGAACGGCGCCAACACCGCGGCGTCACTGGCCGACGGCGTGAAACCGGTTCGCGGCCCGGCGGATTCACCCCTGCCCTGCTGTTCCGCCGAGTTGGCCTCGCCCAACCTGGAGGTGCCGCTGCCGTATGTGTGGTTCGGCGCCGCCTGCCTGCCGATGCTCCTGGTGCTGCTCGTCGGGGTGATCCCGCCGGTGTGGACGTCGTTGCGCTGGAGTGCCCTCGAACCACGCGAGGGAGGGCATCCCGCGTCCGCCACCGCCGAACCGCCCCGGCCCTCCGTTCTGCAACGGCGTCGGACCGCCGCCATCGCTCACCGCGCGGAGGGCTACGTGATGCTGCTGGTGCTCACCGGTACGAGCGGAATGCTCGCCGCGATCGGGGTGTCGGCGTGGCGGGGGCAGAACGTCGCCGCGCTGCGGACCGCCCTCGACCTCGGGATGCTGGTGCTCGCCGGCAGTGGGGTCACCCTCGTCGTGCTCACGGTCGGCGGAAGCCTGCTGGGCGGAGCCCGTCCGCTCGGGCTGGCGTGGGATCTCATGTGTTTCCTGCCGCGCGCCGGGCACCCGTTGGCGCCGCCCTGCTATGCCGAGCGCGCGGTGCCGGAACTGATCGAGCGGTGCCGCGTCTGGCTGACCTCACGCGAGGCCCCGGCCCAGACCGTCGCCGAGCGGCAGATCGTCCTGTCGGCGCACAGCCTGGGATCGGCGCTCGCGGTGGCAGTCCTGCTGTCGCCGCGGATCGCCGACAAGTCCCGCATCTCGCTGCTGACCTACGGCAGCCAGCTGCGCGCGTACTTCAGCCGTATCTTCCCGGAGTTGCTCGGCCCGAACGTGCTCGGCGTCCAGGCGTGCGCGTCGAGCAGCCTGTGGACACCGGACCCGTGGTCGCACGAGATCGAGGCTCACCCGCGTCGGTTCGGCGCCGACGAGGTCATCGGCGCCTCGCGCAGCGAGTCCGTCGTCGGCCGGCTCTCGGCGGACGGCAGGCTGCGGTGGCGAAACCTGTGGCGCCGCACCGATTATCTCGGTTTCCCGGCGTACGGCTACCCCGCCAATCCGATCGACCGGTTCGCGGAGGAAGTCGTCCGGGTCGACTACCTCGCCGAGGTGCAGACCCACAGCGACTACCCGCGGGCGCCCGCCTACTGGGCCGCCCTAGCCGAACTGCTCGCCGACGAGCCGGCCCCACCGCTGCCGGACGTCACCGACGTCACCGGCGGGACTTAGCGCCCCTCTTCTCCCGGACGCGCACATTGATCCTGATCGGACTGCCCTCGAACCCGAACGTCTCACGCAGTTTGCGTTCCAGGAAGCGGCGATAGCCGGCCTCCAGGAACCCGGTGGTGAACAGCACAAAAGTCGGCGGACGCGCGGTCGCCTGGGTGGCGAACAGGATCCGGGGCTGCTTACCGCCGCGCACCGGTGGCGGCGTCGCGGCGACGACCTCCTTGAAGAACGTGTTGAGCCGGCCGGTCGGCACCCGGGTGTCCCAGGACCGCAGCGCGGTCTCCAGTGCGGGCACCAGTTTCTGCACCGCGCGGCCGGTCTTGGCCGAGATGTTCACCCGCGGCGCCCACTGCAGTTGCGCGAGCTGCAGATCGATCTCACGGTCGAGCAGGTAGCGACGGTCTTCGTCGACCAGGTCCCACTTGTTGAACGCCAGCACCAGCGCCCGCCCCGCCTCGATCACCATCGACAGCACGCGCTGGTCCTGTTCGGTCAGGGGCTGCGACGCGTCGACGAGCACGATCGCCACCTCGGCGGCGTCGATCGCGCCATGGGTGCGCACCGAGGCGTAGAACTCGTGGCCGCTGGCCTGCCCGACCTTGCGGCGCAGACCCGCGGTGTCGACGAAACGCCAGAGCTTGCCGTCCATCTCGATCAGCGAGTCGACCGGGTCCACGGTGGTTCCCGCCACGTCGTGCACCACCGACCGCTCGTCGCCGGACAGGCGGTTCAGCAGCGAGGATTTGCCGACGTTGGGCTTGCCCACCAGCGCCACCCGGCGCGGACCGCCGCCACCGGCGCCGGCCACCTCGGAGATGGTGGGCAGCGCGTCGACGACGACATCGAGCAGGTCGGCGACGCCGCGGCCGTGCATGGCGCTGATCGAGTGGGGCTGTCCCAGCCCGAGCGACCACAGCGCCGCCGCATCCGCTTCGCCCCGCTCGTTGTCGACTTTGTTCGCGGCCAGGAACACCGGTTTCCCAGAGCGCTGCAACAGTTTTGCGGCGGCCTCGTCGGCGGCGGTGGCGCCGACGACGGAGTCGACCACGAAGATGATGGCGTCGGCGGTGCGCATCGCCACCGAGGCCTGCTCGGCGACCAGCTGCTGCAGGCCTTTGGCGTCGGGTTCCCAGCCGCCGGTGTCCTGCACGACGAAACGCTGACCGGACCAGCTCGCGTCATAGGACACGCGGTCCCGGGTCACGCCGGGGACGTCCTGCACCACCGCCTCGCGCCGGCCCAGGATCCGGTTGACCAGCGTCGACTTTCCGACGTTGGGCCGCCCGACCACGGCGATCACCGGCGGCGGCGCGGAAACCTCCTCGATCGCGTCCGCGACCTCTTCGGCGCCGATCTCCCAATCGCTCTCCTGCGACCAGGTGCCGTCCTCGCTCATCGGGTGACCCCAGCTTTCTGTTCGACGAGCCCGGTCAGGTAGGTCACGACCTCGGACTGGTTCATGGTGCTGGTGTCCACCACCAGCGCATCGTCGGCGGCGCGCAACGGCGACACCGCACGGGTGGAATCCAGGTGGTCGCGGCGCCGGACGTCGGCGAGCACCGCCTCGTAGTCACCGGGCAGACCCGCGGCGACGTTCTGGTCGTGACGGCGCCGGGCCCGCTCCTCCGCCGAGGCGGTCAGGAAGATCTTGACGTCGGCATCGGGCAGCACCACGGTGCCGATGTCGCGGCCCTCGACCACGACACTGTCCGGCGCCGAGGCCAATTCACGTTGCAGTGCGACCAGCCGGGCCCGCACCGCCGGTACGGCCGAGACCGCCGACACGGCTTTGGTGACGGCGTCACCGCGGATCTCGAGCGAAACGTCCTCGCCTGCCAGATAGGACCGGTCCTGAGCCGGATCGCTGCCGACCGCCAACTCGACGGTCTGCGCGACGGCCCCGACGGCCGCCGCATCGGCCGGATCGACCCCTGCGCGCAGCACCGCCAGCGTCACGATGCGGTACATCGCGCCGGTGTCGAGGTAACGGGCATTCAGCGAAGTCGCCAAACCCCTTGCCACCGTGGACTTTCCGGTCCCGGCAGGCCCGTCGATCGCGACCACCACCGAGGGGCTCACAATCCCACCGCCTTGTACAGTTCGCCGATCTCCTTCTGGGTCAACGGCCGGATGCTGCCGGGACGCTGATCACCGAGGGTGACCGCGCCGATGTCGGTGCGCACCAGTTCCTGCACCGGGAAGCCGACCTCGCCCAGCAGCCGCCGCACGATCCGTTTGCGGCCCTCGTGCAGCGTCACCCGCACCAGCGTACGACCGGGCACGGTGTCTACCACCGCGAAATCGTCGAGCCGGACCGGCCCGTCGTCGAGCTCGATCCCGTCACGCAGCTTGCGGCCCAACCCCTTGGGCACCGAGCCGAGCACCGTCGCGACATAGGACTTGGGCACCTCGAACGACGGGTGCATCAAGCGGTGCGCCAGTTCCCCGTCGTTGGTCAGCAGCAGCAGGCCCTCGGTGTCGGCGTCCAGCCGCCCGACATGGAAGAGCTTCTTGTTGCCGCGCACCCGGTGCTCCACCAGGTCGCCCACGCAGGGTCGACCGCGGTCGTCGGACATCGTCGAGTGCATGCCGCGGGGCTTGTTGATCGCCAGGTGCACCAGGGTGTCGTCGATCGAGATCCGCGATCCGTCGACCCGGATCACCGAGGCCGCGGGATCCACCCGGGTTCCGAGCTCGGTGACGATCTGCCCGTCCACCTCGACCCGGCCGTCCCGGATCATCTTCTCCGCTACTCGGCGGGATGCAATTCCGGCCTGGGACAACACCTTCTGCAGGCGGACCCCGTCGTCGTCTGTCATTCTCAGTCCTGATCCACATCGATGGCGGCCGGCGCCTCGGGGGCGGACGCGCCGTTGAGTTTCATGAAACGCGGCTCTTCGCTGAGGGTTTCGCTGATGTCGTCGATCACGTCGACGTCGGGAAGCAGAGGTGCGATGTCGGGCAGGTCGGTCAGCGACGTCAGCCCGAGCCGCTCGAGGAACAGCTCGGTGGTGGCGAACGTCGCCGCCCCGGAATCGGCGTCGGTGCCTGCCTCGGTGATCAGGCCGCGGGCCAGCAGGGTGCGCATGACCGCGTCGACGTTGACGCCGCGGACCGCGCTGACCCGGGCGCGGGTGACCGGTTGCCGGTAGGCCACCACCGCCAGGGTCTCGAGTGCGGCGCGGGTCAGCCGGGACCGCGCACCGTCGAGGAGCAGTTTCTCGACGTAGGGGGCGTACTTCGAGCGCGTGTACATCCGCCATCCGCCCGCCGCCTCCCGCAGGTCGATGCCGCTGTCGCGGGCGGCCAGCGCGGCCGCGAGCTGCTGCAGCCGCTCGGCCACGCGCGTCGACGGCTGCTCGGTGACGCCGGCAAGTGTGTCCACTGTCACCGGGGTGTCGACGACCAGGAGCAGCGCTTCGAGCACCGAGTCCAGCTCGTCGTCGTCCAATTCGGCGGCCGGAACCTCGTCGCTCTCGTCGGTCGCGTCTGTTCCGGGGTCGACATCGGTTACCGCCTCAGGCGCAGTACCGGTCGAAATGTCGTCTGTCATAGTCTTTTCTATTCCGCGTCAGCGGTCGCCAACTGTTGGCTGCTCGGCCGCTCTCCGGTCCATGAGATCTGGAGCACGCCAAGCGCCTCTGGCTGCTCGAATGTTACCGCCCGCGCCCGGTACAACTCGAGGAGCGCGAGGAACCGTCCGACGATTTCCATCGGTACCTGGCAGTCGGAGACCAGTTCGGAGAACGAGGCCCACTGGCCGATCCCCCGCTGTTCGAGCAGCGCGATCAGGTTGGCGGCCTGTTCGGGCACAGAGACCGACACCTGGTGCAGATGGTCGGTGCCGACCGTCGGAACGGGGCGGGGCGTGAACGCCGCCGCCGCGATCTCGGAGAAACGGGCGGCGTCGACGCCCAGCATCACCTCGGGCAACAGGTCGGAGTAGCGGTCCTCCAGCGACACCGCGCGCGGGTAGCTGCGCAGCGCCGCGCTCTCCAGCTCGGCGAACATCTGCGCGACGTGCTTGAACGCCCGGTACTGCAGCAGCCTCGCGAACAGCAGGTCGCGCACCTCGAGCAGAGCCAGGTCCTCCTCGTCGTGGATCTCGCCGGCGGGCAGCAGCCGGGCCGCCTTCAGGTCGAGCAGCGTCGCGGCGACCACCAGGAACGAGGTGGTCTCGTCGAGGCCCAGCTGCGGTCCGATCTCCTTGGTGTAGGCGATGAACTCGTCGGTCACCTTGTGCAGCGCCACCTCGGTGACGTCGAGCCGGTGGCCGAAAATGAGTTGCAGCAGCAGGTCGAACGGGCCCTCGAAATTGCTCAGGCGAACCTGGAAACCGGCCTGGGTCTTCGCGTCGGTGGGCTCCTGCGGGGTCCTTGTCTCGCTCACGCGCCGAACCGGTGGATGACCTCACGCGCGAGCGCTCGATATGCCTCTGCACCAGCAGATTTCGGTGCCCACGTGGTGATAGGCTCGCCGGCCACACTGGTCTCCGGGAAGCGCACGGTGCGGGTGACGACGGTGTCGAACACCAGATCGCCGAACCGCTCCACCACGCGGGCCATCACCTCCCGCGAGTTCACGGTGCGGGGGTCGTAGCGGGTGATCAGGATCCCGCTGATCGACAGCTTCGGGTTGAGCCGGTCGTGCACCTTGTCGACAGTGTCGGTCAGCAGCGCCAGCCCGCGCAGCGAGAAGAACTCGCACTCGGTGGGGATGATCACGCCGTCGCTGCACGCCAGCCCGTTGACGGTCAGCAGACCCAGCGAGGGCTGGCAGTCGATCAGCACGTAGTCATAGCGGTCCAGCACCGGATACAGCGCGCGGGCCAGGGTCTGCTCCCGGCCCACCTCGTTGACGAGCTGGATCTCAGCCGCCGACAGGTCGATGTTGCTCGGTACCAGATCCAGGCCCGACACCCGGGTCTTGATCAACACCTCATCGATCGACACCCTCGGCTCGACCAGCAGGTTGTGCACGGTGTGCTCGAGCTCGTAGTGCGGCACGCCCAGGCCGGCTGACAGCGCGCCCTGCGGGTCGAGGTCGACCAGGAGCACCCGCCGCCCGTACTCGGCGAGGCTGGCCCCCAGGTTGATCGTCGACGTGGTCTTGCCGACTCCGCCCTTCTGGTTGCACATCGCGATGACCTTGGCCGGTCCGTGCGACGTGCGGGCCGCCGGTTCGGGGATCTGCCGCGGGAGGCGGCCGGTCAGACCTGGGGCCGGTTCGGGATCCGGGGCCAGCGGGGCCCCAGGTGCGTCCACGGGACCGCCCGTCGGGTCGGTCATGCCGGACCTTCGCTGGTCAGGCAACCTGCAGGCATGGCGGACATCCGGGCAAGTTTAACGGGGAGCGACGAATCGGTGAGGCAGACCCGCAGGCAACCTCGGATCTGTCGCCTAATCTGACCGCATGAACGCGCTACAGCGGTGGGCGCGGCTGGCCCGGGGCATGCCGTCGTTCGTGCGCACCGGCCAGATCGGCGACGGCCGCGAGAACGCCTGCGCGGCCTATGTCGAGGCCCACGCCCCACATGGCGACGTCGATGCGGCGCTCGCCGCGATCGACACCTTCGCCCGACGCGAGGCGATGCTGGTCAACATCGGTGACGAGAAAGGCGTACTGCTCGACGCCGCGGTGCACCGGGCCGCGCCGACTCTGGTGCTCGAATTGGGCACATACTGCGGCTACAGCGCTCTGCGCATCGCGCGCGCTGCGCCGTCGGCGCGCGTGCTGTCAGTCGAGTTCTCGGCCGCCAACGCCGAGGTCGCGCGGCGGATCTGGGCCCACGCCGGGGTGGCCGACCGCGTCACCTGCGTGGTGGGCACCCTCGGCGACGGCGGGCGCACCCTCGACGCGCTCGCCGGCGAGCACGGGGTCTCCCCCGGCAGCGTGGACCTGTTGTTCATCGACCACGACAAGAAGGCGTATCTAGCGGACCTGCTCAGCGTCGAGCAGCGCGGGTGGCTGCACCGAGGCTCGATCGTGGTCGCCGACAACGTGCGCATCCCCGGCGCCCCCGGCTACCGCCGCCACATGCGCGATCATCAGGGCACCCGCTGGAACACCGTGGAACACAAGACCCATGTCGAGTACCAGACGCTGCTTCCCGACCTGGTGCTGGAGTCGGAGTACCTCGGCGCCTGACCGGCGCCGGCCGCTACCGCGCCCGGGGGTGGGCGCCGGCCCACACCTCGCGCAGCGCATTAACGGTGACCATGGTGTAAATCTGCGTGGTGGTCACCGACGCGTGCCCGAGCAGTTCCTGCACGACGCGGACGTCGGCGCCGCCGTCGAGCAGATGGGTGGCGAAGGAGTGGCGCAGCACGTGCGGGGACACCGTCGCGGTGATGCCCGCGCGTTCGGCGGCGTCCTGCAGCACCTGCCACGCGCTCTGCCGGGACAACCGCCCGCCGCGGGCGTTGAGGAAGATCGCGGGGGTGCCGCGGCCGCGCCGCGCCAGGTCGGGCCGGGCACGCACCAGGTAGGCGTCCAGCGCGCCGACCGCGGGCCGCCCGATCGGGATCAGCCGTTGTTTCCCGCCTTTGCCGCGCAGCAGCACCGACCGGGCCTCGGTGTCGACGTCGTCGACATCGAGGCCGACCGCCTCGGAGATGCGGGCGCCGGTGGAGTACAGCAGCTCCAGCAGCGCCCGGTTGCGCAGGGTCAGGGGGCCGTCGGCGTCGCTGTCACCGCCGGCGGCCTCCAGCAGGGCCAGCACCTCGTCGATGCTCAGGCTCTTGGGCAGCCGGCGACCGGGCGTCGGCGGCTTCACCTCGCGGGCGACGTCGACCGTGGTGATGCCTTCGGCGGCGGCGAACCGGTGCAGGCCGCGGACCGCGATCACGGCGCGGGCCGCCGACACCGCCGACAGTGGCACCACCCCGTTGTCGGGATCGCCGCGGCGCAGCGACACCAGGAAGTCGGTGACGTCGGCCTCGGTCACGCCGGCCAGGTCGGTGACCCCGCGCGACGCGAGGTGCTCGGCGTAGCGCCGCAGGTCGCGACGGTAGGAGCTCAGGGTGTTCGCGGCCACCCCGCGCTCGATCGCGAGGTGGTCCAGGTAGCCCTGGAACTGATCGTCGAGCGCCGCCGGCTCCACCCCGGTGGTCATGGATGCCCCATCCGGCGGGCGAACGCCCGGGGCCGGTCCACCCACGGGGCGTCAACCGGCCGCAGCACCGAGGGGTCCGGCATCGTGTGCGCGGCGAGGATGCCGGCCACCGAGATCGAGTTGACGATGTCCCCGGAGAACACCCTGGCCACCGCGTCGGCGAGAGGAACCCGCTCCAGGGTCAGGTCGGCTTCCTCGTCGTGGGCCTGCGGCCGGTCGACGTCGCTGAGGCCGGTGGCCAGGAACACCCGCACGCTCTCGTCGCAGAACCCGGGCGCCGAATCGAGGTCAACGAGGGTGCGCCAGGTCTGCGCCGCCTGGCCGGCTTCCTCGGCGAGCTCCCGCGCCGCGGTCTCGTGCGGCGGCTCGCCGCCGAAGTCGAGCAGCCCGGCGGGCAGTTCCCAGAGCCGGCGCCCGAACGGATGCCGGTACTGCTGTATCAGCGTGATACGGCCGTCGTCGTCGAGCGCCACGACCGCGACCGCACCGAAGTGCTCGACGACCTCGCGCCGTGCGGTGCCGCCGCCGGGCATGCGCACCTCGTCGGCGCGCAACGCCAGGATCTTCCCGACGTAGATCGTCTCCGAAGAGACCGTGGTGAACTCGTGACGCCCGCGCTCACCCTCAGCCACGAGCCGGGGTGTCCTCGAGAGCGTGCTCGGCGCCGTTGGGCCGCAGTTCGTGCTCGGGAATCTCCGGCATCTCCACCGGCAGGCGCTCGGCGTTCTTGTAGTCCAGCGACGCGCCCACGAACGCGTCGAACAGCGGATGCGGACGGGTGGGACGGCTCTTGAGCTCCGGGTGGGCCTGGGTGCCGACGAGGAACGGGTGCACCTCGGGCGGGTACTCGACGAACTCGACGAGGTGGCCGTCCGGTGAGGTGCCCGAGAAGCGGAGCCCGCTCTCGGCGATCCGGTCCCGGTAGGCGTTGTTCACCTCGTAGCGGTGCCGGTGCCGCTCCGACACCTCGGTCGCTCCATAGGCTTGCGCGACAATCGAATCCGGCTCCAGAACGGCGGGGTAGGCGCCCAGCCGCATGGTGCCGCCGAGGTCGGCGTCCCCGGCGACCGCGTCGCGCTGATCGGCCATCGTCGAGATCACCGGATCGGGTGTGGCCGGGTCGAACTCCGCGGAGTTCGCCTCGGTCAGCCCGACCGAGCGGGCCGCTTCGATGACGATGCACTGCAGACCCAGGCACAGGCCCAGCACCGGCAGGCCGCGCTTGCGCGCATACCGGATGGCCCCGATCTTGCCTTCGATGCCGCGGATGCCGAACCCGCCAGGGATCAGCACACCGTCGACATCGGCCAGTGCCACCGCGGCCGCGGCGTCGGTCTCGCAGTCGTCGGAGGCGATCCACTGCATCTCGACCTTCGCGTGGTGGGCGAACCCACCGGCGCGAATCGCCTCGGCGACCGACAGGTAGGCGTCGGACAGATCGATGTATTTGCCCACCAACGCGATTCGCACGGTCTCGCGGGGCTCGTGCACGCGACGCAGCAGGTCGTTCCACTGGGTCCAGTCCACGTCGCGGAACGGCAGGTTCAGCCGCCGCACCACGTACGCGTCGAGTTCCTCGCGGTGCAGGACCTTCGGGATGTCGTAGATCGACGGGGCGTCCGGGGTGGAGATGACGCCGTCGATGTCGACGTCGCACATCAACGCGATCTTGTTCTTGAGCGGCTCGGGCACGTCGCGGTCACAGCGCAGGATCAGCGCGTCCGGCGTGATGCCGATGCTGCGCAGCGCGGCCACCGAGTGCTGCGTCGGTTTGGTCTTGAGCTCACCGGACGGCGCCATGAACGGAACCAGCGAGCAGTGCAGGAAGAAGCAGTTCTCCCGGCCGACCTCGTGGCGGACCTGGCGGGCCGCCTCGAGGAACGGCAGCGACTCGATGTCGCCGACGGTGCCGCCGATCTCGGTGATGATCACATCCGGCCGGTTGCCCTCGTTGTCGGTGGCGTCCATGGCCAGGATGCGGCGTTTGATCTCGTCGGTGATGTGCGGGATCACCTGGACGGTGTCGCCGAGGTACTCGCCGCGGCGTTCCTTGGCGATGACCGTCGAATAGACCTGTCCGGTGGTCACATTGGCCGACCCGGACAGATCACGGTCCAGGAAGCGCTCGTAGTGGCCGACGTCGAGGTCGGTCTCCGCGCCGTCCTCGGTGACGAACACCTCACCGTGCTGGAACGGGTTCATCGTCCCCGGGTCGACGTTCAGATAAGGGTCGAGCTTCTGCATGGTCACCTGCAGCCCCCGCGCGGTCAGCAACTGGCCCAGGCTGGACGCCGTGAGACCTTTGCCGAGGGAGGACACCACGCCACCGGTCACGAAGAGGTGCTTGGTGGCCGTTTGCGGGTGCTTGCGTAACGCTGGCAAGAACTACCTCCGTGATGACCGGGCAGGGCTTGTTTCGCTGGGTTCGCACCCGGTTTGGGGCCTGCCGACCCACGGAACCCCACCCTAACACCGACCGGGACGCGTTGTTGTTGACGCGCCGGGCTACTGCGCGACGGTGACCGAGGTCGCTCCCGGCCCGATCCCGAACTGGTCCGGGCGACCGCCGTTGATCAACACGCCCAGCGCGAGCACCGAGGTGATCCGGCCGGATTCGCTGTCGATGTCGTCGACGGTGCTGACGGCGTTCTTCATCGCCGCATCGGCCCTGGTCACTGCGACCGCGGAGGTACCGGTGGCCGACCCGTCACGGCCGACGAGCACAGTTCCCGAACCGTGTGGCGCGAGTCCCGCGGCGAACCGTGCGACGGTCGCGCCCTGATTACCGGCGTCCTCGCCGAGAGCGCCGCCGGTGACCACGAGCGCGGTGTCGGCGGCGCCGATGCGTTCGGTGCCGTAGGTCACGAAGCCGGTGTCGCGCAGCGCGGCCAGCACGGTGGCGCGCTGATCGTCGTTCACGGGCGGCTTCTTCGGATCGCGGTCGATCAGCAGCGAGATACCGAGCAGATCGCCGGCTTGGGATCCCTGGTCTACGGTGGTCGTGCTCAGCTGGGCTCCGGCCGGGACGATCGGCGAGTTGACCACCGACAGCAGCTTCTCCGCCGAGTTCGCGTCGACGAACTGCTGCGTCAGGCCGACGGTGCCGGCGAGCGTGCCGCCGGCCTGAGAGATCAGCCGGGCCAGCCCGTCGATGTCGTTGTCGGCGGCGTCGGGGGTGCGGAAGATCACCACCGATTTCCGGGCCAGGGTGTCACGCAGGATCCGCGGCGCCACCTGGGCGTCGAAATCGCCTGCAGCCTTGAGCTTCTCGTTGAGGGCGTTGCGGTCACCGGTCAACGTGTCGATCTGCTGCTGCATCTCCTGCTTGTCGTCGCGCAGGCCGGACAGCACCGTGTTGGACAGCAGCCCCGACCCCAGGGCCACGCCGATGGCCAGCGCCAGGAAGACGGCGGCCAACGAAATGGCGTGCGAACGCAGCGAGATCACCGTTGCTCCCCTACGACACCAGACCCTGGACCCAGAGCAGGAACTGATTCCAGTACTGGGACACCCACTCGATCACTGCGGCGTCGGCGCGAGACACCCACAGCGCCGCGATCACCGCGATCAGCATGGCCAACACCAGCAGCGCGACGGCGCCGCCGGAGACGCGGCTGCGGTACAGGGTGGCGACGGCCTTGGCGTCGACGAGCTTCTCGCCCACCTTCATCCGGGTCAGGAACGTCGACGGGTTGCTCTGCTGGCGGGTGCGGTCGAAGAACTCCTCGATGCTCGCCGTGTGGCCCACCGTGACGATCAAGGACGCGCCGTGGTGGTCACACAGGAGCAGGGCCAGGTCGGCGGCCGATCCCGCGGCGGGAAACGTCATCGCGCCCACGCCGAGGTCCTGGATCCGCTCAAGACCGGCGGCATGGCCGTCGGCGTCGGCGGGCAGTACCACCTGGGCGCCGCAGCGCAGCACCTCGGTGCTGATCTTGTCGGGGTCGCCGACGATCAGTGCCGGCCGGTAGCCGGCCTTGCGCAGGATGTCGGCGCCGGAACCGACCCCGACCAGCACCGGCTGATACTCCTTGATGAACGGTTTGAGCGCCTTGAGGTCGGCGGCCGCGTTCTCCTCCTCGGCGACGATCACCACATGCCTGCGGTTGAGGTCCACGTCGATGTCGGGTATGCCGATCCCGTCGATCAGCAGCGGGCTCTCGCTGCGGATGAACTCGATGGTGTTGCCCGCGAACGCCTCGAGGTGGGCCACCAGCCCGCCCTTGGCCTCCTGCATCAGTTCGTGGATGTCGGCGTCGGTGCGCTCGGTGCCCAGGACCAGCCGGCGGTCGCCGGAATACACACCGCCCTCGTTGAGCCGGATGCGGGCGCCGTCCTTGACCTTCTTGAACACCTCAGGGCCGGTGCTGTCGATCAGCGTGATGCCGTTGGCGACCAGGACCTCGGGCCCGAGGTTGGGATAGCGGCCCGAGATCGACGCGGACGCGTTGACCACTGCGGTGACGCCGGCATCGACCAGTGCGTCGGCGGTGACGCGGTCCAGGTCGAGGGCGTCGATGACGACGATGTCGCCGGGGGTCACCCGTCTGAGGAGTCGATCGATGTCGCGGTCCACGCGGGCAGTGCCGGTGATACCTGGCCGTGAGCTGGCATTACGGGACAGCAGCGCTGACATCTTCATGGGTGGATTCTGTGCGGCGACGACCGGAATCCGTTGGAGGCGCGCCGTAACACCAGCCTCACAAGTTGTCTTCTGTCACACGAGTAACAGGGCGCCGAACCTGTCAGCCGGTGGCGGCGCGCTCGCCCCGGGCGGCATCCAGCAGCTCGCGCGCGTGCGCGCGGCCGCTGTCGGACTCCCCCAGCCCGGCCAGCATCCTGGCCAGTTCGGCCACACGGTCGTCCTCGTCGAGGCGCCGCACTCCGCTGGATTTCGCCTTGGGCTTGCCGGCGGCGCCCCCGGCGACCCCTTCGACGACGAGGTGCACGTCGGCGTAGGCGGCGACCTGCGGCAGGTGTGTGACGACGATGACCTGGTGGGTGCGCGCCAGCCGGGCCAGCCGTCGCCCGATCTGCACGGCGGCTCGTCCGCCCACGCCGGCGTCGACCTCGTCGAAAACCATGGTGGTGCCCTCGCTCGACGCGGACAGCACGACTTCCAGGGCCAACATCACCCGGGACAGCTCACCGCCCGAGGCACTCTTGTTCAGCGGGAGCAGGTCGGAGCCGCCGTGCGCGGCGAACCCGAACTCGACGGCGTCGACTCCGTCGCGGCCGGCGTGCACGGTGACCCCCGACGGCAGGGGCAGCGGGGCGGTGTCGTCGGCGCGTGCCGGCAGCGGGCTCACCGAGATCACGAACTGGGCGCCGGCCATCGCCAGGCCGGCCAGTTCGGTGGTGACCGCCTTGGACAAGCCCTTGGCGGCCTTGGCCCTGACCTTGGTCAGGTCCTGCGCCGTGGCGATCACCTTGGCCTGCAGCTCGTCGACCCGACGTTCCAGCCCGGCCAGTGCTTCCTCGGACACGTCGAGCTGGGCGAGCCGGTCGCGGGCCTCGCGGGCCCAATCGAGCACACCGTCGACGTCGGCGGCGTACTTGCGCGTCAACGTGCGCAGCTCCGCCTGGCGCGCCAACTTGGTTTCCAGAGTGCTTGTGTCCGTTGGCAATTCGTCCAGATAATGCCCGAGCTCGCCGGATACGTCGACCAGCACCGTCAGCGCGGTGCCGAGCTGCTCGGCCAGCGTCTTGAGCGGGACGTCATCGGTGCCTTCCAGCGCCGAGCGCGCCTGCCCCACCGCGTGGGCGGCGGAGAAGCCGTCGTCACCCTCCCCGGACAGCGCCGCCCTGGCGGTCTGCACGGCATCGCGCAACGCGTCGAGCTCGGAAAGCCGGCGGATGTCGGCAACCAGTCCCTCGTCCTCCCCGGGCTGCGGGTCGATGACCTCGATCTCGTTCAGCGCGAACTGCAGGCGGTCGGCTTCCTGCGCCATCTCGCGGGCCCGCCGCCGGCGGTCGTCGAGGTCGCGCCGGGCTTCCAGCCAGACGTCGCGGGCCGTGCGGTAGCGCTGCAGCGAAGCGCTCACCTCGGCGTACCGGTCGAGGGCGGCGCGTTGCTCGTCCGGCCGCATCAACCGCAGCTGGTCGTTCTGTCCGTGCAGGGTGAGCAGTTCGTTGGTGAAGCCGCTCAAGGATCGAGCCGGGACACTGCGGCCCCCCAGATAGGCCCGCGACGGTCCGTCCCGGCTCACGGAGCGGGCGGCGATGATGCTCCCGTCGTCGTCGCGTTCGGCGCCGCAGGAGTCCAGGATCTCGTCGACCTGCCCGGCGACCTCCGCGCCCAGCTCGACCGTCGTGAACCGGCCCTCGACGACGGCGCGCTCGGCGCCCGAACGCACCTTGGTCGCGTCGGCGCGGGCACCCCCGAGCAGGTGCAGGCCGGTGACCACCATGGTCTTGCCGGCACCGGTCTCGCCGGTCAGCACGGTCAGTCCGCCGTCGAACTCCGCGGTGGCGGCGTTGATCGCACCGAGTGCCTCGATTCGGATTTCTGCTAGCACTACTGTCCGCGCCACCCCGTGACCGGAAGCCGGAACTTGCGTACCAGCCGATCGGTGAACGGCGCGCTGTCCAGCCGCACCCACTTCAGCGGTGTGGCGCACCGGGTCACCTCCAGGCGGCCACCGGCAGGCACGACCATGTCCCGCCGGCCGTCGCAGAACACCAGCGCGTCGTGACCGCTGGCTTCGATCTCGATCGCGATCAACGCATCGGGGCTGGTCACCATCGGGCGGGCGAACAGCGCATGCGCATTGTTCGGCACCACCAGGATCGCCTCCAGGTCCGGCCACAGCACCGGGCCGCCCGCCGAGAACGCGTACGCCGTGGACCCGGTCGGGGTCGACACCAGCACCCCGTCGCAACCGAACGACGACACCGGGCGTCCGTCCACCTCCAGGAGCGCACCGAGCACGCCCAGCCGCGTCCCCTTCTCCAGGCTTGCCTCGTTGAGTGCCCACCCGCGGTCGATCAGCCGGCCTTCGGCGCGCACGGCGACGTCAAGGGTCATCCGGTGCTCGACCCGGTAGTCGCGCCGGATGATGTGGTCGAGCACCTTGTCGATGGCCTCGGCCTCGGCTTCTGCCAGGAAGCCGATCTTGCCGAGGTTCACCCCGAGCACCGGGATCTCGACGTTGCGGGCCAGTTCGGCGGCGCGCAGGAAGGTGCCGTCGCCGCCGAGCACCAGCACCAGCTCGCATCCTTCGGCGGCCCTCTCGTCCGCGTCGACGACCTCGATCTCCACGCCGAGCGCCCGCATGTCGTCGGGAGCCAGGTGGATGGGTCCGCGATCGACCGCTTCGGCGGACAATGCACGCAAGGCGATGCCGTTGTCGGACAACACTTTTTCGACCCGCCGGGCCACCTCGGTCACTTCCTCACGACCGGTGTGCAAGACCAGCAGGATGGTGCGTTCGCTCATTGCGGCCCCTCCTCGACCGCGCGACGTACCGCGGCCTCCAGCTCGTCGCCCTGCAGGGAGTGCTCACCGCGGGTGCGCAGGTCCAGGAAGTACTCGACGTTACCCGCCGGGCCGGGCAGTGGACTGGCGGTGACGGCCACGGCATGCCAGTTCAGTTCCGCGGCACGCCGGGCCACCGAGAGCACCGCGTCGGCGCGGAGCAACGGATCGGACACCACGCCGCCGCCACCGACCCGTTCCTTGCCGACCTCGAATTGAGGTTTCACCATAGGAACGATATCGGCGTCCGGTGACGCGCAGGTCGTCAGTGCGGGCAGCACCGTCGCCAGCGAGATGAACGACAGGTCTGCGACGACCAGATCGACGGATCCGCCGATCGCCTCCGGGGTGAGTTCGCGGACGTTGGTGCGCTCCATCACCGTCACCCTCGGGTCGGTGCGCAGCGACCAGGCCAGTTGGCCGTAGCCGACGTCGACGGCGATCACCTCGCGGGCCTGGCGGTGCAGCAGCACCTCGGTGAAGCCGCCGGTCGAGGCCCCGGCGTCCAGGCAGCGGCGGTTCTCGACGGACAATCCGAACGCGTCGAGCGCGCCGATGAGTTTGTGGGCGCCCCGCGACACCCAGGAGTCGGCGTCGCCGCCCTCGACGGTCAGATGCGCGGTCACCGACACCGCGGTGGCGGGCTTGGCCGCGGGCATACCGTCCACCCGGACCCGGCCGGCGCCGATCAGCTCGGCCGCCTGCTGGCGCGAGCGGGCCAGCCCTCGTCGAACCAGTTCGGCGTCAACACGTGCGCGACGCGCCACGCGGGTCAGCCCTTCTCGACGGATTCCAGCGCGCGCACCAGCAGATCGTGCGCCTGCTCGAGGCGCGCCGCGACGGAGTCCAGGTCAGCCGCCGACACATCGATCGGCTCACCCAGCAGTTCGGTCACCTGGGTGCGGATCTGGTCGGGATCGTTGGTCATAGCGGTGTTCACGCTAGTCGATGCGAGCGGACAGCAGCGTCCACCGCTGCACGGCCTGTCGGGACGCGTCGTCGGCCGCGCGGACCGGACGGCGTTCGATTCCCGCCTCCCACACCGCCGCGGCGAGGGCACGCACCGCGGACAGCGGGTCGCCCGGGTCTGACCCGGTGGCGCTCAGCGTGACCGCCGTGGCGTCGACGTCGACCCGCCAGCCCGGATGCGGCGCGACGCGCAACGTGTCGGCCTGACCGACGGCCAGCGCCCGGAGGTCTTCGGCCAGGTAGGTCGGACGCTGCTCGCTACTCGCCCAGATGGCGTCGTCGGCAGAGTTGACCCCGCACAGCACCATCAGGCTGGGCAGCTGCGCTGCGTTGGCGCCGGCGATGTCGGTGTCGAGCCGATCCCCGACCACCAGCGGGCGCTCGAACTCGCCGCGGGCCAGCGCATCCTGCATCAACGCGGGCGCCGGTTTCCCGGCCACCTGCGGATCCCGGTCGGTGGCGGTGCGCAGCGCGGCCACCATCGAACCGTTCCCGGGCAGCAGACCGCGTTCCGAGGGCAGCGTCTTGTCGACGTTGGCGGCGATCCACAGCGCTCCGGCCCGGATCGCGAGCGCCGCCTCGGCCAGGGCCGGCCACGCGGTGTCCGGCGAATGGCCCTGCACCACCGCGACCGGGCCGTCCGCGAAGGCGCGGACCGGGGTCAGCCCCGCGCCGGCGACCTCCCCGGCCAACGCGTCGGTCCCGACCACGAGGACCTTGGCGGCGGGCGGGAGTTGGTCGGCCAGCAACCGCGCCGCGCTCTGGGCGCTGGTGACGACGTCGTCGGCGGCGGCCGCGAAACCCAGCTCACGCAGGTGCGCGGCGACCTGTTCGGCGTCGCGGGAGGCGTTGTTCGTCACGAACAGCACGCGAGGGTCGATCGCAGCCAGCGTGTCGACCGCCCCCGGGGTGGGTGCGTCGCCGCGGAACACCGTGCCGTCGAGGTCGAGCAGCAGACAATCATGCTGCTGCACAAGGGCGCTCACGTCAGGACAGCTCCGTGACACGTTCTTCGGCGTCGGTGACACCGTCGACGTCGGCGGCTGCGGCATGCAGGAACCACTGCAGCGCCTCGTCGTTGCGGCCGAGCTCCAGCAGGGTGTCGGCGTAGGCGTAGAACAGACGCGCAGCTGTCTGGCCGCTGCGGTCCGGATCGAGGGTCGGGGTCGACAGCACGGCGAGCGCCTGTTCGTGTTGGCCCAGATCCGATCGCGCACCCGCCACGACAATGCGCAGCTCGTCGGCGTCGTCTCCGGTCAGCGCCGCGGCCTCCGGTGACCGGGCGAGTTCGATGGCGCGTTCAGGACGTCCGACACCACGCTCGCAATCCGCGATCAACGCCAACAGCGGTGAGCGACTTCCCATTCGGCGCGCCGCCCGCAGTTCTGCGAGTGCCTGGGCCCAGTCGCCGCACTGATAGGCCGCGATACCGACGGCCTCGCGGACCGCCGCGATCCTTCCCGACCGAGCACGCGCGGCGCGGGCATGCGCCAACGCCGCTTCGGGGTCCTCCTCGAGCAGCTCGCCGGCGGCGACCAGGTGCCGGGCCACCACGTCGGCGGTGCTGCGGTCGAGGGTGGTCAGTTCTCCGCGGATCTCGGGGGCGAGCTGTCGAGCTTCGATCTCCTTGGGGATCGGCGGACCGCTGGCACGATCGTCACTCTCGGGGCGGGGCTGGGCGGCGCGCGCCCGGTTCGGACCCGAGGTGCGCGGCGCCCCCGAGCGCTGATCGCGCCGCGGACGCTGCCGGTTGTCGTTCGAGCTGCGGCTGGGTCGACGATCGCCGCGGCCGCCCTGATTGTCTTGGGGCACGTCGAAAAGGATACGGGCCGGCTCTGCAGCCACATAATCTGCGTTTCAGAAATGGCTGCGATAAAAGAATGGAAATGGCGGTGTCCAGAAATGGAAATCGCCCCCCACGCAATTGTGGGGGGCGATTCCTAATTTGTGTTCGGCGGTGTCCTACTTTTCCACCCGTGTGGGTAGTATCATCGGCGCTGGCAGGCTTAGCTTCCGGGTTCGGGATGGGACCGGGCGTTTCCCTGCCGCTATGGACCGCCGTAACTGTA
>NZ_JBQQCF010000033.1:0-66931 GCF_052245755.1 Mycobacterium sp. 4D054
AGTGGCGGGATTTGACCTGCCGGTTCCCGGGTTGCGACGCCCCGGTGGAGCGCTGCGATGTCGACCATACGACGCGGTGGCCGTTCGGGGTCACGCATGCTTCAGGGCTCAAGCATTACTGCCGTACTCATCATGTGATCAAGACGTTCCTCACCGGGGTGTACGGCTGGCGTGACGAGCAGCGCCGTGACGGCACGGTCGTGCTGACCGCCCCGACCGGGCATGTCTATGTCACCGAACCGCTTGGCGGACTGTTGTTTCCGACCTTGGCGACACCGTCGGCGGCCCTGCCCGATGTTGACGTGCCCGCGGAGGCGCCGGACAAGGCGGCGATGATGCCGCGACGGGCCAGAACCCGCGAGCAGGAACGGCAGGCCCGCATCGCCCGTGAACGCCGACGGCGTATCGAGATCAACGCCGAACGTGAACGCCAGCATCAGGCGTGGCTCGCCGCCACCTACGAACCGCCGCCGTTCTGAGTGGCACCGTTCACCGGGTCAGCCGGCGCCCTTGCCGGGACTTTCGGCCCCCGCAATGAGGGCCGGGTGCCCTAGCCACCGGCACCTCCGTCCGCGATCATCGGCGCATCGGAAGGGAGGCCGCATGAAGGCGAAAGCAGGCGACTGGCTGGTGATCAAGGGTCTGACGGTCGACCGGCCCGAACACCGAGGCCTGATCACCGACGTGCGCTCGGGTGACGGCTCACCGCCCTACGTCGTGCGATGGCTGGACTCCGAGCACGAATGCCTGGTGTTCCCGGGGCCAGACGCCGTCGTCGTCACCGACGACCAACAGCATGAGGCCGACGAGAGAGCGCAGCGCCGGTTCGGGACGGTCCAGTCCGAGATTCACCGCACCGGGCCGCATTAGCCGGGTGCGTGCCATGGCGGCACGGTCGCGGCGGCGCCGGCCCGAGCAGGTGCGGCGGCGTGACGGGACCCTCGTACCGTTCGACATCGGGCGCATCGAGACCGCGGTGTCCCGCGCCGCCCGTGAGGTGGGCTGTGAGGACCCGGACCTGCCGGCCACCGTGGCGGCGGCCGTGGCCGATGCGCTCGGCCCTGGGATTGCGGCGGTCGAGACGATCCAGGACCACGTGGAGGCGCGGCTCGGGGAAGCGGGGCTGGACGACGTGGCGCGCGCCTACATCATCTACCGGCAGCGTCACGCCGAACTCCGCTCCGCCAAGGCGCTTCTGGGGGTACGCGACGAACTCAAACTCAGTCTGGCCGCGGTGACCGTGCTACGCGAACGGTACCTGCGACGTGACGAGCACGGCTGCCCGACCGAGTCGACCGGCGAGATGATGGATCGTGCCGCCCGCGCCGTCGCGGCGGCCGAGGACGAGTACCGGCCCCGGTCGTCGGCGCGGTGGGCCGAGCGGTTCGCACTCTCGATGCGACGGCTGGAGTTCCTGCCGAACTCGCCCACGCTGATGAACGCCGGCACCGAGCTCGGTCTGCTGTCGGGTTGTGTGGTCCTGCCAGTCGAGGATTCGCTGCGGTCGATCTTCACCGCACTGGGACACGCTGCGGAGATTCAGCGGTGCGGCGGCGGCACCGGGTTCGCGTTCAGTCGGGTGCGGCCGGCCGGCGACCGGATCGCCAGCACCGGCGGATGTGCCAGCGGTCCGATGTCGTTTCTGGGGTTGTTCGACACCGCCGCAAAGGTCGTCGCGATGGGCGGCCGGCGGCGAGGGGCCTGCATGGCCGTGCTCGACGTGTCCCATCCCGACATCCGTGCCTTCGTCACCGCGAAAGCCGAGTCGCCGCAGAAGTTGTCGCAGTTCAACCTGTCGGTGGGGGTCAGCGACGCGTTCATGCGGGAGGTGCAACGCGGTGGCGCGCATCGGCTCGTGCATCCCGGCACGGGACGCACAGCCGCCACGGTCTCCGCGGCCGAGCTGTTCGACGCCATCTGCGAGGCCGCGCACGCCTGCGGCGACCCCGGGCTGCTTTTCCTCGATGCGATCAACCGCGCCAATACGGTTCCCCGCCTGGGCCGTATCGAGGCGACGAATCCGTGCGGGGAGGTGCCGCTGCTGCCGAACGAGTCGTGCAATCTCGGCTCGATCAACCTGGCGCGCATGGTCCTCGACGACGGGGTCGACTGGGAGCGGCTGCGTGAGGTCACCGCGCTGGCGGTGCGGTTCCTCGATGACGTCATCGACGTCAGCCGCTACCCGTTCGAGGAGCTCGGCGTGGCCACCCGGGCTACCCGCAAGATCGGCCTGGGCGTGATGGGGCTCGCCGAAATGCTTGCCACCCTCGGAGTTCCCTACGACAGTGAGGAAGCGGTGCAACTCGCCGGCCAGGTCATGGGCCGTATCCAGCGGACCGCGCACGAGTCCTCACGACGGCTCGCACAAGAGCGCGGACCATTCCCCGCCTTCGCGGAAAGCAGGCTCGCCCGTCACCGGCCCCGCCGCAACGCCCAGCTGACCTCGGTGGCGCCCACCGGGACCATCTCGTTGATCGCAGGTACCACCGCCGGCATCGAACCGATGTTCGCGATCGCCTACACCCGCGCCGTCGTAGGCAGGCACCTGCTGGAGGTCAACCCGTGTTTCGACCGCCTGGCACGCCGCGGGGGCTTCTACACCGAGCAGCTGGCCGCCGAGATCGCCCAGCGCGGAGGCGTCCGCGGTTACCGGCAGCTGCCCGCAGATGTGCGCGCCGCGTTTCCGGTCGCCGGCGAGATCGCCCCGGTCTGGCATCTGCGGATGCAGGCCGCGGTGCGGCGGCATGTCGACGCCGCCGTCTCCAAGACGGTGAACCTGCCCGCGGACGCCTCGGTCGCCGATGTCCGCGCGACCTATCTGGCAGCGTGGCAGGCCAAGGTCAAGGGAATCACCGTGTACCGCTACGGAAGTCGACGGGGCCAGGTGCTCTCCTATGCCGCGCCGCAACCGGCCCTGGCGCAGGCCGACCTAGAGTTCAGCGGAGGGTGCGTCGGCCGGTCCTGCGAGATGTGATCCGGCCGCTCACCGGTGGCCGAGATGCCGGACGAACCAGTCGCGTGCCAGCTCGGCCGCCTGATCGAGGGTTCCCGGCTCTTCGAACAGATGCGTCGCGCCGGGCACCACCGCGATCGTGCACGGAGCCGACATCGATTGCTGGGCCTGGCGGTTGAGCTCCAGCACGGTCTCGTCACGCCCGCCGACGATCAACAGGGTCGGTGCGGTGACGTCGGCCAGGCGGGCTCCGGCCAAATCAGGCCGGCCGCCGCGGGAGACCACAGCGGCGACGTCGACCCGCTCGTCGGCCGCGGCGGTCAACGCGGCACCCGCACCGGTGCTCGCTCCGAAGTAGCCGACCGGCAGCGAGGCCAGGTCCGGCCGGCTCTTCACCCAGTCAGTGACGTCCACGAGCCGGCCGGCCAGCAACCCGATGTCGAACACGTTGGCGCGGTTGGCTTCCTCAACCGGCGTGAGCAGGTCGAACAACAAGGTCGCCAACCCCGCGTCGTTGAGCACCTTCGCCACGTATCGGTTGCGGACGCTGTGTCGGCTGCTGCCGCTGCCGTGCGCGAAAACCACCACACCCCACGCGTTGTCCGGGACGGTGAGCTGACCGTCCAGTTCCGCTTCCTCGGTCGACACCCGGACCGGAGTGTCCAGGCCGCCGTGGTTGTTGGCCGGCTCGACCGACGTGTGGGTGATGGATGAGTGTGCACCGTCAGTCATGACGACCCCTCCGATCCGGCCAGGTCGGGTTGAAGGCGAAGCTTGCGTTCCACCACCGAACGGGCCACGCTCGCCAGTTGCAAATCGTGCCGGTAGGCGTGTGCCCGCAGCCGTACCAGCGCGTCGAGGACCGAGACGCCCAGTTGCACCGACACCATGCCGGCCGCCTGGTGCACCTCGGCGCGCCATAGTGCCGGTGTCTGGCCGTTCGTCGTCGCCCCGGTGGTGGTGTCGACCCCGACGCGCTGGTCGAGCACCAGCAATAGCGCGGTGTCAGCGTAGATCAGAGCGTCGACGAGGTCGTCCCGACCGAGGTCACGTGGAGCGTCGCTGTAGAGGTTCAGCGCGCCGACGTGGATTGCGCCGAGGGCGAGGGGAAAGCTGTGTACCGCCCGCACACCCAGCGGCGCGACCTGGCCGGTGAAAGCGGGCCAACGGCGCTGGACGACCGACGAGGTCAGGTCGTCGATCAGAACCGGCTGCCCGGTGGCCGACGCGTCGATGCCCGGTCCTTCGCCGACCGTCGCCTGCACGTCGTCGGCCTGCCCGGCATGGTCACCGATGCAGTAGAAGGGCTCCAGCGTGTCCGGCCCGGCGGCGAGCATCAGGCCGGCGCCGTCGACGGTCAGCGCTTCCACGCATTCCACACATGCGTGCGCCGGGGACAGTGGTGTCTTCTCCCGCATCGCCCGGAGCACGACGGCGGTCCAGATGCGGGCGGCCCGGTCGCCGTCCACCGCTACCCGTCCCGGACGTGGCGCCGGCGTGCGGACGCGGGCATGGTCACGCTCAATGGCTGGGGATCGCCTGTTGCGCACAGATCGCCTTGACGAACTGCGCGACAGCATATTCGGGCAGATGGCGGGCGATGTCGGCTTCGGAGACGATACCCACAAGGCGGTGATCGTCGATCACGGGCAGCCTGCGAATCTGGTGCTCCTCCATGAGGGCGAGCATCTCCTGGACACCGGCGTCGGCCCCGACGTGATAGACCGTGCCCTGGGCGAGCTCACCGACGGTGACGGCGGCGGGGTCGTGGCCTTCGGCGACACATTTGATGACGATGTCGCGGTCGGTGATGATGCCGTGCAGACGGTCGTCGTCACCGCATACGGGTAGCGCTCCGACCCCCATCTCGGCCATGCGGCGCGCGGCAGCGGCCAGGGTGTCGTGTTCACCCGCGCATGTCACCCCGGCGTGCATGATCTCTCGGGCGGTGGTCATGGTGTTCTCCTCCCTGTCGGACGACCGGGCATTCGCGTGGGCCCTGTACTGAGTTTGAGACCGACAGGGGGCCCGACCCAGAGGTCTTTTGGCACCAGATTCGCGACCAATGACCCCATTGGGGGCCCCACCGCGGATCTACGGTCACGACATCAGCACGTCCGGAGGGAGCCGACATGTCTGAACCAGGGGGGTCGCACGGCGTCGTCGTCGGGGTGGACGGGTCGCCGTCATCGCTGTCGGCGGTCCGATGGGCGGCCGGCGAAGCGCGGCTACGCCACGTGCCGCTGACCGTCATCCACGTCGATGAGGTCGCCGAGACAGCCGACGGGGACACGGTTCTGGCCGAGGCGACGGCTGTCGGACGTGAAGCCTCCGATGGCGAGAGTCCCGGTGTCGAGAGCCGGCGATTGACGGGCAAGCCGGTGCCCGAGCTCGTCGAAGCGTCGCGGGAGGCCCAGCTGACGGTGGTCGGCAGCCGCGGCCGCTCCGGACGGCTGGCAGGCTCGGTGGGACTCGGTCTGCTGCACCACGCCAGGAACCCCGTCGCGATCGTCCACGACGACGTCGCACCCCGGCAGGGGCCGGGGCGCAGGCCGATCCTGGTTGGGATCGACGGTTCGAACACATCGCTGTCGGCGGCGGCGTTCGCCTTCGACGAAGCTTCCCGGCGGTCGGCAGATCTGCTGGCGCTGCACGTGTGCAAGGACTCCGACGCCCCGGGTGCCCACCGCCGGCAGATCACGATGGCCGAACAGGAAGCCGAGGATTTCCTGCGTGAGACCCTGGCCGACTTGCAGCAGAAGTACCCGGAGGTGGCCATGCATCCGCTGGTGCGCTTCGAGAATCCCGCCCAACAGCTGCTGGTCCAGTCCGAGCGGTCGCAGCTCGTCGTGGTGGGCAGTCACGGCCGGGGCGCCGTCGCCGGCACGTTGCTGGGCTCGGTCAGCGCCGCGGTGGCCGCAGGTTCGCGCGTCCCGGTGATCGTCGTTCGGCGGACGTAGCCTCCGCAGTCGCCGTGCTACGGGGTCGCGCCATCCGCGGTCGCACTCGCTTCATCGGACTGTCCTCCTGCCCATGTGGCGCTAGGGCGTTCGAGCAGCCCGGAGCAGCTCACCCCACGTATCGTCGATCACAGCGCCGACGTGGTCGACGGCGGCGCCGCATCGGAGAGTGTGCGGAGTCGGTCACATGTCATGATCTGCCTCTCCGTCGGGCGCCAAGGTGAACTTGACGAAGCGCTCGATTCCGAACCGGTCGAAGGTGCGCCGGCGTCCGGCCGACAGCTCGGCAGCTGCGGTCGACGCGTCGATGATCCGCGGGGCGACTACCGGATACGAGCGGCCGCCGACGGTGATCGTCGCCTTCCCCGCGGCCTGGGCATTGCGCAGCCAGTCGACGTCGGTGCCATAGGGCAGCGGTGTGATGAATCCATCTGTCACGCGGTAGGCGACTACGGGCGTAGTACGGACCCGCCCTGTGGTGCGCCCGGTGTGCTGGATCGTCGCGGCGTACCAGTGCTTTCGGCCGGCCAACAGGAGCATCACCGGGTTGAGGACGTGCTTGTTGAACGTCCGCACCGCGTCCCTGGCGGAGCGGGTGGATTGCATGCGCATACTTGATGCTCACCGAGGGGGATGCCGGCCGGGCAGGGTAAGGCGGACCCGCTTTGAGGGACCAAAGGCACCTGTTCGGCAATGGTGACTTTTCGTCTCTATTGCGGCGCGGTGTGCTCGGAAAACGATGAGGGCGATCCACCTTGCGAAGGGAGCGCCCATGCCCGCGACGTCGACCGACCAACTCGCCCTGACGCAGCGTCAACTCGACGATGTCGCATGGCAGTTTCTCCGCTCCGAGTTCACCGGCGACATCTATGCGCACTGGCCCATCGACCGCAGACTCGACGTCTTTTTGCTGCACCGCGGATTTCGGAAGCTGCACGACAACGGCTCGGCCTGCGACGCGCTGCTGGAACGTGTGATGGCCAACCTCGGCACCGCGGTGCGAATCGGTGTGCTGCGACCGCCGAGCGCCGGTGCAGCGTCATGACCGTCATCCACAAATCGCCCGAAGACTGGCGCGTCATCCCGAATTTCGTTGATTACGAAAGCACCTGCGCGGACTTCGGCTGGGACGCTGCCCCCGATGTGTGTGAGGGTATGGGCGCCGGTCTGTGCAACATCGCCTACGCCGCGGTGGACCGCCACACCGGCGCTCCGGCGCAAGCACGGACCGCGCTGCGGTTCGTGTCGGAGGCCGGCTGGGACGGCGGCCTGAGTGTTCGCGACCTCAGCTACGCCGAACTGGGAACCCTCACCGGCAAATTCACCAACGTGCTGCGGTCGCTCGGTGTCACTAAGGGCGGGCGGGTGTTCACCCTGCTGGGCCGGTGCCCGGAACTGTACGTCACGATCCTCGGCGCGCTGCGTAACGGCAGCGTGGTGTCGCCGCTGTTCTCCGCGTTCGGTCCCGAGCCGGTCGCGACCCGGCTCAGTATCGGCGAGGCGGAGGTGCTGGTCACCACCAAGGCGCTGTACCGCAAGAAGATCGCCGGTATCCGGGACACGTTGCCCTCACTGAAGCACGTCTTCGTCATCGATGACCACGGCAGCGAGGACGCGGGGCCCCAGACGATGGGATTCTGGCGGTGGATGGACGCGGCCTCCGACGACGCGCCGATCGAGCCGACGACGCCTGACGACCCTGCGCTGCTGCACTTCACCAGCGGCACCACCGGAACGCCGAAGGGGGCGCTGCACGTCCACGGCGCGGTCAGGATGCACTACCTCACCGGGCTCTACGCGCTGGACCTTCATGACGGCGACATCTACTGGTGCACTGCAGATCCCGGATGGGTGACCGGAATGTCCTACGGTGTGATCGCGCCGTTGCTGCACGGGGTCACGTCGATCGTCGACGAGGGCGACTTCGACGCACAGCGGTGGTACCGCATCCTGGAGAGCCAGGGTGTCTCGGTGTGGTACACCGCCCCGACCGCCATCCGGATGCTCATCAAAGCCGGGGCGGAGCTCGCAGCGGACTACCGGTTCCCACAGCTGCGGTTCGTCGCCAGCGTCGGCGAACCACTCAACGCCGAAGCCGTCTGGTGGGGGAAACGCGTACTGGGACTGCCGATTCACGACAACTGGTGGCAGACCGAGACCGGCGGCATCATGATCGCCAACACGCCCGCGTTCGACATCAAACCGGGTTCGATGGGGCGGCCCCTGCCCGGGGTGGAGGCCTCGATCGTCCATCGACGCGACGACGGGTCCATCGAGGTGGTCGAGGAACCCGGAGTGGAAGGCGAACTCGCACTGAAGCCCGGCTGGCCGTCGATGTTCCGAAGCTACCTGCACCAGGATGAGCGGTACCGCAACACGTTCGCCGGCGGACTGTACCTGACCGGGGACATGGCCAAGCGTGACAGTGACGGCTACTTCTGGTTCGTGGGGCGCGCCGACGACGTCATCAAATCCGCAGGACACCTGATCGGCCCCTTCGAGGTCGAGAACGCGCTCACCGACCACCCCGCCATCGCCGAAGCGGCCGTCATCGGACTGCCGGACCCCACCGTCGGCGAGGTGGTGAAGGCTTTCGTCACGCTGGGACGGATTTCACGCCGACGAGGACCTACGCCGCGAGTTACTGGCGCACGCCAGGAAGAAACTGGGCGCCGCCGTGGCGCCCAAGACGATCGAGTTCGCCGACTCGCTGCCGCATACCCGCAGCGGAAAGATCATGCGCCGCCTCCTGAAAGCGCGCGAACTCGGACTCCCCGAAGGCGACACCTCCACCATCGAGGCCACCGCCGGGGTGGGCGCGACCACGGTGACGCGGTGATGGACCGCGACGACGCGCGCTCCCTTCTGTCGGACATGGTGCGGGTCCGGCGGATGGAGGAGAATTGCGCAGAACTGTACAGCGCGAGCAAGATTCGTGGCTTCCTGCACCTCTACGTCGGTGAGGAGGCGGTGGCGGCGGGCTCACTGCGGGCGTTGGACGCCGACGACGCCGTGGTAGCCACGTATCGCGAACATGCCCACGCGCTGCTGCGCGGCGTTCCGATGACGTCGATCATGGCCGAGATGTTCGGCAAAGAGCAGGGCTGCTCGCGAGGTCGTGGCGGGTCGATGCACCTCTTCGACGCCGGCAGGCGGTTCTACGGCGGCAACGCCATCGTCGCGGGCGGGCTACCGCTGGCGGTCGGTCTCGCCCTGGCCGACGCCTACCAAGGCCGAAACCGGGTCACGGCATGCTATTTCGGTGAGGGCGCGATCGCTGAGGGCGCCTTCCACGAGTCCCTGAACATGGCGGTGCTGTGGCATCTGCCCGTGTTGTTCTGCTGTGAGAACAACCTCTACGCGATGGGGACCGCGCTGCGCCGCGAACTGTCGCAGACCGACCTGACCGTGAAGGCGGCCGCCTACAACGTGCCCACTCTGGCCGCCGACGGGATGGACGTCACCGCCTGCCGCTCCGCCGCGCAGGAGGGCGTCGAGCACATCCGCCGCAGCGGTGGGCCGTTCTTCGTGGAGTTTCGCACCTACCGGTTCCGGCCCCACTCGATGTTCGACCGGGAACTGTACCGGGACAAGGCCGAGGTGGAGCAATGGCGGCAGCGCGACCCGATCCAGATGTTCACCGACCGCTGCGCCGACGAAGGGCTGCTGAGCCCCGACGACGTCGCCGCGATCGAAGACGACGTCGACCTGGAGATCCGCGACGCGGTGGCGTTCGCCGAGGCCGGAACCTGGGAGGACGGTCGCGGATCTCGAGCGCGATCTGATGACGCCGACGCCGGGAGGCCAGCGATGAAGACCAGCTACCGCACCGCCGTGCACGACGCGCTGCGCGACGCACTGCGTGACGACCCGCGGGTCCTTGTGATGGGAGAGGACGTCGGCCGCTACGGCGGAACATACGCCGCGTCCAAGGGTCTGCTCGAGGAATTCGGATCCGACCGGGTGCGTGACACGCCGCTGTCGGAACTGGGCTTCGTCGGCATCGGAATCGGCGCCGCGCTGGGGGGATTGCGCCCGATCGTCGAAGTCATGACAGTCAATTGCAGCCTGCTCGCGCTGGACCAGATCGTCAACACCGCCGCCGCGCTGCGCCACATGTCCGGCGGGCAGTTCTCGGTGCCGCTGGTGGTCAGGATGGCGACCGGCGCGGGCCGCCAGCTCGCCGCCCAGCACTCGCACAGCCTGGAGGGCTGGTATGCCCACATCCCGGGTATCACCGTGGTCGCCCCTGCCACCGTCGAGGACGCCTACGGCATGCTGTCGGCGGCCCTGCAGGACCCCGACCCGGTGATCATGTTCGAGCATGTCCAGCTGTACAACACCTCGGCGGACGTGGAATCCCTAGGCCCGACGGACATCGCCCGCGCCGCGGTGCGCCGGGAAGGCTCGGACGTCTCGCTGATCACCTACGGCGGATCACTGCCTAAGGTGCTCGACGCTGCCGACGAGCTGTCGCTGGCCGGAATCGACTGCGAGGTCGTCGATCTGCGGGTGCTGCGCCCACTGGACACGGAGACCTTCATCGCCTCGGTGCGCAAGACACATCGCGCCGTGGTCGTCGGCGAAGCCTGGCCACAGGCAGCCTGGCCGGCGAGATCAGCGCCCAGATCACCGAGAACGCTTTCTACGATCTCGACGCGCCCGTCGTCCGGGTGTGCAGCGTCGAGGTGCCGGTGCCCTACGCGCGCCATCTGGAAGAGGCGGTGTTGCCGCAGCGGGACGCGATCGTCGCACAGGTGCGCGAGATGTTCGGAGGCCAACGGTAATCGAGTTCGCGATGCCGGCACTCGGCGCCGACATGGACGAGGGCACACTCAACGAATGGCTGGTCAAGCCCGGCGACACCGTCAGTCGCGGGCAGGTCGTCGCGGTGGTCGAGACCACGAAGGCCGCGGTGGAGGTGGAGTGCTGGCACGACGGCATCGTGCACGAACTGCTGGTGCCCATCGGGCAGACGGTGTCGGTGGGCACCCCGATGGCCACCCTGCTCGCCCCCGGCGAAATCGCCGGTCCTCCAGCCCCACCCGCGACCCAGCCCGTCGCCGAACCCGCCGCCGTGCCTGATGGGCGGCCCGCCGCCGTGCCTGATGGGCGGCCCGCCGCCGTCCCGGCCGCGCACCGCCGCTGGGTTTCACCCGCCGCGCGCCGGCTGGCCGCCTCGATGCACGTCGATCTCGACGCTGTCACCGGGACCGGGCCGCAGGGTGCGGTGACCATCGCCGACGTCGAACACGCCGCCGCCTCGGCCGAGCAGGTAACGGTCGTCTCCGCGCAGCCGGTCGTCTCCGCCCAGCCGGTCAAACCGGCTTCCGCCGCCGAGAGCCGCGCGAGCGCGATGCGGAAGTCGATCGCGGCGGCGATGGGCCGCTCCAAGCGCGAGATCCCTCATTACTACCTCTCCCATCAGATCCTGATGGACCCGGCCCTGCAGTGGCTGGCCGACCGCAACGCCCAACGTTCCATCGCCGACCGGGTGCTGCCGGCGGTGCTGCAGATCAAGGCGGTAGCTCTTGCCGCACAACGGTTCCCGGAACCGAACGGATTCTGGCACGACGACGGCTACGCCCCGGCGGACAGTGTGCACGTCGGCGTCGCCATCTCGCTGCGCGGCGGCGGTCTGGTCGCGCCCGCGATCCACGACGTGGCCGGCAAGAAGCTCGACGAGGTGATGTCCGACCTCATCGACCTGGTGGCCCGGGCCCGGGCCGGCTCGCTGCGCAGCTCCGAGATGTCGGCCCCCACGATCACCGTCACCAACCTCGGGGATCAGGGTGTCGACGAGGTCTTCGGGATCATCTACCCGCCCCAGGTGGTGCTCGTCGGATTCGGGAAGCCGGCGCAGCGGGTGTGTGCCGTGGACGGCGGAATCCGCATCGCCACAGCGGTCCACGCGACACTCTCCGCGGACCACCGCGCCAGCGACGGTCACCGCGGTGCACTATTCCTCGCCGCGATCGACCAACTCCTCCAACAACCCGAACAACTCGAGAAGTGACGCCATGAGAACACAACAGGACATCCGCGCCGACATCCTGTCGGTGCTCACCTCGATAGCTCCGGAGGTGGAACCCGACGACCTCGACGACCACACCCTGCTGCGCGACCAGGTCGATCTCGACTCGATGGACTGGCTGAACTTCCTCGTCGGCATCCACAAACGGCTTCAGGTCGAGATACCCGAAGCCGACTATCAGAAGCTGCGCACGCTGGCCGATGTGGTGGGGTACGTCGAGAGCCACACCGGCCGGGTCGTCGGCTAAGCGTCACGGTGGTGGGCGGTGTGCGCCGCCTCCCTGGCTGCGCGCGCACGCCGTCGGATGTCGGCAGCCTCCTGCCGGATCCTGCGTGCCTCCTCGACGGTGGCGTTGGAGCGCAGCACGGCCGCGCGCTGGCGTTCCCGGCGGCGATAGGCGCGCTGTTTGCACCCGGCGCTGCAGTACAGGGCGTCGGCGCGACCGTAGAAGGCGAGCCCGCATTCCCAGCACTGCAACCGCACCGCGGCCATGGCCCGATGTTACCGCTACCCGTAACGATCAAGCCTCTGATCTGCGCTTTTTCTCAGAAATTCACAGCGGCCAAGCATGTACGGCGGCGGCGCGGACTGGGACAATCGGAGGCATCTGCACAGGGGATGAATGTGAGTGACCGACACTCCGTCGCGTTCGGACGGTGGTGCCCAGAAGACCTGCGGCGGATCCACGAGCAACTCGACGAACTGGCCGCTGATCGTGACCAGCTGGGGGAACTTCTGCAGGTCGCGATCGAGATCAACTCCGGTCTGGAACTCGACGCCACGCTGCACCGCATCGTGCGCGCCGCCAAGACGATGACCGCAGCGCGTTACGGCGCCATCGGGGTGTGGGGTGAGGACGGCGCGCTGGCCTCATTCATCTACGACGGGATGGACGAGAAAACCGCGGCCGCCATCGGGGGCCTGCCGGTGGGCAAGGGACTGTTGGGTTTCCTGCGGGACGGCACCGCTCCGGTGCGCCTGTCGGACCTCGCCGAGCATCCCGCTTCGGCAGGCCTTCCCGACGGGCACCCACCGCTGCGCGCCTTCCTCGGAATGCCGATCCAGGTTCGCGGGAAGCCGTTCGGAAGCCTCTATTTGGCCGACGACCGGGGCGATTTCGCCTTCGCCGAAGCCGACGAGACGTCGGCCAGAGCCCTGGCGTCCGTCGCGGCCGTCGCCATCGACAACGCGCGATTGTTCGGTCAGGCGCGCGCTGCGGCGCGTTGGACGGACGCCAGCCGCGAGATCACCGCCGCGGTGCTGTGCGACGACGATCCGTATCTGCGGCCGTTGCAGCTGATCGTCCGGCGCGTCTGCGAGCTCACCGACGCCGAACAGGGGATCGTGCTCGTTCCCGCGGATCCCGAGCAACCGCAGTCTGAGGTGGACACTCTCGTGGTATCCGCCGCCTATGGTTGCCACGTCGATGATGTTCTCGATCAACGGGTTCCGATCGAAGGCTCGACCACCGGCGCGGTGTTCCGGTCGGGGGAACCGGTGATCACCGAGGCGTTCCGCCGTCCGATCCGGGCCTTCACCGACGTCGGGGAGCGGCCGGCGATCGTGGTGCCGCTACGCTCGGAACAGCAGTGTCTGGGGGTTCTGGCGGTGGCCCGCAACGACTTCGGGCCCCGCTTCGACACGGCCTATCTCGACCTGGTACGCGACTTCGCCGACCATACGGCGATCGCGCTCACCATGGCCAGGGCCCGCTGTTCGGCGACCGAGCTCGCGATGCTCACCGACCGGGAGCGCATCGCCCATGATCTGCACGACCAGGTCATCCAGCGCGTCTTTGCCGTGGGCATGGACCTGCAGGGGCTCAGCGCCCGCGTGCGGCCCCCGGAGGCCTCGGAGCGGCTGTCGTCGTGCATCGACGAACTACAGGCGGTGATCAGCGAGATCCGGTCGACGATCTTCAATCTGCAGAAGCCGGTGCACGGCGCTTTCGCCAAGCGGATCAGGCATGCCTTCCACCGCTTGACCGAAGATCGCGACGTGGCGGCGACGCTGTCACTGTCCGGCCCGATGGGAGCGGTGGACCCGCCGCTCGCCGACGATGCCGAAGCCGTTGTGCTGGAAGGACTCAGCAACGCGGTTCGGCATTTGGGCGCGTCGGCGATCAGCGTGGAGATCACTGTCGGCGACGACCTGATCATCGGGATCTGCGACAACGGCCGAGGTCTGGCGCCCGGTGATCAGCGCCGCAGCGGGTTGGCCAACCTGGCCGCCAGCGCCCGAGCGGCGGGCGGTGACTTCGCCGTCGACCTCCCCCCTTCGGGCGGTACCCGGCTGACCTGGAGCGCACCGCTGTCCAGCGCCTGATTCGGGCATTTCGGCCCTACCTGATCGGAACCACCGTGGATAGCGTCGTGGTCACCGGCCGGCACCGAGGAGAGGAGCGCACTGTGACCACAGCAATCCCAGAGCCAAAGAAGTGGACCGTCGGAGTGTCGGTCGACGAGCAGGACGGGGAAACCCGCGCCACCGCGCGGCTGGTGTGGGACGAGAGGGAGGTGACGGGAGTGGGCCTGGCCCGCCGCAATCCGAACGACCGCGACGTGCCGGTCATCGGAGACGAACTCGCGGTGGCACGGGCACTCTCGGATCTGGCGCAGCGGCTGTTGGCGCTGACGGCCAGGGACATCGAGGACGTCACGCACGAACACGTGGTCTCGCTGCATTGAGGACGGGACCAGTAAAGGCGACCACCCAGGGAAGGAGTGCCATGGACTGGCCGACCGCCGCCAAATCCGGTGACACGGACGGGTACGGCATCGTCGTCGGAGTCGACGGCTCGCCGGATTCCGCGGCGGCCGTGCAGTGGGCCGCGCAGGAAGCGCTGTTGTCCGGGATCCCGCTGACTCTGCTCTGCGTCGTGGCGCCGACGGTCGTCAGCTGGCCGATGGCGCCGCTGCAGGAGACCGTCGCCGAATGTCAGCGGCAGAACGCTGAAGATGCGCTCGTCCACGCCCGTGAGGCAGTGCGCTCGATCGCTGTCGAAGCCGGCCGGGAGATCGCGGTGACCACCGAGGTGCAGTATTCGCCTCCGGTGCCCGCCCTCGTCGATGCGTCGAAGAAGGCGCACATGGTCGTGGTGGGCAGTCGGGGGATCGGAAGACTGGCCAAGCTCGTATTGGGTTCTGTCAGCGGCGGATTGGTTCACCACGCGCACGGGCCGGTGACCGTCGTGCACACCCGCGACGGACGGCTTCCGGACCCGGCGGCACCGGTGGTGCTGGGCATCGACGGGTCACCGGTCTCCGAGCAGGCCACCGCGGTCGCCTTCGACGAAGCCGCGGCCCGCAAGGTCGACCTGGTGGCGGTCCACGTATGGAAGGACATCGCCGGCCCACCGCTGCACGGTCAGGTCTGGGACAACCAGAGCCGTCAAGCCGAAGAGGTTCTCGCCGAGCGTCTCGCCGGTTGGCAGGAGCGCTACCCCGACGTGCGGGTGCATCGTCGGGTGGAGTTCGACGACCCGGCCCGCCGCCTGATCGACGCCTCGCGCACAGCCCAGTTGCTCGTCGTCGGCAGTCACGGCCGCGGCGGATTCGCCGGGATGTTGCTCGGCTCAGTGGGTTCCGCGGTCGTCCAGTCGGTCGACGTCCCCGTGACGGTGGTGCGCCCGAGATGACCGGGCCCGCGCCGGGGTGTCGACCGTGGTACCGGACATTCCCGGCGATCGCCGGATTCGCGGTCCTCGCCGCGGTGGTCATGGCCTCCGGCGTCATCGCGGTCGTGCTGTTCGGCCGGGTGGAGTCGCGAAGGATCTTCGGGCAGTCCGAGAGCGTCGGGCTTGTCGCTCACCTGCCTGCCCCCGATGCGGACCTCACCGCCGAACTCGACGCCGCCGCAACGGATGCGCACGACGCCGCGCACATGTGCCTGGCCGTGCTCAAGCAGACCCTCAACAACTACGATGCCGAGTTCAGCACGCACATCGACCAGGCCGACCGGCATCTGAAGGCGGCGGTGGCCATCGTCAACCGCAGCCTGACTCAGCCGTCGCGCTCGTCACCCCGCGGCTGACCGGCGGGCCGGTCAAGTTCATCTTCGGAATCAGATGACACAGCAGGAACTTGCAGTGATCGCGGCCGGCTCAGGGTCGGGGTGCCATGGCGTTTTATAAAGTCGTCGCGACCGATATCGACGGCACGCTGACATCGGCCGGTGAACTGTCCTCCGATGCGCTGCGTGCCATCCGGCGGGCCCGGGACCGCGGACTGTCGATCGTGTTCGTCACCGGACGCATCGGAGCCGACCTCTACGCCGAGTTCCCCGGCATCGCCGAGCATGCCGACGCGCTGGTGCTGGAGAACGGCGCCATGGCGGTGATCGACGGTCGCGAGGTCGCGCTGTCGGCGCCGGTGGAGTCTGCCCTGGACACGGAGTTGACGCGGCGGTGCATCCCTTTTCGGCGGGGTGCGGCGTTGATCGCCGGCGACGGCAAGCACGCCGCCGAGGTCGTCGAGGCGATCGGGATGCTCGGTCTGGACTGCCAGATCGTCCGCAACCGTGAAGCGTTGATGGTGTTGCCCGCGGGGGTGACCAAAGGCAGCGGGTTGCACAACCTGCTCACCCGGATGAACCGCTCGCTGCGCAACACGATTGCGATCGGTGACGCCGAGAACGACCTGTCGATGATGGCGGCCGCCGAGATGGGAGTGGCGGTGGTCAACGCCGTCGCATCGGTCAAGGCGCACGCCGACGTCGTCATCGACGGTCGGGACGGAAAAGGGGTCGCCCGGCTGCTGGACGGGCCGATCGTCAGCGGGGCCCGGCGATGGTGCCCGATGCGGCGGTGGATCGACATCGGCGTGTTCGAGGATCAGACACCGGCGCGGTTGCCGGGCAGCCAGGGCCGCATCGTGGTCACCGGCCCTCCGGGCTCAGGCAAGAGCCACCTGATCGGGCTGATGGCCGAGCAGTGGATCCTCGCCGGCTACGGCGTGCTCGTGGTCGATCCCGAAGGCGACCACACCGAACTCAGGGATCTCGACAGCGTCGTCCTCGTCGACAGCCGACGGCACCTGCTCGAACCTCCCGATCTGGTCGAGATGCTGCACCCCCGAACCAGTCTCGTGGTGGACCTGTCGGCTCTGAATGCCGCCGCCAAGAGCGGGTACATCCACCGTCTCCGGGCCGTCGTCGAGGCGCACCGCGAACAGTACGGCTTCCCGCACTGGGTCATCTGGGACGAGGCCCACCTGCTGGGCCCCCAGCAGGAAGTCCGCTGGGTGCGCCGCGGCGGCTACGTGTTGTCGTCCTTCGCGCCGGCGACGCTGCCCGCCGACGAGGTCGACGCCAGCGACGTCGTCGTGGAGACCCTCAGTCCGGAAGGCGCTGAAGCGGCACCGTGGCCGGTCGCACGCGCGGTCATCAGGCACGGCGGCGGCCGGCCGCGCTGCTTCACCGTCGCGGGCCGCCGCACGAGCCACATCCGTCATCGGCACAAGTACGCCGACGTCGCCCTTCCTCAGGAGCGCCGGTTCTACTTTCAACCCACCGACGGGCAGGCACCGGCACCGGCGGCGACGATGCGGGAGTTCGGCGAGGCCATGATCCGGCTGGCGCCTGAGACGTTGCGCTTCCACCTCGAGCGCGGCGACTTCTCCCGCTGGTTGCGGCACACCATCGCCGACGCCGAGCTGGCGGCCGAGGTGGCGTCGTGGGAGGACGAACTGGCCGCGCATCACGCTGCCGAAGCCGAGCGGATCCGCACCCGGATCTCGCACGCGGTGCAGAAGCGCTACCTCGAAGCTCCCGGCTGAGGATTCTGCTCGTCGTCGTTCCCCGAGTCGCCGGCGGTGAGCAGGTCGTGCAGCGTGTTCGAGGTACTGTGCGCGGCGGCCGAGAACGGCTCGAGGACGATGTCCACCTCGGCGGCGCGAAGTCGTTCGGCGTCATGGCGCGTGTGTGCGGTCAACGCCACGGCTCCGGTGAAGTGGTGTTGCCGAAGGCCGTGCAGCAGAGCGAGATTCGTTTGCAGGCTCGGTATCGCGCTGATGACGTATCTGGCCCGGTCCAGCGGCAGCGCCTCGAGGAGGTCGAGGTCCTCCGCACTGCCGAAAGCGGTCGACACCCCGCGGCGGCGGTGCGTGCTGACGCCGTGCGGGTCGAAGTCGACACCGAGGACCCGGTGGCCGGCGCCGGTCAGACGCTCGGCGAGATGACTGCCGAAGCGACCCAGTCCGAACAGGATGACGTCGAAGTCACCGTCGGCGCCGGCGGCCACGTGCTCGCGCTGACGTTGTCTCTCGAAGTGGGACAACCACCGCTTCGACCGTTCGTAGATGCTGTCCGAATACGTCGTCATGTAGGCCGACACGGCGATGGTGAGGAGACCGACGACCGTGATCAGGCTGACCGTGGCGTTGTCGATGTGCCCGAGCGTCAGCCCCAAAGCGGCCAGGATCAACGAGAATTCAGAGACCTGGGCGAGCGGCAGACCGACCAGGAATCCGACACGCGCGGGATACCGCATCACCGACATGATCGCGATGACGATCACCGGCTTGGCCACCAACACGAACAGAGAGAGCAACACCGCCTCGGTGATCTGGCCCTCGGCTTCGCGCAAGTCCAGGCCGGCGCCCAGGTTCAGGAAGAAGAAGAACAGCAGGAAGTCCCGCAGGCTGACCAGGCGGGCACCGAGTGCGTCACGGAACTGGGTGCCTGCCAACGACACTCCGGCCAGGAACGCCCCGACCTCGGAGCTGAACCCCAGCCACTCACTGAACGAGGCGATCGACATCGCATAGGCGACGCCGAACAGCACCAGGAGCTCCTGCGACCGCGCGATCTGCGGCATGACCCAGGGCAGGACGAACCGCATCAGCACCCAGACGGCGGCGAGCAGACCGACGCCCTTGAGCGCCACCGCCGCGATACCCGCGGCGACGCCGCCGTCACCGCCTGTGCCGTACGCCGTGAGGGCGATCATCACCACCACGACGACGATGTCCTGGACGATGAGTATGCCGAGTGCGATCCGGCCGTGCAGCGTGTCGAGCTCGCGCTTGTCCGACAACAATTTCACGATGATGATCGTGGACGAGAATGTGAGCGCGACGCCGACATAGACCGCGGTGACGGTGTCCATCCCGAGACCGAGGGAGATCAGGAATCCGAGCGCGAAGGTGACGAATACCTGGCCGAGTCCAGCGACCACCGCGACAGGACCGGTGTTGCGGATCATGTGCAGATCCAGCCGGAGCCCGACCAGGAACAGCAGGATCGCCAGCCCCATCTGGCCAGGGTGCTGTCGACGGTCACCCAGCCCGCGCCGACCGGGCCGGCCGCGACACCGACCAGGATGAAGGCCACGATCAGCGGCTGCCGCAGCCTGGTGGCGATCAATCCTGCGACGGTGGCGAGCGCCAGGACGACGGCGATGGTGGCGAAAGGGTGAAGGTGCATCACGAACTGGTCTCGGCCAGGGGGGTCACCACCGCGGCGTTCACCGGGGCCGCACCACCATCACGGGGATCCTGGCTGCCTGCACCGCGACCGCGCTGACCGACCCGAGCAGTGAGCCCGTCACCGCGCCGTATCCATGGCTGCCGACGACGAGGAGCTGGGCCGAGTCGGACCGCTCGACGAGGCGGCGGGCCGGTTCGTCGGGCACAACCACGAGTTCGACCGTCACCTCGGGGTAGCGCCGCTGCCAGTCGGCGAGCTGACGGGACGCCTCCGCTTCGACCTCGGGACGTAGCTCGTTCCAGTCGAAGCCCGGCATCTCGAAGGCTCCCGGCGACCACCACGCATGCAGCACGACGAGCCCCACCTTCCGCCGGGATGCCTCCTGGAAAGCGATGTCGACGGCGGGTTCGGCTGCCGGCGAGCCGTCGAAGCCCAACAGCACCGGCGCCCCCTCGCCGGCGGCCGGCGCTTCGTCGCGCACCACCACGACCGGGCCGTGGGCGCGGTGAACCAGGCCCATGCTGGTGCTGCCGAGCACTTTCCGGGCCAGCCCGCCCCGGCCCCGGGAGCCGACCACCACCATGCCCGCGGTGCGGGACTGCTCCACCAGAGCCGCGGTCGGTGTCGCCACGGCGAACTCGGCGGTGACCGGCACCGTTCCCGCGGAGAGCTTCTCGGCGATCTGCCGGGCGTCGGTGAGGATGTCCTGGCCGATCTCCCGCTGCCAGTCCAGGAAACCGGTCGGCACCGGCGCCACCGGCCATGCCCCGATCGGCAGCGTGGTCGCGTACAGGATCACAAGCGGGACCTCGCGCAGCGCGGCCTCCTTGGCGGCCCATTCGAGGGCCGGCTGCGACGAGGGTGAATCATCGACTCCGACAACTACCTTGCCGATCTCAACCGCAGCGGACATCGTGTCTCCTGTTCTCGTGTCGGCGGCGTGGATCCGATGCCGCGCCGCACCCCCACGTTATGGGCCGCGCGGGCCCGCTTCTAGAGACCTTCGGCCTCGGCCGCCCGTCATTGCGGGCGCTCAGGTGAGCAGCACGCTGACGGCGCCGAAATAGAGCAGGATCGACAGCAGGTCCTGGGCCACCGTGGCCAGCGGTCCGGCTCCGAACGCGGGATCCCGGCCGAGTCGGTGCAACAGCCACGGCAGGCACAGCGCCACCACGGTGGACACCGTGCCGGCGCCGACGACCGTCAACGAGACAGCCAGTGCCAGCGCAGGATTGGCCGTCATCACTGCCACCACCGGCCACATCACGGTGCCCAGCAGGACACCCACCGCCAGGCCGGTGAGCGCTTCCCGGGCCGCGATCCGGCGGATGCCGACACCCACACTCAAACCGCGGATCGCCAGCGTCTCGGTCTGGGTGCCGACCGCGTCGGCCAGATACACGATGCCCGGAACGAAGTACGCGATAGCCAGGTCGGCGTTGAGATGTTCGTCGAACGCGCTCATCAGGATCGCCGAAGCCATCGCGCCGATCAGTCCGACCACCAGCCACGGGACCCTGTGCCACAACCGTTTTCGCACCGACTCTATGCTCGTCGAGCGCGCCGATTCCACGCTGCGCAGGAAGCCGCCGAGCCTGGCGAGGTCCTCGTCGTGTTCCTGCAGCAGGACCGCGAGAAACCGGTGCGGCGTGATCAGCCCGAGGAAGCGGGCGCCGCCGTCGACGACGGCGAGGTATGGCTCCGCTCGGTGCACGGCCTGCCACGCCGCATGCTCCTGATCGGTCTCCGGAGCAACGGTCGGCGGCGCCGCGTCCATCACATCACGCAGACGTTGCCCGGCCGAGGCGGCCAGCACCGCCTCCAGAGTCGCGATCCCGATCAGCCGCCCGTCGGCGTCGAGCACCGCGATGGCGGCGGCACTGTCGAATCGCATCCCCCGCATGGCGGTCAGCGCTTCGCCGGCCGTGGTGTCCGGCGCGAAGGTCGGGACCTCGCGGGTGGCGAGGTGCAGCGCCCGGTCGGCCGGGCCGAGCAGATCGATCTGAGCAGGGATGACGGCCTTCGTCGGTGTCACGCGTGGACCTGGCTCGGTCGTCGCGAAGCGGCCGACAGCGCGGCCACCGCCGCGCCGATGCCCGAAGCGAGTTCATCCACGTCCGGGAAGGTGTCGAAGTCGGTGGTGATCCCGAAGACCAGCTCGTCCCCGTAGCTCAGGATCGCCACCGCCGTCCGCAGCCGCAGCGCCATCGGTGGCACGGGAAGCATGCGCACCACGTCACGGCCCATCACCTGCAACCGGTGTTGCGGCCCCGGCACATTGGTCGCCAGCGTGACCACACCGCGTTGCGGTAACGACGTCAGCACCCGGATCGCGCGGGTGGCCAGCGCGAACGGCACGAGCTTGATCGCGGCCACCGCCGCGCTGCCGGCCTGGCGCTGACCGCCGGCCTTGACCCGGGCGAGCCGACGGTGCACGGTCCGCAGTTGCCGCACGCGGTCCGGCTCGTCCACGGGCAGGTACGGAAGCATCATCGACACCCGGTTGTCGAGCCGGCCTGCCGCATGACCGGAGCGCACCGACACCGGAACCAGGGTGCGCAACGAATCCGGGCGCGGCTGCTCGCCGCGCCGCAGCAGGGCGGACCGGAAACTGTCGGTGATCGCGGCCAGTGCGACGTCGTTGATCGTCACGTCGAAGGCCTGACACACAGAGGCCACCTGAGCCAGAGGCACTTGCACCGCGCTGTACCGGCGCAACGTGGTGACCGGGCCGTTGAGCGAGGATGCCGAATCCCGGAGCAGGCCGCCGACGATCCCGACGGCTCCCCGCGCGGTCACCGCGGCGGTGGCGGCCACTGCCGAGACGGCGTCCCACCCGGCACGCGCCCACCGCACCGGGTTCAGCGTCGGGGTCGGCAGCGCCGGGCCGCGATCAGCGGCCTCGTGCGCGGCGCGGATCGCTCCGGCGTAGGTTTCCCCTTCGCCACCGTCGCTGAGGCCGGCGATCAGGTGCATGGCGGCGATGCCGTCCGCCAGGCAGTGGTGGACCTTCATCAGGATGGCCCACCGGGCGTCGGCCAGACCTTCGATG
Organism: Mycobacterium sp. 4D054; assembly: GCF_052245755.1. Lineage (NCBI taxonomy): Bacteria > Bacillati > Actinomycetota > Actinomycetes > Mycobacteriales > Mycobacteriaceae > Mycobacterium > Mycobacterium sp. 4D054. The sequence goes on from NZ_JBQQCF010000033.1 coordinate 22,425, forward strand.
ATCCAGGCCTGCCACAGCGGACGCTCCCGGTCCAGGCGCGGCTCCATCGCCTCCGCGGTGAACCGGAACAGTGCCGCGTCGTCGCCGGGGTGTGGGAGAGCGGCGTGGCGGATGTGGTGCTCGAGATCGAGCGCGGGATCGTTCACCCATTCCGGTGCCGACAGGTCGAACCGCTGCCGGCGCACCACCTGCCGCAGCCGGGGCACCATCAGGATCCGCTCGCTGATGGCCGCGACGATCTCGTGGAAATCAGGCACCGGACCCTCGAGGACGGACGCGGCCCCCACCGCGAGGCTGACGTGCCGATCGGCGTCCTCGGCGTCGAGGAAGCCGGCATCGAAGGCGGTCAACCGGTCCACAAAACAACTATCGGCCGGAACGGAACGCCGGTGGCAGAGTCCGAGGTCCCTGCCGGTCGGGGACCTGCGGCCCTAGTCACCGCCCGGGACAGCGCCGAAGATCCACACCGAGGGCGGCGGAAAGGTTCTCTGATGGTCCGGGTCTTCTTGGTCGACGACCACGAGGTGGTCAGGCGGGGCCTGATCGATCTGCTCAGCGCCGACCCGGCGTTGGAGGTGGTCGGCGAGGCGGGCTCCGTCTCCGAGGCGCTGGCCCGGATACCCGCCGTCTCACCGGACGTGGCGGTGCTCGACGTCCGGCTACCAGACGGCAACGGCATCGAACTGTGCCGGGAGCTGCTGTCACGGATGCCGGGGCTACGCTGCCTGATGCTGACGTCGTTCACCTCCGACGAAGCGATGCTCGACGCGATCCTGGCCGGGGCCAGCGGATACGTGGTCAAGGACATCAAGGGCATGGATCTGGCGACAGCGATCCGGGAAGTGGGTGCGGGCCGGTCGCTGCTCGACAATCGCGCGGCCGCGGCGCTGATGTCGAAGCTGCGCAGCGCGGCCGAGCACGCGGACCCGTTGTCGGGGCTGAGCTCGCAGGAGAGGGTGCTGCTGAACCTGCTGGGGGAGGGGCTGACCAACAAGCAGATCGCGGACCGGATGTTCCTGGCGGAGAAGACGGTGAAGAACTACGTGTCGCGGCTTCTCACCAAACTGGGCATGGAGCGCCGCACCCAGGCCGCGGCGTTCGTATCCCGCCTCGACCGCGCCGAGCGGGGTTTCTAGCCCGGCGCCGCGGCCCCGGTCGCCGACCGGCGGCGCAGATTTTGGGCGAGCGCTCTTGGCGAGTACCATGGATCAACGGTGCGGCTTCCGCGCCGACTTTTTGCGTGCCCCATCGGGAACCTTCGCCTTCGAGCGGGAATTCCCCGGATCCGGCCCACGTTGTCAAGTCGGACCGAAGGCTGCGCCGAAGAGGCCAGCAAAGCCGGTACGAAACGAAAGCAAGGATCGTTACAAAGTATGGCCAAAAAAGACGGTGCCATAGAGGTTGAGGGTCGTGTCGTCGAACCCCTGCCCAATGCGATGTTCCGCATTGAGCTGGAGAACGGACACAAGGTCCTCGCCCACATCAGCGGAAAGATGCGGCAGCACTACATCCGTATCCTCCCCGAGGACCGTGTGGTGGTGGAGTTGTCTCCCTACGACCTGTCCCGTGGCCGCATCGTGTACCGCTACAAGTAAGCCCCGAAGACCACCGAAGAACCACGAGAAGAAGGATCGACACAGCCGTGAAGGTGAACCCGAGCGTCAAGCCGATCTGCGACAAGTGCAGGGTGATCCGCCGGCATGGGCGGGTCATGGTGATCTGCTCCGATCCCCGTCACAAGCAGCGGCAAGGCTAGTCACGCAGCCGAGCAGTAGCAGTACCCACAACTGAATGATGACCTCCCAGCACCACTGAGCGGCATACGGTCGCTCGATATCGATGAGCGCTTGCGCGAAGAGCATCGATAACGTCCGGAACGGAGGCCGGACCCCGGGTCAACCCGGGAACGGACTGGGATCAGACCTCCGCAGAACACGAGGAATGGCACATATGGCCCGTCTTATGGGCGTCGACCTCCCGCGCGACAAGCGCATGGAGATCGCTTTGACATATATCTACGGCATCGGCCGCACGCGGTCCCAGGAGATCCTGGAAGCCACCGGCATCAGCCGGGACATGCGCACCAAGGACCTGACCGACGATCAGGTGACGCAGCTGCGCGACTACATCGAGGGCAACCTCAAGGTGGAGGGCGATCTGCGCCGCGAGGTGCAGGCCGACATCCGCCGCAAGATCGAGATCGGCTGCTACCAGGGCCTGCGGCACCGCCGTGGCCTGCCGGTGCGCGGCCAGCGCACCAAGACCAACGCGCGTACCCGCAAGGGCCCCAAGCGCACCATCGCCGGCAAGAAGAAGGCCAGGTAACCCCGGATGGCACAGGCAAAGAAGGGCGCCCCCAAGAAGGGGCAGAAGACCCGTCGCAGGGAAAAGAAGAACGTCCCGCACGGCGCCGCCCACATCAAGAGCACGTTCAACAACACCATCGTGTCCATCACCGACCCCCAGGGCAACGTCATCGCCTGGGCGTCCTCCGGGCACGTCGGCTTCAAGGGGTCGCGTAAGTCCACCCCGTTCGCCGCGCAGCTGGCCGCCGAGAACGCGGCCCGCAAGGCGCAGGAGCACGGCGTCAAGAAGGTCGACGTCTTCGTCAAGGGCCCGGGCTCGGGCCGTGAGACCGCCATCCGCTCGCTGCAGGCGGCCGGCCTCGAGGTCGGTGCGATCTCCGATGTCACCCCGCAGCCGCACAACGGTTGCCGTCCGCCCAAGCGGCGCCGGGTCTAGGAAAGGGAGTTAGAGACTCATGGCTCGTTACACCGGACCCGTCACCCGCAAGTCGCGCCGCCTCGGCGTCGACCTCGTCGGCGGAGATCAGTCCTTCGAGAAGCGCCCCTACCCGCCCGGCCAGCACGGCCGCGCGCGGATCAAGGAGAGCGAGTACCGCACCCAGCTGCAGGAGAAGCAGAAGGCCCGCTTCACCTACGGCGTCATGGAGAAGCAGTTCCGTCGCTACTACGAGGAGGCCAACCGCCTCCCCGGCAAGACCGGTGACAACCTGCTCCGCATCCTGGAGAGCCGTCTGGACAACGTCGTGTACCGCGCCGGCCTGGCCCGCACCCGCCGCATGGCGCGTCAGCTGGTCAGCCACGGTCACTTCACCGTCAACGGCGTGAAGGTCGACGTGCCCAGCTACCGGGTGTCGCAGTACGACATCATCGACGTCAAGGACAAGTCGCTGAACACGCTGCCGTTCGAGGTGGCGCGGCAGACCGCCGGCGAGCGTCCGATCCCGGGCTGGCTGCAGGTCGTCGGCGAGCGTCAGCGCATCCTCGTGCACCAGCTGCCCGAGCGCGCGCAGATCGACGTGCCGCTCACCGAGCAGCTCATCGTCGAGCTGTACTCGAAGTAGTCACCCTGACCCCGGAATCCACCGGGGCTCAGGCCACTTAACGGCATCAAATAGCGGGTGCCGAGAAGGAGAAAAGAAACACCATGCTGATTTCTCAGCGCCCCACCCTGAGCGAAGAGGTTCTCGCCGAGAACCGCTCCCAGTTCGTGATCGAACCGCTGGAGCCCGGATTCGGTTACACCCTCGGAAACTCGCTGCGCCGCACGCTGCTGTCGTCCATCCCGGGCGCGGCCGTCACCAGCATCCGCATCGACGGTGTGCTGCACGAGTTCACCACCGTCCCCGGAGTCAAGGAAGACGTCACCGACATCATCCTGAACCTCAAGGGTCTGGTCGTGTCCTCCGAGGAGGACGAGCCGGTCACCATGTACCTGCGCAAGCAGGGCCCGGGTGAGGTCACCGCCGGCGACATCGTGCCGCCCGCCGGCGTCACGGTGCACAACCCCGAGATGCACATCGCCACCCTGAACGACAAGGGCAAGCTGGAGGTCGAGCTCGTCGTCGAGCGCGGCCGCGGCTACGTGCCTGCCGTGCAGAACAAGGCCTCCGGCGCCGAGATCGGCCGGATCCCGGTCGATTCCATCTACTCGCCGGTGCTCAAGGTCACCTACAAGGTGGAGGCCACCCGCGTCGAGCAGCGCACCGACTTCGACAAGCTGATCCTCGATGTCGAGACCAAGAACTCGATCACCCCGCGCGACGCACTGGCCTCGGCCGGCAAAACGCTGGTGGAATTGTTCGGTCTGGCACGAGAACTCAACGTCGAGGCCGAGGGCATCGAGATCGGTCCCTCGCCGGCCGAGGCCGATCAGGCCGCGCACTTCGCGCTGCCGATCGACGACCTGGACCTGACGGTGCGGTCGTACAACTGCCTCAAGCGCGAGGGTGTGCACACGGTGGGTGAGCTCGTGGCCCGCACGGAGTCCGATCTGCTGGACATCCGTAACTTCGGCCAGAAGTCCATCGACGAGGTGAAGATCAAGCTGCACCAGCTCGGTCTGTCGCTCAAGGACAGCCCGGCCAGCTTCGATCCGTCCGAGGTCGCCGGCTACGACGTCGCCACCGGCACCTGGAACAGCGATGCCGGCTACGACCTGGACGACAACCAGGACTTTGCCGAAACCGAACAGCTCTAAGAAGTCCGTCCCGGTCCTACCTGATACGGGGACCGGCCCCATTTAGGAGATAGCGCAATGCCCAAGCCCACCAAGGGTCCTCGCCTCGGCGGGTCGTCCTCGCACCAGAAGGCGCTGCTGGCCAATCTGGCCACCTCGCTGTTCGAGCACGGCCGCATCAAGACGACCGAGCCGAAGGCACGGGCGCTGCGTCCGTACGCGGAGAAGCTCATCACCCACGCCAAGAAGGGCACGCTGCACAACCGGCGTGAGGTGATGAAGAAGATCCGCGACAAGGACATCGTGCATGTCCTGTTCGCCGAGATCGGGCCGTTCTTCGCCGACCGCAACGGCGGCTACACCCGCATCATCAAGGTCGAGAACCGCAAGGGCGACAACGCCCCCATGGCGGTCATCGAGCTGGTGCGGGAGAAGACCGTCACCTCCGAGGCGAACCGTGCGCGTCGCGCGGACGCGGCGCAAAAGGTGGCCGCGGCTGCCGCGCCGCAGGCCGCGGTCGAGCCCGAGGCAGCCGAAGGCCCGGCCGCCGAGGAGGAGACCGTCGAAGAGGTCAAGCCAGAAGACGCCGCGATCGAGGAGGCTCAGGAAGCTGAAGCCGCCGAAGAGGTCGCCGAAGCCGAAGCCGAGGATGACAACAAGTCCTGACGACAACGTCGTGAGCATGCCCGCCATCGATTTCGGTGGCGGGCATGTTCGTTTACGCCTCGACATCGCCTACGACGGCACCGAGTTCGCCGGCTGGGCGACACAAACCGGACAGCGCACCGTCGCGGGCGCGATCGACGACGCGCTGTCCACGGTGTTCCGGGCACCGGTGGTCACCCGTGCCGCGGGGCGCACCGATTCCGGGGTGCACGCCACCGGGCAGGTCGCCCACGTCGACGTGCCCGCCGACGCGCTGCCGCACGCCTCCCCGCGCACCCGCCGTCCAGGGGAACCCGAGTTCGGGCCACTGGTCCGCCGATTGGGACGGATGCTGCCCGAGGATGTACGCGTGCGCGAGATAACCCGCGCCGCACCTGGATTCGACGCTCGGTTCTCGGCGCTGCGTCGCCACTACGTCTATCGGTTGACGACGGCGCCGTACGGCGCCGAGCCGCACGAGACCCGGTTCGTCACCGCGTGGCCGCGGCCGCTCGATGTGGCGGCGATGTCCGCCGCCGCCCGGGAGTTGTTGGGGCTGCACGACTTCGCCGCGTTCTGCCGCCACCGGGAAGGGGCGACGACAATCCGGGAACTGCAGCGGCTGGACTGCGAACGCGACGGCGACCGGATCGCCGTGCATGTCAGCGCCGACGCGTTCTGTTGGAACATGGTGCGTTCACTGGTGGGCGCGCTGCTGGCTGTCGGGGAGCACCGCCGCGACCCGGCGTGGTGCGCGGCACTGTTGGATTCGGCGCGACGCTCCAGCGATTTCGCCGCGGCGCCGGCGCGGGGCCTGACGCTCGTCGGTGTCGACTATCCGCCCGACGCCGAGCTTGCGGCCCGCAACCTGGTGACCCGGGACCTGCGTACCGCCGACGAGCTGTAGCTACAGTCGGCCCACGATGAAGTCGGCGGCCTGGTTCACCATGCCCGCGCCGATGTAGGCGGGGGCCAGATGCGCGGGCCAGTAGTCCTGCCAGTTCTCCGGAGCGGTCGGATTGCAGATCGGATCGTCGCCGTGGCACAGCTCGATGATCCGGTCGCGCAGCGCCGGGTTGGTGAAGTTCGCGATCGGCCCGACCCACTGACTGCCGTTACCGAACAGCGCGACGGCGGCGATGTGCCGATCGACACCGTCGGGCAGCGGGCTCTTGAAGCCGAACGCGGCGATCGGGACCGCGACCACCACGTCGGTGACTGCCGCGCCCAGTGAATAGCCGCCCAGCACCAGTCGGGTGTCGGGGCAGTTGCCGGCCATGTACTGGATGCGTTGGCTCATGTCATTGGCGCCGATGTCGACCTCGGTGTCGGCGGGATACTTCACCGCGTAAAGGTCGATGTCCTTGCCGGTCTTGTTGCGCAGCGCGCTGACCAGCGCGTTGCCGATCTGGCCGGCGCCGGGCGACTCGATGCGGCCGCGGGCGAAGATCAGCTCGGCCTCGGGGCAGGACTGTGCCGACGCGAGCGGGGGCGCAACGAACGAGGCTGCGGTGAAGAGGAGCGCAGCCGTGGCCGACAGGACCCGTAATTTTCGCAGCTGACGAATCACCGTGTTGATCTTAATCGGCCGCGGCCGTTCAGACCCGGCCAGCGGCGAAACCGGCGGCCTGGCCGATGAGCGGGGAACGCTCGTAGCTGGTGTGGGCAAACGGGTTGCGGCCCCCGGAACAGATCGGATCACCGTCGGCGCACAGGTCGATTGCCTTACCGGCGAACACTCCGCGGCCCGAAACCGGACTTCCGAACTTGGCAGACGGGTTGCCGAATACCGCGACGGCCGCGACGTTGCCGCCCAGTCCCGCCGGCAGCGGAGGCGCCGAGCCGATGGTGCCGATCCGGTCGCCGAGCGGCGGCACCCCGGCAAGCATCGCGACGACCGCCGCGCCCTGCGAGTAGCCGCCGAGCACGATGCGGGTGTTCGGGCACTGGGCCGCCATGAAGGCGATACGTCCGGTGGCGTCGGTGGCGCCACTGGCCGTGTTCAGGAAGTCGTAGCTGGCGGGATAGTTCACGCCGTAGGTGCCCACGGTCCTACCGCCTAGCTGGTTGCGCAGGGTGTCGGCGAGCGCCTGGCCGACCCGCCCCACGCCGGGCGGCTCACTGGTACCGCGGGCGAAGACCACCTCGACGTCGGGGCACGGCTGAGCAGAAGCCGTTCCGGCGGGAAGGACCACGGCGGCCAAGAAGGCCATCACGGCAGCGGCGGCCGCCAGCATCGGGCGGCTCAGTCGATCGGAAAGCACAAGACACGGTAACGCATAGCTGTGTTAAACAAGTCCGGCTACGAACGCCGCGGCCCGGTCCGTGAGCCCGACGGGCCCGTAGTTGCTGTGCGCGGCGATCACGTTTCCGTTCGAACACACCGGATCCCCGACGTTGCACAGGTCGATGGACCGCGAGCCCCACACCGGGCTCGCGGTGATCGGCAGACCCACCTTGGCCGACGGGTTGCCGAAGACGGCGATGGCGGCGACGAAATCCGGCGCGTTTGGCGGCAGCGGTGCGGTGAACCCGACCGCCGGGATCGGGACTGCGGCGATCACGTCGACCACCGCGGCGCCCTGCGAATAGCCGCCGAGCACCAGTCGGGTCTGCGGGCAGTTGGCCATCATGTACTGGATGTGCAGGCTGGCGTCGTTGGCGCCCGCCGCCGCGGCAAGGAAGTCGAAGCTCGCCGGGTAGTTGACGGCGTAGGCGCCCACCGAGCGGCCCCCGACGCGGTCACGCAGCGCGTCGACGAACGCCGCACCCACCCGGCCTAGGCCGGCGGGCTCGTCGGTGCCGCGGGCGAAGACGACCTCGATGTCGGGACATCCCTGCGCATGGGCCACCGGCAAGCGGCCGGGCGTCCCGGCCAGGGCTGCTACGGCCAGCAGCACGGCCGCGAGCACCGACGTCAGCCGGCGCCGCCGGAGATCAAGATCGATCATCACGTGGCGATGTTAGCCGCTCGACGTCCCCGTCGCCGGTGCATCCGGCCAGGTCACCGTCTCGGCCTCATCGAGTTCGCTGCGGTCGCCCTGCCGGGCCAGCGCGAGCCCGACCAGCACGACGGCGCCCCCGATGGCTTGGGTGGGGGTCATCGCCTCACCGAGCAGCACCCAGGCCGCCAGCACCGCGAACATCACCTCGGACAGGCCGACCAGGGACGCGAATCGGGGCCGCAGCCGGGCGATCCCGACGATGCCCAGGGTGTAGGCGATCGCCGTCGGGATCAGGCCGAGCGCGATCACCGGCACGATCCAGGGGGTGGTCCAGCCCGCGATCACCGTGTCGTCGGAGGTGAAGCGCATCGGCATCACGCCGGCGGCCCCGAGTATCGCGACCGTGACGGCGCCGACGAGCAGACCGCCCGCCGCCAGCGTGATCGGGTGCAGCGCCGGCCGGCCGTCGGAGGCGTCGGCGCCGACCTTGTCGGACATCAGGAAGTAACAGGCGGCGCACACGGCCGCGGCCAGGCCCCAGCCGACACCGGCGAGATTGATGGAGGCGCCGGTGAACCCGCCGGGCCCGACGATGCCGAGCACCAGCATGATCCCCGTGACCGCGAGCGCTACCCCGGAGAGCGTCATCGATGTGGGCCGCTTCCGGGTGGTGGCCCACAGCCAGCCGACCACCAGGATCGGTGCGGTGTATTCGAGCAGGAGTGCGACGCCGACCGACAGGTGCGACACCGCGTTGTAGTAGAAGAGCTGTGCGCCGGCGATCGGCACCAGGCCGTACAGCGCCACCGTCCTGGCGTGCGAGCGCGCCTCCCGCCACCAGCCGGGACGGACGACGGAGGCGAAGACCGCCATCGCGAGCGCGCCGCCGGCCAGCCGGGCGGTGACCGCCGCGGTCGGCGTCCAGCCGGCCTCCATCAACGCCTTCGCAAACGGCCCGGAGCACCCGAACGCGAACGCGGAGCCGACAGCGAACAGCAGACCTGTACGAAAATGGTCGACGCGAACGCGCGGGTTCGTATCGAGCGCAGCCATGGGCAACCGCCTCCGTGGACGTGACGCCTCCGTGGAGGTGACAGGGGTGACATGAGTAAAATCAACTTTGGTCGTGACACTACCGCCGAGAGGAGTCATGGGTCAAATGCTTTTCACTCATGACACTGAGCTCACCCTTCGCGCAGCGAGTGTCCTGATCAACAGCGACCGGGTGGATGGTGAGCAGCTGCCCGACCTCGCCGCCCTCGACCGGTACCTGCACGACTTCGGCTGGACGGGCCGACGCGATCACGACGCTGCCGAACTCGACGCGGTGCACACGCTGCGTGCCCGGCTGGGCCGCATCTGGGAGGTCGCCGACGACGAGGTGCGCGCCGTCGATCAGGTCAACGCTCTGCTGGCCGACACCAAGGCGTCGCCGTGGCTGACCCGGCACCCCGAGATGCCCGAGTGGCATCTGCATCTTGCGTCGATCCACGACCCGCTGTGGCAGCGGATGGGCGCCGAGATGGCGATGGCGCTGGCCGATCTGATCCGGGCCGGGGAATTGCGCCGGCTCAAGGTCTGCGCCGCCCCGGATTGCGGCGCGGTGCTCGTCGATCTGTCCCGCAACAGGTCGGGCAAGTTCTGCGACACCGGCAACTGCGGGAACCGCCAGCACGTTGCGGCCTACCGGGAACGGCGCTCCAACAAGTGATCTGACCCCCGAGGTGGCGCCGTTACGCTGGCCGAGGGGGTGTGATGGCGCAACCGACGACACGCCTGCACGTCAGTGGGCACCGCTTCCAGGCGCGGCGGATGGAACATGCGCTGATCCGCGGCGACGCCCGGATGCTCGACGATCCGCTTCGCGCACAGTCTGTCTCGCTGATCGCCGGTGCGGTGCTGGCCACTGTCGCCGTCGCGGTGTGCGCGGTGCTGACCGTGGTGCGCCCCGGCGGTTCCGTCGGTGATGCGCGGCTGGTCGTGGTCCGCGAATCCGGGGCGATGTACGTCAGGATCGACGACGTCATGCATCCGGTGTTCAACCTGGCCTCGGCGCGGCTGATCCTGGGCGGCCCCGTCGAGCCGCGGCTGGTCTCGCAGCGGTCCGTCGGCGAGTCGGCGCTGGGCCCGCAGGTCGGCATTCCCGGTGCGCCCGCCCAGATCTCGCCGCCACTGGACACCCCGGAGTCCGCCTGGACAGTCTGCGATGCCGGGGAGTCCGGTACCTCCGTCGCGGCGGGGCCGGTCGACACGTCGGCCATGACGACCGATGCCCGCGTGCTGGTGACACCCCGCGGGGAGAGTGCCGCGTCGACCTACCTGCTGCACGACGGCCGCCGGTCCCGGGTGGATCTGCGCCATCCCGCTGTGGTGCGTGCGCTTCGGCTCGACGGCGTTACGCCGCAGTCGGTTTCGCCCGCTCTGTTGGCGGCGGTGCCGGAGGCGCCCGCCATCGAACCGCCACGCATCCCCGCTCTGGGCACCGCCGGGCCGGCGGTGCTCCGCGGCCATCCGGTGGGCACCGTGGTACAGGTGCCCGGCGCAGGGGCGGCGGTCGACTACTTCGTGGTGCTGTCGGACGGCCTGCAGCGCGTCGGGGAGGTCGCGGCCGACCTGATCCGTTACACCGACAGCCGGATCGATGAACAGATGCCGACGGTGTCGGCTGACGTCGTCGGTGCGCTGCCGGTGGTGGACACTCTTGCCGTGTCGACATTTCCGCACACCGGTGGGGTGACCGACGATCCGGTGGTGTGTGCCGCCTGGTATCCCGACGCCGGTGAAACCGGTTCACGCACCGCCGTTCTGGTGGGGGACGCCGCACCGCCGGCCGCGCATCCGGTCGGGCTCGCACAGGCCGACGGCGCAGGACCGGCGGTCGACACGGTGTCGGTGCCCGCCGGTCGCGCGGTCTTCGTCCGTTCCGTGGCGCTCACCGGCGAGGGGCACAGCACCGGCTCGCTGTTCCTGGTGACCGACACCGGGGTGCTGTTCGGGGTCCGCGACCCCGACAGCGCGCGGGCACTCGGGATCACCGCCGCCGCGGTGCCCGCGCCGTGGCCCGTGCTCGCGACGTTGCCGCGCGGTCCCGAACTCAGCGGGTCCGCCGCGTCAGTCATGCGAGACGGGGTGTCGTGACCGGTGCACGACCGCCGAGACCGCCACCCCGCATCCGGCCAACGCCAGGCACAGCACGGCGGCTTGTACCGCGGTCCTGCGTGAGGTGGTCCGCGGCGGCGACGGGGCGGCGATCGGCGTTGCCGCCGGGGTGACCGTCTCGCCCGTTCCTGCCCCGGTCGCCGACACCGCCGCGAGCGCATCCACCACGCCGTGTCCGACGACCGGATCCCAGCCGCCGGGCGGGTCGTGCGCGGTGTCCTCGATGACGCGCATCACCTGCCGTGCGGTCAGTTCCGGGAACCGGGCCCGGACCAGCGCCGCGATCGCGGCGACCACGGGCACGGCGTAGCTGGTTCCGGAGATCGGCCGGCCGGCCGGCGACGTGTCCACCAATCCGTCCCCGGCGGGCGCCAGGGAGATCACCCCCTCGCCCGGGGCTGCGACGTCCACCCAGGGACCGGCCAGGCTGAACTCCGAGGCGATTCCGTCGGCGTTCACCGCGCCGACGGTCAGCACGTAGTCGTCGTACCAGGCCGGACTCGCCACTGTGGTGACCGCCGTGGCGAGCGTGGGGTCGCGCGGATTGTGTTCCAGGCACTGCCCGGCACCGCCGACGTTGCCTGCCGCGGTCACCACGACGACGTTCTTCACGTCGACGGCATAGGCCAGTGCCGCGCCGAGTGCCCGGTCGTCGAGGCTCCCCTCGACCGGGACGCACGCCACTGTCGAGATGTTGATCACCGTGGCCCCCTGGTCGGCCGCGGTGCGCACGGCAGAGGCCAGGGTGTCGACATCCCCGACACCTGAGCCTCCCGGTTCGTCGACGGCGCGAAACTTGTTGCTGGACTGCCTGATCGACAGCAGTGACACCTCAGGAGCGAGGCCGGCGAACGCGTCCGGATCGGCGGTGTCCGGTGCGGCCCCGATGATCCCGGCGACGATCGTGCCGTGCCCGTCACAGTCGGCGGTGCCGTCCTGACGGGACACATAGTCGCCGCCGGGGACCAGGTGCGGCAGTCTGCGGTGCCGCGCCACCCCGGTGTCGATCACCGCGACAGTCTGGCCTGCTCCACGGGTCAGCGCCCACAGGGCGGGAAGGTCGAGCCCGCGCACCTGCCCGGGGCCCGTGGCCGCCGCGGCGGCCGGTGGGGCGGTGACGCAGGCGTCGTGCTGGGTGGTGGGGCGCAGCGGCGCAGCCGGGCCCGGCGCGGGCAGCAGCGACTCGTCCACCGCGGGCGGCCCGACCGCGGCCGCATACGGGGCCGTCGGAAACAGCGCCAGCACCGCCACGGCCGGCGCCCGCCACCATCGGGCCGCGCCGGTCACGTCAGGCTCAATTGCTGTGCCAGGCCGTATATCCCGGCGATCCAGAACGCCAGCGGCGCCACCGCGGCCAGTGCGAGGTACTCGACATACTGAATCCACCTCCGCGACAGCGCGTTCGGTGAGTAGGACCGGGCTGCGCCGTACACCGCGAGCGCGGCGGCGACCGCGACGCCTGCGCTGATCGAGCCCGCTTGCGCAGGCACCGCCGCCGTCACGACGAGCGCCGACACCAGCAGTGACACCAGCCCGGCGGCGCCCAGCGCGGACCGTCTCTGCGGGTCGGCGTGCACGCGCCGGCGCAGTACGAGCAGCACCCCGATATCGGCCGCGAACGCCGCGCCCGACGCCCGCGCCGAACCCGTGGCGATCGCGGTGGCCGCCACGGTGAGAGCGCCGGCCGCCGCTGCGCCGGCCCAGCCGACCACGAGAGCGGTCAGCGCGCGATGCGGTGCGTTGGTATGCGCGGCCAGGCGTGGGGCCAGCGCCAGTCCGGCCAACGACACCACCGACAGCGCCGCGCCGACCACCGAGGGCCCGGGCACAAGGTTGCCCACGGCTGCCGCGGCGGTGAGCGCGCCCGCCGCGGCCGTGAGCGCCGCCGGCGGCGCCGGGTCCGGCAGCACCCTCACCAGCAGCACGGCCATCGCGAACCCCGAGGACGCGGACAGTAGCAGCGCCGCCACCCACGGCGTACCGGGCAGCGCGAGAAGTCCTGCCACACCGGCGAACAACACCGCGGCGGTGCCGAGCACCAGGGCCGAGCGCCGGTCGATGCGTGAGGCGGCCACCGCGCCGGACGCGGCGGCGACCGACAACCCGGCCGCCGACCAGAAGTGCCAGGGCGTCGGCGCCGCCACGCCGGCCCATGCCAGCGCCCCGGCAGCCACCAGGACGGCGGCCGCGCCGGCGATCCCTCCGGATTCCTCGTCAACCTCGGCCGTCATGGAAGCGGCGAGGGCGGCGCACGGGTCGGCCGGTAGCCGGCGCGGGGGCGGGATCCGCACATGTGTGAGCACCAGTACCTCACCGTCATCGACGCCGTTGTCCCTCAATGACATCGACGGGTCCAAGGGATCGCCGGCCGCGCGGGTCAACTGCCAGTGCGTCGGTCCGGGTGACGCGCCGAGCACGACATCGACGATCGACGGCATCAACTCACCCAGTGCCAGACCGGCGGGCACGACGAGATCCACGGCCTCCGGACCGCGCGCCGCGAGGGCGTGAACGGCGATCCTGCGCAACGTATCCGGCACGGGCTCGAACGTAACTCGGCTTGATGAGGATGCAGCGCACCAAATCGGTGGGCTGTGGATGGAACGGGCCGCGGCACTGGTGCGTCTACTCCACATGGACCTCGGCCGGATCGTCCTCGACAAGCCACCCGAGCCGCCGGCGCAGACACCGATGAGCCCGCTGGCCCGGCTGATGCCGGTGGCGATGATCGTCGCGATGGCCGGCATGACCGTGCTGTACCTGACCTCGGCGGGTTCGACGCGTAACCCGATGTTCCTGTTCTTCCCGGTGATGATGCTGGTCTCGCTGATCGGCACACTGGCCCACACCGGGCGCGACCGCACCGGCGACCTCGATACTGGGCGCGCCGGCTATCTGCGCTACCTGGGCACCGTCGACGACGCACTGGTGGCCGCCGGCGACACCCAGTATCGGTCCCAGCACGACCTGCATCCTGAACCCGCAGCGCTGTGGACGATCGCGGGCGGAGAACGGATGTTCCGCCGCGCCGCGGACGGTCCGGACTTCGGTGTGGTCCGGATCGGCGTGGGGGAGCAGCCGGCGGCCGTCTCGGTGGTCGCCCCGGACCTGGGACCGGACGACGAGGCCGACCCCGTCACCGCCGGCGCGGTGCGCCGTCTGGTGCGGCACCACGCGATGGTCGCTGACTTGCCCGTCGTGGTGCGGCTCGCCTCCGCCGGGCTGATCACCGTCGACGGCGACCCCGCCGACGTCCGCGCCGTCGTCAGGGCGATGGTGTGTCAGCTGGCCGTTCACCACGACCCAGGCCTCATGACGGTCGCGGCGGCGGGCCCACAACTGCACTGGGACTGGATGAAATGGCTGCCGCATGCGGGTGAGCGCCGACGCGGGCGGCGCCACCTGCTGATCGTCGACGGTGGGGCGGCACCGCAACCCGCCGACGGCGTCACGGTCGTCGCGCTGCGGCCCGGCCCTGGCACAGGTGTCGCCGTGCACGTCGACGGGCAGCGGGTGGATGCGCGCTTCGACGAGCTCGCGTTGCCCGCCGCGTTAGCGTGCGCGCGCCGACTGTCGCGTCACCGTCCGCATGAGTCCGCCCGCGCGGACGGCGTTCCTGACTGGGCGGCGCTGATGGGCATTGCCGACCCGCAGGCGGTCGACGCCGAAGCCCGGTGGTCGAGGCGGTCCCCGGCCGGGCTGCTGCCGGTGCCGGTCGGGGTGGCCGACGACGGAACGGTCGTCGACCTGGACATCAACGAGGCAGCCGCCGGCGGGTTGGGTCCGCACGGATTGTGCGTCGGCGCAACAGGTTCGGGCAAGTCCGAGTTTCTGCGCACGCTGGTGCTGGGGATGGTCACCGCGCATCCGCCGGAAGCGTTGAACCTGGTGCTGGTCGACTTCAAGGGCGGTGCGACGTTCCTGGGTTTGGACGGCGTGCGTCACGTGTCGGCGGTGATCACGAATCTGGCCGACGAGGCGCCGCTGGTCGCACGGATGCGGGACGCGCTGTCCGGGGAGATCAACCGCAGACAGGAGATCCTCCGTGCGGCAGGCAATCTCACCAACCTGACCGAATACGGCAGGGCCAGGGTCCTGGACCGGACGCTGCCCCCGCTGCCCGCGCTGCTGATCATCGTCGACGAGTTCTCCGAACTGCTGAGCCGGCATCCCGATTTCGCCGAGCTGTTCGTCGCGATAGGCCGACTGGGGCGGTCGCTGGGCATGCACCTGCTGCTGGCCAGCCAGCGACTCGACGAGGGCAGGCTGCGCGGCCTGGAAACCCACCTGTCGTACCGGATCTGCCTGAAGACCTTCTCCGCCGCCGAATCCCGGTCTGTGCTCGGTGTTCCCGACGCCCACCAGCTGCCGGCCCGGCCCGGTGCGGCCTATCTCAGCACTGCCGCGGGCACCCTGACGCGGTTCCAGACGGCGTTCGTCTCCGGCTGTTTCCCCGTCCGCCGGCAGAGGCGCGACAGCGCACCCGAGGTCCGGCGCTTCACACTCATCGACCGTGCCGGCGGCGCCGCACCCGCGCCGTCGATGTCGCGACTCCCGCTGCTCGAGACGGTGCTGGGGCAGCTGGCCGGCCGCGGCGCTGTGGCACACCGGGTGTGGCTGCCGCCGCTGGGCCGCTCGCCGCGTCTGGACGCGGTGTTGTCGGCCGCAACCGCGGGGCGGCTGCGGGTGCCGATCGGCGTGGTGGACCGCACCTTCGAGCAGCGGAGGGACCCGCTGATCGTCGACCTGTCCTCCGGAGCAGGTCATGTCGCGGTCGTCGGGGCGCCCCGCTCGGGCAAGTCGACGGCGCTGCGGACGATCATCGGTGCGCTCGCCGCCACACACGACGCCGGCGCGGTGCAGTTCTACTGCCTGGACTTCGGAGGTGGCGACCTGGCGGCGGTGCGCGACCTGCCCCACGTCGGCGCCGTGGCCGGGCGCTCCGACAGCGATCTGTGCCGCCGAATCGTCGCCCAGCTGGAGGCGGTGCTGCGGTCGCGCGAGGCGGCGGGCGGAGTCCGCGAGGATCCCTACGGCGAAGTCGTCCTGGTGGTCGACGGGTGGGTCACCCTGCGGCAGGACTTCGACGGGATGGACAGCGCGATCACCGCCATGGCCGCGCAGGGCCTGGCCTACGGCGTACACGTGATGGTCACGGCGTCCCGGTGGGCGGATCTGCGGCCCGCCCTGAAGGACCAGATCGGCACCCGGATCGAGCTGCGGCTCGGGGATCCGGCGGACTCGGAGCTGGACCGCAGACGTGCCAAGGAGCTCGCCGCCCGACCGCCTGGTCGCGGAATCACCGCCGATGGCTGCGAGATGGTGATCGCCACACCGGATGTCGAGCCGATGCGGGACGGGGGCGCCGCGCCGCCGGTCGAGCTGCTGCCGGCGCGGGTCGACCGATCCGCGATCGATGTCCCCGGCCGCCGCCGGGGGCAGGTGCTGCTCGGTCTCGGGGAGCGTGACCTCAACCCGGTCACCATGGATCTCGGAGAACACCCGCACCTGCTGGTGCTCGGTGACGGCGAGTGCGGCAAGACCGCACTGCTGCGACTGCTCTGCACCGAATTGGCCGCGGCCGCCGACGAACCACATCTGGAGATCGTCGACTTCCGGCGCACGCTGCTCGGTGTGGTCGAGAGTGGGCCGCGAGTCGGCTACGCGGTGTCGGGGGTCGCGGCGACGTCACGGACGGCCGCGTTGACCGAACGGCTGAACGCCAGGATGCCCGACGAGTTCGTCACACAACAGCAGCTGCGGGACAGGTCCTGGTGGAGCGGTCCGGACATCTACGTGATCGTCGACGACTACGACCTGGTGGCGGGTGCCACCGGGAACCCGCTCGCCCCGCTGGCCGATTTCCTGCCGCACGCCAAGGATCTCGGGCTGCACGTCATCGTCGCCCGGCGCTCCGGGGGCGCGGCGCGGGCGATGTTCGATCCCGTGCTGGCCCGCATGCGCGACATGGGGTGCGCGGGTGTGATGATGAGCGCGTCTCCGGACGAGGGTGTGCTGCTGGGCGCCACCCGGCCCACACCACTGCCACCGGGACGGGCCACGCTGAGCGTGCGCGGCCGACCGGACGAACTCGTCCAGACGGCCTGGGTGGAGCCGCCGTGACCACCGTCGTCGTCGAGGTCGGCCCGGCTGCGGTCCGTGGCCCCGACGACGCTCCGCGCGAATGGGTTTCGGCGGCGTTGGCCTGCATCGACGACCCGCTGGCTCTGGTGCAGGACCGGGTCGTCGACGTCGCGGTGCTGTGGCGGGACGTACTGCGCGCGGCTGCCGGCGGGGCCGCGAGCCACCTGGTGCTGGTGGTGCCGACGTGGTGGCCGGCCGGTCGGGCCGGCGTCGTCGGCGAGGCCGCACGCGGCCTCGCGCCACAGGTCACCGTGCTGCGACGGGGCTCTGTGCTCGGCGACGGCGGACGCGCGGTGGTGGAACTGGCCGCGGAGGTTGCCGTGGTGACGAGGCCCGGCGCCGGGCCCGCGGTGGTGTCCCGCGACGACGACGCGCTCATCGCGCACCTCCACCCCGGGACGTCGGTGCTGATCGACACCCCGGCCGCAGTGGCGCCGCTGTCGCCCACCGCGGCTGCCCGCCTCGGCCGGCTCGCAGCGGTGCTCACCTACGGCGATCGCATCGGCCTGCACGCCGCCGTGCGGAACGCCGTTGCGCAACCGCGCCGGCGGAAGCCTCCGAACCGGCGATCCGGCGCCGTCCTGGCCGGCGTGGCACTGACCGCGGCCGCCGCCGGAGGAGGCTGGGCGGCGCAGGCGGTGTCGGACGCACCGCCGTCGCCGGCAGGCAGCCGGCTGCTGAGGGAGGGCCGGGTCGGTGTCTCGGTGCCCGCCTCGTGGACCGTCGAGCGAGTCACCGCGGGGCCGGGTTCGCCGCGGGTCCGCGTCGCCGCCGCCGGCGGCCTGCCCGCCCTGCACCTCACCCAGGCCGACGGCGACGCGGCCTCCGTCGAGGAGGTCGCCGAATCTCTCCGTCGGGCAATGGGATCCGCGCCACCCGGGGTGTTCGTCGACTTCGATCCCGACGGGGAGCGCGCCGGCCGGGCGGCCGTGACCTACCTGGAGCGGCGGACCGACAGCCAGACATGGTGGACCGTGCTGGTCGACGGCACGCTGCGCATCGCGATCGGGTGTCAGAGCGCCCCGGAGCAGCGGCGGCTCGTCGAGGACGTGTGCGACGAAGCCGTGCGCTCCGCCCACGCGCTGCGATGAAAACCGAAACAGGGGAACCGAACTCGGCTGCGCTGCGTCCAATCTGTATATCGCTTTTTCAAGGCTACGAGAGGACTTCACATGCCGACACCGTCAGGGGCCGCCGGGGCGGCGCTGACCACCGATCTCGACCTCATGCTGTCGGTGGCAGGCAAGACCGATGCGCGCAACGAGGAGATCCGGGCCATGCTGCACTCGTTCATCGGCGCGATGAGCAGTGTGCCGCCGTCGGTGTGGGGCGGCGTGGCCGCGGTCCGGTTCCGCGACGTGGTCGAGCGCTGGAACGCGGAGTCGATGAAGTTGCACGCCGCACTGGCGCGCATCGCCGAGACGATCCGGGACAACGAGCGAATCCTGCGCGAGGTGGCCGACGGTCATTCGCAGCGGATCGCCTCCGTCGCGGCGCACCTGTAGGCGGCGGCGATGACCCACACGCTGTCCTACAACTTCGGTGAGATCGAGTACACCGTCCGTCAGGAGATCCACCGCACCTCCGCCCGCCTCAACGGCGCCCTCGACGACCTGCGCGCCCAGATCGCCCCGCTGCAGGCGACGTGGACGCGGGAGTCCGCCGAGGCGTACCGCGCCGAGCAGACCCGCTGGGAACAGTCCGCGGCGGCGCTCAACGAGATCCTGGTCAGCCTCGGCAACGCGGTCCGGGACGGCGCGGACGACGTCGCCGACACCGACCGCCGAGCCGCCAACGCCTGGGGCGCCTGACGCGCCTCACCCCGGGACTGCGCGGCCCTCGAAAGGAGGGGAGCCGATCGAGGGTCGCGCAGTACTCTGACCGGCGTTGCTGCGTTAGGGTGGCAGCACATGTGAGGGCGGACACAAAGGAACGCCACGTGGCAGCTTCAGAGACATCGACCGGACGGGGATCCGCCCGTCCGTCGAAAGGGCTGCGTGCTGTCCACGAATTGTTCGTTGCCGGCGAGGTCGACGCGTCCTATCTGAGCTCTATTCCGGTGCGCCCCGTCGTCGCGCAGAGTTGGCAGCGCAGCCTCGCGGTCGGGGTGGATCCGAACCTCGGCGGCGCGCGGGCGGCGGTCACCGCGATCGAGCGCCTGCGTGAGACCCATCCGCTGGCGCCCGCGCTGCCGGTGATCCGGCGGCTCCTCGTCGACGACGCCGTCGACTCCGGCGTGGTGGTCGCGGTGAGCGCCGCCGACGGCACACTGCTGTGGGTTGAAGGCGACCCGAAGGCGTGCCGCCGGGCTGAGGCGATGAACTTCGTCCCCGGCGCCGACTGGAGTGAGCGCAGCGCCGGCACCAACGCGCCCGGCACCGCGCTGGCACTGGACCGTGAACTGCAGATCCGCGGATCGGAACACTTCACCCGCATTGTCCAGCCGTGGAGTTGCACCGCCGCGCCGGTGCACGATCCCAGCACCGGCGCGCTGCTCGGTGCCATCGACCTGACCGGGGGCTCGGAGGTCGCGTCGGCTCAGACGCTGGCGCTGGTGCGCGCCACGGCGGTGGCCGTCGAGAATCACCTGGCCCTGCTGCGGGTGGCAGGAGCCGCGGCCGAGCCCGCCGCTCGCCGACCTCACCTGGTGGTGCTCGGGGGCGACCGGCCGCGCTGGGTGACCACCGACCGGTACGGACACCTGCAGGCCACCCACCTGACGGGTCGCCATGCCGACATCCTGGTGCTGCTCAGCCGTCATCCGGAGGGGCTGTCGGCCGACCATCTGGCGGTGCTGCTCGACGACAAGGACCTTGACGTCGTCACGGTCCGCGCCGAGATGTCGCGACTGCGCAAAGTCATCGGCGCCGAGAACCTCGGGTCCCGGCCGTACCGGCTGTCGACGCCGATCACCAGCGATATCGGCGAGGTGTTCGAGGCCCTCGACGCCGGCGATGTCGAGTCGGCGCTCAACCGCTACGCCGGTCCGCTGCTCGCCCAGTCGGTGTCCCCGGCCATCGCCCGGCTGCGCACCCAGCTGTCGACGACCCTGCGTGATGCGATGCTCGCCGAGAGCCGGCAGGGCCGCACCGATCTGCTGCGGCGGTGGCTCGAGCTGCCCGAAGGGCGCGACGACCGCGAGGGGTGGCAGGCGCTGCGCGACAGCGCCGGACTCACCGCGGTGGCCCGCGCCCGGGCCCGGGGTCACCTCGCCGGTCTGGACTTCGAACTCGGCTGAAAACCCGAGCAACGCGCGAAAAGCCCAGCGCAACGCCGGTGCAGATGCGAGTTGCCAACGTGGGCAAGGTGATTCGACGATATCGGGATGGACATCCACAGCTACGCCGCGTTCGTCCCCGACACCTACACCGCCGCAATGACCCCGCCGGTCAGCACGTGGTGGCCGTGGCGCGGCGCCACAGTGCACATCGCGCGCGCGGTCGTCGCCGAGGCTGCGGTGCGCGTCATGCTCGTTCACGGAGGCGGCGGATACAGCGGCGCGCTGTGGCCCGCCACCGCGGTCGCGGCCGGAGACGGGGCCGACGTCCTCGCCCCCGACCTTCCGATCTACGGCGACACCGTCGTACCCGACCCGGCCGGCGTGCGCTACGACGACTGGATCGACCTGCTGTGTGACCTGGTGACCGCGGAACGGGCCGCCGACCCACGCCCGCTGATCCTGTTCGGCGCCAGCATGGGCGGCATGGTGGCCTATGAGGTCGCGGCCCGCACCCGGCAGGTCGCCGCCGTCGTCGCGACCTGCCTGCTGGACCTGTCCGACCCCGCGGCCCGCGCCGCGGCGACCCGCTTCGCCTGGATGGGCAGGCCCGCGCCGGCGCTGCTGCGCGCGGTCGATCCTGTTCTGGGCCGGGTACGGGTGCCGATCCGATGGCTCGCTGACATGGCCGCGATGAGCACCGACCGGCGGCTGTCACAGCTGTGCGCGTCGGACCCGCGCGGCGGCGGCGTCAGCGTCCCGCTCGGGTTCCTGGCGAGTTGGATGAACTTCGGCCACACCGCACCGGAGTCGTTCGATGCCGCACCCGTCACGCTCGTCGCGCCCGCTGCCGACACCTGGACCCCGCCGGGATTGAGTGTCCGCTTCCTGCAGCGCATCTCGGCGCCCACCGAGGTGGTGCTGCTGGAGAACTGCGGGCACTACCCGATCGAGGAACCCGGCCTGGCGCAGCTGCGTGACGCGGTCACCCGGGTGGCGGAGCGAGCCGGCACACAGTGATCATCAGCGCGTCCCTCGCGTCCCCGATGTCGAACTCGCCGCGCGGCATTACCCGGTGTAGTTGTGCGTCGATCGCATGGACCACGGTCCGGGCCGTCGTCTCGACGTCGTCACCTCCGCGGCCGCAGCGCTTGAGGTGGAACGCCACCTCGGCGCAGATGCGGTCTTCGAGGTCGGTCAGCGCAGCGAGCTGATCGGCGGTCGGCCGCACCAGCCGGTGCAGCAGGGCGTGCAACCGTGGCCGCTCGTCATGCGCGCCGACCACGGCCTCCAGCACCACGCGCATCGTCGCCTCGAAAGGCGGTGCCTCGGCCCGGAGCCGGGCAAACACCTCGGTCAGCTGCCCGTCGGCGTCGCGCACGTGCCGCTCGGCGATCGCCTCCAACAGCGCGTACTTGTCCGGGAAGTACTGATACAGCGTGCCGATGGACAGACCCGCGCGCTCGGCGATCCGGTTCGTCGTCGCGTTCAGCCCCTCGCGGGAGAACACCTGCGCGGCGGCCTCCACCAGCGTGTTCACCGTCTCGCGGGAACGGTGCTGGCGGGGTGTGCGGCGAGGTGCGTCGATGTCGCCAAGTCTGTCCGACGATGCAACCGTGCTGCAACGGTTGCAGGCGTAGCTTCGGTGACGCAGACCACACGAGCAGGAGACTTCACCATGACTGTGTACGCCCGCCCCGGGGCCGACGGCTCCCTGATGTCGTTCAAGCCCCGCTACGACAACTTCATCGGCGGCCAGTGGGTGGCGCCGAATGCCGGACGCTACTTCGAAAACCCGACGCCGATCACCGGCCAGCCCTTCACCGAGGTGGCCCGCTCCGACGAGTCCGACATCGAGAAGGCGCTCGACGCCGCCCATGCCGCGGCGCCGGCCTGGGGCAAGACCTCGGCCGCCGAACGAGCCGTGATCCTGAACAAGATCGCCGACCGCATCGAGGAGAACCTCGAGTCGATCGCGCTGGCCGAGTCGTGGGACAACGGCAAGCCGATCCGGGAAACCCTCAACGCCGACATCCCGCTGGCCGTGGACCACTTCCGGTACTTCGCCGGCGCGATCCGCGCCCAGGAGGGCTCGCTGTCGGAAATCGACGACGACACCGTCGCCTACCACTTCCACGAGCCGCTCGGCGTGGTCGGCCAGATCATCCCGTGGAACTTCCCGATCCTGATGGCGGTCTGGAAGTTGGCCCCCGCGCTGGCGGCCGGCAACGCGATCGTGCTCAAGCCCGCCGAGCAGACCCCGGCCTCGATCCTGTACCTGATGGAAGTCATCGGCGACCTGCTGCCCGCCGGCGTGGTCAACGTGGTCAACGGCTTCGGCGTGGAGGCGGGCAAGCCGCTGGCGTCGAGCAACCGGATCGCCAAGATCGCGTTCACCGGTGAGACCACCACCGGCCGGCTGATCATGCAGTACGCCTCGCAGAACCTGATCCCGGTCACCCTGGAGCTCGGCGGCAAGAGCCCCAACATCTTCTTCAACGACGTGATGAACGCCGCGGACAACTACCAGGACAAGGCACTCGAGGGTTTCACGATGTTCGCCCTCAACCAGGGCGAGGTGTGCACCTGCCCGTCGCGCTCGCTGATCCAGGCCGACATCTACGACGAGTTCCTCGCGCTGGCCGCGATCCGCACCAAGGCGGTGCGGCAGGGTGATCCGCTCGACACCGAGACGATGATCGGGGCGCAGGCCTCCAACGACCAGCTGGAGAAGATCCTGTCCTACATCGAGATCGGCAAGAGCGAGGGCGCCAAGGTGATCACCGGCGGCGAGCGCGCCGAGCTGGGCGGTGACCTCAACGGGGGCTACTTCGTCGCGCCGACGATCTTCACCGGCAACAACAAGATGCGCATCTTCCAGGAGGAGATCTTCGGGCCCGTCGTGGCCGTCACGTCCTTCACCGACTACGACGACGCGATCTCGATCGCCAACGACACCCTCTACGGATTGGGCGCCGGCGTGTGGAGCCGTGACGGCAACACGGCCTACCGCGCGGGCCGCGACATCAAGGCCGGTCGGGTGTGGACGAACTGCTACCACCAGTACCCGGCGCACGCCGCGTTCGGTGGCTACAAGCAGTCCGGCATCGGCCGCGAGAACCACAAGATGATGCTCGACCACTACCAGCAGACCAAGAACCTGCTGGTGAGCTACAGCGACAAGGCCCTCGGGTTCTTCTGATCCGCTGACCGGACGCACATTCGCACGGACCCCCCTCGGTCCGTGCGAATGTGTGTTTCGGGGGAGGCACCGTCGACGGCCGGCGATGGTATCCCAGCGCGTTTTGACCTGCGGCGACGCCCGCAGGTAAGCTCCATCGTTGGCGTGCGCCGGCCTTCGGTCGTCGGTCGCCTCGGGTCCCTGCCGGTCGCCGAGGCGGATGGTATGCACACGCCTGACCGGCACCTGGGAGTCGATCCCGGGATCCATCCGCGAAAAGAGTAGGTAACGCTGTGTCTACGTACACGCCGAAGGCGGGTGACACCACGCGCTCGTGGTACGTCATCGACGCCACCGACGTGGTGCTCGGCCGGCTCGCCGTCGAAGCAGCCAAGCTGCTGCGCGGCAAGCACAAGCCGACATTCACGCCCAATGTCGACGGCGGTGACTTCGTCATCGTGATCAACGCCGATAAGGTCGCCATCAGTGGCGACAAGCTCAACAACAAGTTCGCCTACCGGCACTCGGGGTATCCCGGCGGTCTGCGCAAGCGCTCCATCGGCGAGCTGCTGCAGAAGCACCCGACCCGCGTCGTCGAGAACGCGATCACCGGCATGCTGCCGCACAACAAGCTCGGCCGTCAGGTCCAGAAGAAGTTGAAGGTGTACGCCGGCCCGGACCATCCGCACGCCGCTCAGCAGCCGGCCGTGTACGAGATCAAGCAGGTGGCTCAGTGACATCCGAAATCGGAACCGAGACCGAGTACACCGACGCCCCCGAGGCCGTCGAGACCGCTGACTACAGCGTCGAGGCCGACGCCGACGTGGCCGCCCGCGAGCCCGTGCTGATCGACCGTCCGATCCAGACCGTCGGCCGCCGCAAGGAGGCTGTCGTCCGGGTCCGCCTGGTCCCCGGCACCGGACAGTTCAACCTCGACGGCCGCACCTTGGAGAACTACTTCCCGAACAAGGTGCACCAGCAGCTCATCAAGGCGCCGCTGGTGACGGTCGACCGCGTCGATCAGTTCGACATCTACGCCCACCTCGACGGCGGCGGCCCGTCCGGCCAGGCCGGCGCGCTGCGCCTGGCCATCGCGCGCGCGTTGATCCTGGTCCAGCCCGAGGATCGTCCGGCGCTGAAGAAGGCCGGCTTCCTCACCCGTGACCCGCGTGCCACCGAACGCAAGAAGTACGGACTGAAGAAGGCCCGCAAGGCGCCTCAGTACAGCAAGCGCTGACAGTTTCACGTCCCGGCGCCCGGTCTGCTCGCGATGCGAGCGGCCGGGCGTCGGTCTTTTGTGCGTGCGCCGAAATGTGTCCTGTCACACATAACTATTTCAGGAAAGCACAGCGGTCCTATGTGCAGGAATGTCACGCAAATAGTTAATTAGGCACGCACCGGTACCCGCTTTCGCGCAGCGGCGCGGTTTGAATTCGGTCGTCGGGGTACGTAACCCTCGAAATCTGGAGCCAGGGCGCGTCACTGCGTCGGCGAGACCTTCTCGTCCCCGGCTCCGCGAAAGCAAAGGAGTGATTGATGAACTTCGTCAAGAACGCCGCAGCGGGTGCTGTCCTCGGTGGATCGCTGCTTTTCTCCGCCGGCCTCGGATTGGCGCATGCCCAGCCGGCCGACCCCGCACAGCCCGCCCCGGCCGCCGACGGCCTGGTGAACCTGACCATTGGGGACGTCACGCTGGCTGAAGGCGTGACCGTCGACAGGGCCGCCGCCGCGGCCGCCGCGATCTGTGGCGCGGTGCCCGCTGATGTGACCACGACGGCGACGCGGGTCGACGCAGATGGTGTCCAGCAGACGGTGTGCTCCGGACTGCCGGGTGGTGACCTCCTGGTCACCCAGAATGTGGCCGCCCCGGCGGCTCCGGCAGAGTCCCCTGCCCCGCAGGCGCCGGCCGGGGAGGCGCCGGCTGAGGAGACTGCGCCTGAGGGTACCTCCGGTACCGGCGAGGGCCTGGGCGCCCCCGAGGGCACCGGGGCCGGCGAGGACGGCAATTCGCCGCTGCCCAGTGAGAACGACGAAGGGTAATTGACCCTCTTCTCACCGCCCGCATCCGCGACAGGGTGCGGGCGGTGAGCCGTTTTGGGGCCGGAAACGCAACTGTGGCGTGGATAATCACGCCGAGGCGGAATTGGCTCGGGAGCCCAGACCTGTGAGAGGTTGTCACGATGGCTCGACTGTTCGGCACTGATGGGGTGCGCGGCGTCGCCAACCAGGACCTGACCGCCGAGCTGGCGATGGCACTGGGGGCGGCGGCGGCGCGGCGACTCGGCAGATCCGGTGAGACCCGCAGGCGAGTCGCTGTCGTCGGACGTGACCCGCGGGCCAGCGGTGAGATGCTGGAAGCGGCCGTCATCGCCGGGATCGCCAGCGAAGGTGTGGACACCCTGCGGGTCGGGGTGTTGCCGACACCGGCGGTCGCGTACCTGACCAGCGCCTACGACGCCGACTTCGGGGTCATGATCTCGGCGTCGCACAACCCCATGCCCGACAACGGCATCAAGATTTTCGGTCCCGGCGGCCACAAACTCGACGACGCCACCGAAGACCGCATCGAGGAGCTGGTGCGGCAGGGCCCCGGCGCGCGCCCGACCGGCGCGGGCGTCGGCCGGGTCGTCGATGCCGACGACGCCCTGGAGCGCTACCTGCGCCACGTCGGCAAGGCGGCGACCACGCGGCTCGACGCGCTGACCGTGGTCGTCGACTGCGCACACGGAGCCGCCTCGGATGCGGCCCCCCGCGCCTACCGCGCCGCGGGCGCCAACGTCATCCCGATCCACGCCGAACCGGACGGCCTGAACATCAACGACGGCTGCGGATCAACCCATATGCAGGCACTGCGCTCGGCGGTGGTCTCCTACGGCGCCGACCTCGGCCTGGCCCATGACGGCGACGCCGACCGGTGCCTGGCCGTCGACGCGCACGGACGCGTCATCGACGGTGACGCGATCATGGTGGTGCTCGCCCTGGCGATGCAGGAAACCGGCGAGCTGACCTCCGACACCCTCGTCGCGACCGTGATGAGCAACATGGGGCTGCACCTGGCGATGCGGTCGGCCGGCATCGAGGTGCGCACCACCGGCGTCGGCGATCGCTACGTGCTGGAGGAACTGCGCGCGGGTAGATTCGCCCTCGGCGGCGAACAGTCCGGGCACATCGTGCTGCCGAGCTTCGGGACCACCGGAGACGGCATCGTGACGGGTCTGCGTCTGATGGCCAGGATGGCTCAGACCGGCCGCGGCCTCGCCGACCTCGCCGAACCGATGCAGACGTTGCCGCAGGTGCTCATCAACGTCGCGGTCGCCGACAAGGCGACCGTCGCCGACGCGCCGTCGGTGCGCGACGCGGTCGCCAGCGTCGAGGCCGAGCTCGGGGACACCGGCCGAATCCTGTTGCGTCCCTCCGGAACCGAACAGGTGGTCCGCGTCATGGTGGAGGCCGCCGACGAGGACACCGCTCGACAGATGGCGGCGCGGGTGGCGGAGTCGGTCAGCGCGCAGAGCTGAAACCCGCGGGAACCGGCTGGGCCCCGCCGGCGTCCAATCTCATATGGGAACTTCAGGCGCGGCCCGTGTCGACACGGCGGCGGTGCGTGCGATCGCGCGCGAATACGAGACGGCGGCGTCGATCCTCGACTCAACGGTGCGCCACCACCTGAGCGGTCTTGCGTTCGACGGAGCGACGGCGGGTCGCGCTCACGTCGCCCACGGTGATGCGTTGCGCGACAAGCTGTCCGACGTCGTGACCACGCTACGCGAGTGGTCGCGAGCAGCGCAGGAGATCGCCGCGGCACTGCGTGCGTCAGCGGACCGCTACCAGGCCGCCGACCTGCGGGCCGCCGAGCGGTTGGGCTAGCGGCTATGACCGGGAACCCGGATGTCGCAACGCGTTTGGACCAGGGGCGGGCCGCGGTGGACACCGTGGCGCACTACGTGTGGGCATGCCGCCAGCTCGGTTATCAACACCCCGACCTGACGATGCACCCGGCGCAGGTGCCCGACTGGTACAGCACTGAAGACGGAATGGATCTGATGGTGCTGCGGCGCGACTGCGCCGCGCTGGAGGACTCGGCGCGCGCAGCCCAGGATGCCGCCGACGTCCAGGGACGGCAGCTCACACAGTTGTCGGCGGCGTGGCACGGTCCGGGTGCCCAGGCCGCCGGCGATTTTCTGCGCCGCCACGACGAGGCGTCGACCGCCGCTGTGGCGGCGCTGCGCAGCGCGGCGCACACGTTGGCCGCGTTGGGGGAGAACCTCTGGCAGGCGGTGGGGGACAAGGCCGACGCCGCCACCGGCGTCGAAGGACGCGCCGCCGCCTCGCGCGCCGAGTGGCTCGCGGCGGCTGCGACGGTGACCACCGGTGTCGGGGACCGCGCCGCGGCCAGCGAGCTGGTGGATCAGGCGGTGAGGCCCTTCGTCGCCGGCACGGTCGCGACCGACTGGCTGTCGGCGATGCGACAGTCCGTCGCGGCGGTGTCGGCCGCCTTCGAGCGTTCGGTGGCCGAGATCGGCGCTGGGATGCCGCCTGTGTTCGGCATCCCCGGCGACCTGGGGCCGGTGTGGACCTCGTCGGTCACCGAGAGCTGCGACGAGGACGCTCGGTGCCCGCAGCCGACCGCCGCACCGGTCGCCGCCGCCGTCCCCGCTTCCTCGGCTCCCGCTGCTGCCGCACCTGCCGCACCTGCCGCTGCCGTCGGGTCTCCCGCTGGTGTCCCGGCTCCCGGCCCGGCCACCGTGCCGTCGGCATGGACCGCGCCCGAAACCCCAATGCCCGCAACGTCGTTCACTCCTCCCGTGGCACCGCCGGTCACGCCGCCGGCAGGCGCGGGGCCGGGGTTGGGGGCTGGAGCCTTCCCCGACGTCGGCGGGGGATTGTCCGGGGTGGGCCGACAGTTCGCCGACACGCTGAGCGGTCTGCTGGGTGGGAGCGGCCTCCCGGACCTCCCCGACCCTCCCGAACCACCGGGCCTCGACGCGCCCGACCTCGACGAACCGGAGCTCGACGAGCCCGAACAGGCCGCGGAAGACGAAGAGAAAGAGGACAAAGAGGAGAAAGAGGACAAAGAGGAGGAGGCCGCACAGGACGGTGTCGCGGCGGACGCCCAGCGCGCCACGGACGTCGCGCCTGAACCCGCCGAGGAACCGGATGAGCCCTGCGAGCCTGCGGTGCCCACCGCGGTGCCGGCACCCCCGCCCGCCGAACCACCACCGCCGGCCGAACCGTTACCCCCGGCCGCCCCGGTCGCCGGGGAGCAGACACCGTGTGAGATCGCCGCCGGCGAAGTGCCTCAAGTCGGAGAGCCGGCGGGGTAGCGTCACCCGGCGTGAGATTGCGTATCGCGGAGGCCGTGGCGCTGTTCCTGCTCGGCGCCACGGCGGCGCTGATCGGCGATCACAGCCATGTCGTGACCGGGACGACCGTCTACTACACCGACGCGGTGCCGTTCATCTGGAGCAGTCCCCTGTGGTTTCCGGTTCTGGTCGGGGCGGCGACGGTGTCGCTGGCCGAGTTGCGGCTGCGCCTGCCCGCGCCCCGGTCCGACGTCACCGCCCGCCGGGCGCTCGCCGGCATCGCCGCGGTCGTGGGCGCCTACGTCACCACCGCGCTCGTGCACACCGCCCCGACCGTCCCGGTCACCGCACTGATCGGCGCGGCGGCGGTCATCATCTGGTGTGTACTCGGTGACGGACCGGGCGCGGCCTGCGGGACCGTCATCGCCGTGATCGGCCCCGCCGTGGAGATCGCGCTCGTGCATCTGGACGTGTTCGCCTACCACCCGGCGTCGGACGGTCTGTTCGGCGCCGCGCCCTTCCTGGTGCCGCTGTATTTCGCCTTCGGTGTGGTCGCCGCGCTGATCGGCGAACTTGCAGTCGCTCGGCGGCCACAGGCGGGCCCGCCGGTGTGCGACACCGTCAGCCGCGCGCCAGGTGGCGACTGATCACCAACCGCTGAATCTGGTTGGTGCCCTCGAAGATCTGCGTGATCTTCGCTTCGCGCATGAACCGCTCCACCCGGTAGTCACGGGTGTAGCCGGCGCCGCCGAGCACCTGGACGGCGTCGGTGGTCACCTTCATCGCCGCGTCGGTGGCGGTGAGCTTGGCGACCGACGCGTGCCGTGAGTACGGCAGCCCCGCGTCGCGACGCCGCGCGGCGTCCAAGTAGGTGGCCCGTGCGGCATCGACCGCGGCGGCCATGTCGGCCAGCAGGAACGCCAAACCCTGATGATCGATGATCTTGCGGCCGAATGTCGTTCGCTGCTGGCTGTAGTCAACCGCTTCGTCGAGCGCGGCCTGGGCCAGCCCGACCGCGACCGCGGCGATGCCGAGCCGCCCGGAATCCAGCGCGCTGAAAGCGATCTGCAGACCCTGGCCCTCGGCCCCGATACGGCGCTGTGCGTCGATGAACGCGTTGTCGTAGTGCGCGGCGGTTGTCGGCACCGCGTGCAACCCCATCTTCTCCTCCGGTCTCCCGAAGGTCAGCCCTTCGGTGTCCCTGGGAACCAGAAAGCACGAGATGCCTTGCGGGCCTTCGCCGGTGCGGGCGAACAGATTGTAGAAGTCGGCGATACCGCCGTGGGTGATCCACGCCTTCGCGCCGTTGATGCGGTAACCGCCGTCGGCGGCGACGGCCTTGCAGGCCAGCGCGGCGGCATCGGATCCGGCCTGCGGTTCGGACAGGCTGTAGGCGCCGATCGTCGATCCGCCCAGCATCTCGGGAAGCCAGCGCTGACGCTGCTCGTCGGTGCCGAAGCTCATCAGCGGGTGGCAGGAAAGACTGTGCACGCTGACCGCGACGGCCACCGCCGCCCATCTGGCGGCGAGCTCTTCGAGCACCTGCAGATACACCTCGTAGGGCTGGCCGCCACCGCCCCACTGTTCGGGGTAGGGCAAGCTCAGTAGCCCCGCTTCACCCAGCGTCGCGAACACCCCTTCGGGGTAGGTCTCGTCTTTCTCGTGCTGATCGACGATCGGGTCGAGCACCTTGTCGGCGATCTGCCGGGCGAGGTCGATGAGCTCTCGCGCTTCGTCGGTGGGCAGGAGACGCTCGACAGCCATACGCAGGACAGTACTACAGGACAGCTTCTAGTACTATCGGCTCGGTGACCAGGCCCGCGTTCGCCACCCCGCGCCGCACCGAGTTGTTCGACGCGCTCACTGCGCTGTTTCTGGCCGAGGGCTTCGCGCATCTGACGCTGGACGAGATCGCCGCGCGCCTGCGGTGCTCGAAGTCCACGCTGTACACGCTGGCCGGCAGCAAGGAACAGCTCGTCCAGGCGGCCACGGTGCATTTCTTCCGGACGGCGACCGAATCGGTCGAAGCCACGGTGGTCGCCGTCGCCGGGGCCCGGGATCGCATCGCGGCCTATCTGAGCGCGGTGGGGGCAGCCCTCGACCCGGCATCAGATCAGTTCATGTCGGATCTGGATGCGTTCCCGCCCGCCCGCACCATCTACGAGAAGAACACTCGCATCGCCGCGCGCCGGGTCCAGGAGTTGATCGCCGACGGTGTCGCCGCCGGGGAGTTCCGGGACGTCCATGCGGCGTTCGCGGCCGATCTGGTGGCCACGGTGATGGTGCGCATCCAGCAGCGCGTGGTGCGGGACAACACCGGACTCGACGACGCCGACGCCTACCGTGAGCTTGCCGCCATTCTGACCGGCGGCATCCAGGCGTGAGTCAGGGCAGCAGGTTCTGCAGTTCCTCGACGAACTTCATGGTCTCGCGCCGGTCGCCGGAGAGCGGGTGGACCAGCATCGTCGTGACACCGGCTTCGGCGTAGGCGGCCAGCCGCTCCTTGACGAACCCGGCCGGGCCGACCAGCGACACCTGGCGCACCAGCTCGTCGGGCACCGCGTCGATGGCCTCGGCCTTCTTGCCCGCCAGGTAGAGGTCCTGGATGTGGTCGGCTACCTCGCCGAAGCCGTACCGGGTCGCGAGGTTGTGATAGAAGTTCTTACCCCGGGCGCCCATGCCGCCGATATAGAGCGCCAATTGTGGCTTGGCCCAAGCCAATCGGTCATCGACATCGTCGCCGATCGCCAGGCTGGCGCTGACCATCACATCCAGCGGACCCAGCTTTTGGTCACGGCGGGCCGCGCCCGCGCGCAGCGCGTCGCCCCACACCTCGTCGGCCTTCTCCGGGTAGAAGAACACCGGCTGCCAGCCCTCGGCGATCTCGGCGGTCAGCTCCACGTTCTTCGGCCCGAGGGCGGCGATGGTGATCGGGATGCGTTCGCGCACAGGGTGATTGATCAGCTTCAGCGGTTTGCCGAGGCCGGTGCCGCGGTCTGCCGGCAGTGGCAGCTGGTAGTGCTTGCCGTCATAACTCAGCCGCTCGCGCCGCCACACCTGTCGGCAGATCTCGACGACCTCGCGGGTGCGGCCCAGCGGTGCGTCGAACGGCACCCCGTGGAAGCCCTCGACCACCTGCGGGCCCGACGTGCCGAGACCGAGCCGGAACCGGCCGTCGGAGACGTAGTCGATGCCCGCGGCCGTCATCGCCATCAGCGCGGGGGTACGGGTGTAGATCGGCACGACGCCGGTGCCGAGCTCGATCCGCGAGGTCCTGGCGGCCAGGAAGCCCAGCTGGCTGACCGCGTCATAGGAGTACGCCTCGGCCACCAGCGCGATGTCGACCCCGATCTTCTCGCATTCGACGACCTCGTCGACGGCTTCAAGAAACCCGCCGGCATAGCTGAGGAAGATCCCGGTCCGCATCGCAGGAGACATGGACCAGGTATAGCACCCAACCGGTTGGTTGGGAAATTCCGGCCCGGGGTCAGGGTTTGAGGAGGGCGACGACCTTGTTCTCCAAGTCGACCGGGTCGTCGGCGAACGGATCCATCACCGTTGCCTTCGGCAGCTCGGCGTGCGCGTCGGCGAAATCGCGGTAGGTCTTGTCGCCGGCCAGCGTGTGCAGCAGGAAACCGGTCATCAGCGCACGCACGATCTTCTGTGTGCCCCGGTTGGCGCCCGGTAGTCCCACCACGGTGGCCAGTCGCCGGCCCTCGACCAGACCGCCGGACTTGGTGTTGGAGGTGGCTCGCAGCGTCGCGCTCTTCCACGCCCTGGCCATCTCCACCGCGTTGGACCGCAGCGTCATCGGGTCGCCGGGATCGGTCAGGATCAGGCCGGGAACCGTCAACCCCGCGGCCGGCGCTTCGGCCGGAGGGCTGGACACCGTCGGATACGCCGCGACCACTCCCTGCGGCTTGACCGGAAGACCCGCCGCCGCGAACACCGCCGCCGACGCCCCGAACCCGTGCCCGACGACGCCCAGCTTGTTCGGGTGCACGCTGATCTCACCCGGACCGAGGCGCACGCCGGTGATGATGTCGAGCGTCGTGCCGAGGTCGTAGGCGAGATTGAGCACCGACGGCGCCAGGCCGGTCTCGGTGTTGGGGGCCGCGGCCACGATTCCCCAGGAAGCCAGGTGCTCCAAGGTTCCGTGGTAGCGGTCGGCCGATGTGATCCAATCGTGGGCGAACGCCACGCCGGGCAGATTCTTGCCCTCCGCCGGGGTGTACACGACGCCCGGTTGGCCGGCAAAGGCCAGGTCACCGCGCAAAACCCGGTGCGGTCCACGGCGAGTCAACGCGGCAAAGAGCTTCTTCGTGCTGGCCACCCGATGACCGTAGCCCAACCGGCCCGGGGCGTCTTCTGCCGTACCCTGGTGGGCTATGTGCGGAATCGTCGGCTATGTCGGGCAGCGCCCTGCCTGCGACATCGTCGTCGACGCGCTACGCCGCATGGAGTACCGGGGCTACGACTCCGCCGGCGTCGCGCTGCTCGACGGAAAGGGCGGACTCACCGTGCGCCGAAAGGCGGGCCGGCTGGCCAATCTGGAGGCCGCCCTCACCGAGAGTGGAGCCGACCACCTGGTCGGCGCGACCGGGCTCGGTCACACGCGGTGGGCCACCCACGGCAGGCCCACCGACCGCAACGCCCACCCGCACCGCGACGCGTCCGGCAAGGTCGCCGTCGTCCACAACGGCATCATCGAGAACTTCGCGCCGCTGCGCGCCGAGCTCGAAGCCGCCGGCGTCGAGTTCGCCAGCGACACCGACACCGAGGTCGCCGTCCACCTGGTCGCCCGCGAATATGTGCACGGTGAGACGGCCGGAGACTTCCCCGCGTCAGTGCTGGCGGTGCTGCGCCGCCTGGAAGGCCATTTCACGCTGGTGTTCGCCCACGCCGACGATCCCGGCACCATCGTGGCCGCGCGTCGCTCGACACCGCTGGTGCTCGGCGTCGGCGACGGCGAGATGTTCGTCGGCTCGGACGTCGCGGCGTTCATCGAGCACACCCGAGACGCGGTGGAGCTGGGTCAGGACCAGGCCGTCGTCGTCACCGCGGACGGCTACCGGATCACCGACTTCCACGGGGCCGACACCCAGGACTACCGCGAGTTCCACATCGACTGGGACACCTCGGCCGCCGAGAAGGGCGGCTACGAGTACTTCATGCTCAAGGAGATCGCCGAGCAGCCCGCCGCGGTCTCCGACACGCTGCTCGGCCACTTCGCCGACAACCGGATCGTGCTCGACGAGCAGCGACTCTCCGACCAGGAGCTGCGCGACGTCGACAAGGTCTTCGTGGTGGCCTGCGGCACCGCCTACCACTCCGGGTTGTTGGCCAAGTACGCGATCGAGCACTGGACCCGGCTCCCGGTGGAGGTCGAGCTGGCCAGCGAGTTCCGGTACCGCGACCCGGTTCTGGACAGCCACACCCTCGTCGTCGCGATCTCGCAGTCGGGCGAGACCGCCGACACCCTGGAGGCGGTCCGGCACGCCAAGGAGCAGAAGGCCAAGGTGCTGGCCATCTGCAACACCAACGGCAGCCAGATTCCCCGCGAGTGCGACGCGGTGCTCTACACCCGCGCCGGGCCGGAGATCGGGGTGGCGTCGACCAAGACGTTCCTGGCCCAGATCACCGCGAATTACCTTGTCGGACTTGCGCTTGCGCAGGCCCGTGGCACCAAGTACCCCGACGAGGTGGCGCGCGAGTACCACGATCTGGAGGCCATGCCCGAGCTGATCTCGCGGGTGCTGGACACCGCCGAACCGGTGGTGCAACTGGCCAAGCAGTTCGCCGCCTCGCAGACGGTGCTGTTCCTGGGCCGCCACGTGGGCTATCCGGTGGCGCTCGAGGGCGCGCTCAAGCTCAAGGAACTGGCGTACATGCACGCCGAGGGCTTCGCCGCCGGTGAACTCAAACACGGTCCGATCGCGCTGATCGAGGACGATCTGCCGGTCATCGTCGTGATGCCGTCGCCGAAGAACGCGGCCACGCTGCACTCCAAGCTGCTGTCGAACATCCGCGAGATCCAGGCCCGCGGCGCCGTCACCATCGTGATCGCCGAGGAGGGCGACGAGGCGGTGCAACCCTACGCGGATCACCTGATCGAGATTCCGGCGGTGTCAACGCTTTTCCAGCCTCTGTTGTCGACCATCCCGATGCAGCTGTTCTCGGCCGGGGTGGCCCAGGCCCGCGGTTACGACGTGGACAAGCCGCGAAACCTGGCGAAGTCGGTCACCGTCGAGTAGTAACACGCGGCGCTGTTTCGGCGATACACCTCTTAATGAGCCGTTGAACAGCAGCGGTGGCCGCCGCGGGGCGTCAGAACCACGCTAACCGTCGGCATGGCTGTGCACGCATGTATTTCTAGAAGCCGGGGGACGGCAATGACTTCATCTGGTCAGACGTACAGGGGCAGGTTCACTGTCACACCGCGCCGCGACGGCGACCTGCTGGTGTTGCACGTGGCGGGCGATCTCGACGTCCTCACCGCACCCACCTTGGTCACGCATCTGGACGTGGCACTGGCGGACTCGCCGGCGGTCCTGATCGTCGACATCACCGACGTCGGGTTTCTGTCGTCGGCCGGCATCAGCGTGCTTGTCGAGACCCACCGGCTCACCGAACGCGCGAACATCTCCCTGCGCGTCGTCGCCGAGGGGCCCGCGACCAGCCGTCCCCTGCACTTGATGCGGATCGACACGGTCATCGACCTGTACCCGACGGTCGAAGACGCGCTGCGCGGCCGGCAGCGCTGAGCTCAGCCTATCCACGTACCGTAGGCGCCATGCGCTACTTCTACAGCGCCGACGCCATCCGTGAGGCCGAAGCGCCGTTGCTCGCCGCGCTGCCCGAAGGCGCGTTGATGCGCAGGGCGGCGTTCGGACTGGCCACCGCGATCGCCCGCGAGCTGGGCACGGTCGCAGGCAAGAGGGTGTGCGCGGTGGTCGGTTCCGGAGACAACGGAGGAGACGCCCTGTGGGCGGCGACGTTCCTGCGTCGGCGCGGCGCGGGTGCCGCGGCGCTGTTGCTCAACCCGCAACGGGCGCACCGCAAAGCCCTCCACGCGTTCCTGCGCGCCGGCGGGCGCGTCGTCGAAAGTGTAATGCCCTCAACGGATCTGGTCATCGACGGGGTGGTCGGAATCTCCGGGTCGGGGCCGTTGCGCCCCGAGGCGGCCGAGGTGTTCGACGCCGTCACCCGGGCCGGCATCCCCGTCGTCGCCGTCGACGTGCCCAGCGGTGTCGACGTGCACACCGGTGTCGCCGACGGTCCGCACGTGCGGCCCGCGCTCACGGTCACCTTCGGTGGTCTCAAACCCGTTCACGTACTGGGCGACTGCGGCAGGGTCGAGCTCGTCGACATCGGGCTCGACCTGCCACCGACCGACCTGCGCGCGTTCGACGCCGAGGATGTGGCCGCCCGCTGGCCGGTGCCCGGCCCGACCGACGACAAGTACACCCAGGGCGTCACCGGCGTGATGGCCGGCTCGCAGACCTACCCCGGCGCTGCCATTCTGTGCACGGGTGCCGCCGTCGCCGCCACATCCGGGATGGTCCGCTACGCGGGAACGGCAGCCGCCGAGGTGGTCTCGCACTGGCCTGAGGTCATCGCCACCCCGGGCTACGCGAGCGCGGGCCGGGTTCAGGCGTGGGCCGTGGGCCCAGGCCTCGGCACCGACGAGACCGCCGCCGCCGCACTGGTATTCGCTCTGGAGACCGACCTGCCCGTGATCGTCGACGCCGACGGCCTGACGATCCTGTCCGCTCACCCGGAGCTGATCGAGGGCCGCTCCGCCCCGACCGTGCTCACCCCGCACGCCGGAGAGTTCGCCCGGCTGGCCGGGGCGCCGCCCGGCGCCGACAGGATCGCCGACACCCGCAGGCTCGCCGACCGGCTCGGCGTCACGGTGCTGCTCAAGGGCAACGTCACGATCGTCGCGGCGCCCGGCGGGCCGGTGCACCTCAACGCCGCAGGCAACTCGTGGGCGGCGACCGCCGGCTCGGGGGACGTGCTGTCCGGCGTGATCGGTGCGCTGCTGGCAGCGGGGCTGGCCCCCGACGAGGCGGCGGCCGCCGCGGCATTCGTCCACGCCCGGGCCGCCGACCTGTCCGCCCGTGACCCCGGGCCGGCGGCCGCCCCGACATCGGCGTCACGCATCCTGGCGCATCTGCGGACGGCGTTGGGCTCGATCCTCTAAAAAGGAGCCCATGCCCAACGTATCCCGTCACTCGTCGCTGACCCCCGCCTACACCGGACGGATGTCCACCAACCCCATCCCGGCGCTTCGCCTGCCCGACGAGTCGATGGAACCCGAGCTGACCTACCGCTACATCCACGACGAGCTCATGCTCGACGGTAGTTCCCGCCTCAACCTCGCGACGTTCGTCACCACCTGGATGGATCCCGAAGCGGGCCGGCTGATGTCGGAGACGTTCGACAAGAACATGATCGACAAGGACGAGTACCCGGTCACCGCCGCGATCGAGCAGCGCTGCGTGTGCATGGTCGCCGACCTGTTCCACGCCGAGAACCTGCGCGACGACGACCCGTCGACGGCGGTCGGGGTGTCGACCATCGGATCCAGCGAGGCGGTGATGTTGGCCGGCCTGGCGATGAAGTGGCGGTGGCGCGACAAGTTCGCCGGCGCGAACGGCGACGGCTGGAAGGGGCGCACCCCGAATCTGGTGATGGGCTCCAACGTGCAGGTGGTGTGGGAGAAGTTCTGCCGCTACTTCGACGTCGAGGCTCGCTATCTGCCGATGGAGGAGGGACGCTACGTGATCACTCCCGAGCAGGTGGTCGACGCCGTCGATGAGGACACCATCGGAGTGGTCGCGATCCTGGGCACCACGTTCACCGGGGAGCTGGAGCCGGTCGGTGAGATCTGCGCGGCGCTGGACAAGCTGGCCGGCGGCGGCGGCCCCGACGTGCCGGTGCACGTGGACGCGGCCAGCGGCGGTTTCGTGGTGCCGTTCCTGCACCCCGACGTGGTGTGGGACTTCCGCCTGCCCAGAGTCGTGTCGATCAATGTCAGCGGCCACAAGTACGGCCTGACGTATCCCGGCATCGGCTTCGTGGTCTGGCGCAACGCCGACCACCTGCCCGAAGACCTGGTGTTCCGGGTCAACTACCTCGGCGGCGACATGCCGACGTTCACGCTGAACTTCTCCCGGCCTGGCAACCAGGTGGTCGGCCAGTACTACAACTTCCTGCGGCTGGGGCGTGAGGGCTACGTCACGGTGATGAGGACGCTGTCCGAGACCGCGCAGTGGCTGGCCCATGAGCTGGCCGCGATGACCGGGCCGGACAACTTAGCGGTCTTCGAGGTGATCTCGGACGGCTCGGCGATTCCGGTGGTGGCGTTCAAGCTGGTGGAAGGCACCCGATACACGGTCTTCGACATCTCGTCGCTGCTCCGCGGTTACGGCTGGCAGGTTCCGGCCTACACGATGCCCGACAAGGCCACCGACGTCGCGGTGCTGCGGATCGTGGTGCGGGAGGGCTTCTCGGCGAACCTGGCCCGGGCGCTGCGCGACGACCTGGTCGAGGTGCTCGGCAAGCTCGACAAGGTGGGCGTCGGCGGCTTCGCCGACGAGGAGCATTTCGCCCACTGAACGCCCGCCTGGGACAATCGCAGGCGGTGACCATGACCATGAACATCCCCCGGGCAGTGCCCACCGCGTCCGTCGACCTCGATGCGATCGCCCACAACGTCGCTGTGCTGCGCGAACATGCAGGTTCCGCTGCGGTGATGGCCGTCGTGAAGGCCGACGGCTACGGTCACGGCGCCACCCGTGTGGCGCGTGCCGCGCTGGCGGCCGGGGCCGCCGAGCTCGGGGTCGCGACGCTGGCCGAGGCGCTGGCGCTGCGCGCTGACGGCGTCACCGCCCGGGTGCTGTCCTGGCTGCACCCGCCGGGCACCGATTTCGCGCCGGCGCTGCTGGCCGACGTCGACGTGGCCGTGTCGTCGCAGCGCCAGCTCGGCGACGTCCTCGATGCCGCCGCGCGCACCGGGGTTACCGCGAACGTGTCCGTCAAGGCCGACACCGGGCTGTGCCGCAACGGAGTGAGCGAGGCCGAGTATCCGGCGGTCGTCGACACCCTGCGCCGGGCGCGCAGCGATGGCGCGGTGCGGGTGCGCGGGCTGATGTCGCATCTGGCCCACGGTGACACGCCGGAGCACCCCTTCAACGATGTCCAGGCGCGCCGACTGACCGACATGGCCGTGACGGCGCGGTCCAGCGGAGTCACCTACGAGGTGGTGCACCTGGCGAATTCGCCTGCCGCGCTGACCCGTCCGGACCTGGCATTCGACATGGTGCGGCCCGGGATCGCGGTGTACGGGCAGATGCCGATACCCGAGCGGGGCGACATGGGCTTGCGGCCGGCGATGACGGTGCGCTGCCCGGTGGCGAAGCTGCGGCAGGTGCGTGCGGGCGACGCCGTGTCCTACGGGCACACCTGGACCGCGCCGGTGGACACCACGCTGGCGTTGATCCCGGCCGGCTATGCCGACGGGGTGTACCGCGCGCTGAGCAACCGCTTCGAGGTGTCGATCAACGGCCGCCGGTATCCGAACGTGGGACGGATCTGCATGGACCAGTTCGTGGTGGATCTGGGGCCCGGTCCGGTGCCGGTCGCCGAGGGGGACGACGCGATTCTGTTCGGCCCGGGCACCGACGGCGAGCCGACGGCGCAGGACTGGGCCGAACTGCTGGGCACCATCAATTACGAGGTGGTGACGAGCCCGCGAGGACGGTTCGTACGGTCCTACCGCGGTGGTCTGCAATGATTCGCGGCGCGGGCTGGCTGGCCGGGGCGGCGGGGATGGCCGCCGTCGGCTCCGCCGCGGGTGTGTCGGTGGCGCAGTCGCTGCGCCGCCGGGTGACCGACGAGGACCCGCACCGTGACGAGGATTTCGAGCTTCTCGACGCCGACCGGGGCTGTGTGGTGACGACCCCTGACGGCGTCCCGCTGACGGTCCGCGAAGTGGGGCCGGTGGACGCGCCGCTGACCGTGGTGTTCGCGCACGGCTTCTGCCTGCGGATGGGATCGTTCCATTTCCAGCGGGCTCGCCTGAGCGAGCTATGGGGACCCCAGGTCCGGATGGTGTTCTACGATCAGCGCGGCCACGGCCGGTCCGGTGAGGCGCCGCCGGACACCTACACCGTCGAGCAGCTCGGCCAGGATCTGGAGAGCGTGCTGGCGGTGATGGCGCCGAAGGGTCCCGTGGTGCTGGTGGGGCATTCGATGGGCGGCATGACGGTCCTCTCACACGCCCGGCAGTATCCGCAGCGCTATCCCACTCGCGTGGTCGGCGTGGCGTTGATTTCCTCTGCTGCCGAAGGTGTTTCACGCTCCCCGGTCGGTGAGATCCTGAAGAACCCGGCGTTGGAGGCGGTGCGGTTCGCGGCGAGGTACGCGCCGAAGCTGATGCACCGCAGCCGCGGAGCCGCACGCTCGGTGATCGGTCCGATTCTGCGGGCCGCGTCGTACGGCGACGAGAAGATCAGCCCGAGTGTGGTGTCGTTCTCCGAGCGGATGATGCACGACACTTCGATCACCACACTGGTGGAGTTCCTGCACGCGCTCGAGGTGCACGACGAGACGGCCGCCCTGCAGACGTTGAACAAGGTGCAGACGTTGATCGCCTGTGGCGACCGGGATCTGCTCACACCGGTCGAGTACTCCAGGGAGATGGCGCACAAGTTGCAGCGATCGGAACTTGTGATCGTAGGCGGCGCAGGGCATTTGGTTCAGCTGGAGCGCCCGGAAGTCATCAACGAGGCGTTGGTACGGCTGGTGGAACGGGCCACGCCGTCGAAGCTGGTGGCGTTGACCCGGCGGGTGAAGGAGCGGATGCGGTCTGATGGATGATCGTTCGGGCAACATGGAGTTGCTCAACGTCGAGGAGACGATGGCGCTGGGCGCCAGGCTGGGCCGTGGGCTGCATGCCGGTGACGTGGTGGTGCTGTCCGGCCCCTTGGGCGCCGGAAAGACGGTGCTGGCCAAGGGCATCGCGCAGGCCCTGGATGTGGAGGGCCCGGTGATCTCGCCGACCTTCGTACTGGCTCGGGTGCACCGGCCCCGCCGGGAAGGAGCGCCGGCGATGGTGCACGTCGACCTGTACCGGCTGCTCGACCAGGAGTCGGTGGACCTGCTCGCCGAATTGGACTCGCTGGACCTCGACACCGATCTCGACGACGCCGTCGTAGTGGTCGAGTGGGGTGAGGGGCTGGCCGAACGGCTGTCGGACAGCCACCTCGACATCCGGCTGGAGCGCGCCCCCGACACCGATGCGCGCACCGCGATCTGGCAGTGGAGCAGGCCGTGAGCAGGCTGGTCCTGGCCATCGACACGGCTACCCCTGCCGTGACTGCGGGCGTGGTGCGGATGAACGGTGACGCGGTGCAGGTGCTCGCCGAGCAGGTCACGGTCGATAACCGCGCGCACGCCGAACGTCTGACCCCCAATACTGTTGAGGCGCTCAGTCGTGCGGGGATCACCGTAGACCAACTCGACGCCGTGGTGGTGGGCTGCGGGCCCGGCCCGTTCACCGGGCTGAGGGTCGGGATGGCGACAGCGGCGGCGTTCGGGCATGCGCTCGGCGTCCCGGTGCGCGGAGTGTGCAGCCTGGACGCGATCGCGGTGGGAACGGCCGGAGATGTCCTGGTGGTCACCGACGCCAGGCGTCGCGAGGTGTACTGGGCGCGTTACCGGGACGGCCGACGGGTCGACGGACCGGCGGTGAATGCGGCGGTGGACGTACCTCCAGGTGCCGAGGCGGTGGCCGGGTCACCGGAGCATGTCGAGCTGTTCGACCTTCCGCGGCTCGCTCCGGTCTATCCCACCGCAGCGGGACTCGTTGCGGCGGTGACGGATTGGGTGTCCGATCCGGAACCGCTGGTGCCGCTGTACCTGCGCAGGCCCGATGCCAAGCCGTCGCGGGCGGTGGTGCGGTGAACGTCGAGTACGGCCTGCTGACCCCGGGTGACGCCATGCGGTGTGCCGAATTGGAGGCGCAACTGTTCGACGGCGACGACCCGTGGCCCGAGCGCACCTTCCTGGCGGAGCTGGCCGCCAAGCACAACTACTACGTCGCAGCTCGGGTGGACGACAAGGTGGTCGGATATGCCGGGATCGCCCGGCTGGGCCGGTTCAAGCCGTATGAGTACGAGATTCACACCGTGGGTGTCGACCCGGCGTATCAGGGTCAGGGCATCGGCCGGAACATGGTCACCCGGCT
Organism: Mycobacterium sp. 4D054; assembly: GCF_052245755.1. Classification (NCBI taxonomy): domain Bacteria; kingdom Bacillati; phylum Actinomycetota; class Actinomycetes; order Mycobacteriales; family Mycobacteriaceae; genus Mycobacterium; species Mycobacterium sp. 4D054. Next base: position 64,756 of record NZ_JBQQCF010000033.1, read on the forward strand.
GATCGAACATGCCGAAGGCGGAACGATCTTCCTCGAAGTCCGTACCGACAACGACGCGGCGATCGCGCTGTACGAGAGCGAAGGATTCGTCAAGATCGGGGTGCGCAAGCGCTACTACCGGGTCAGTGGTGCAGACGCCTACACGATGAAAAGGGAGCGGCGATGATCATTCTGGCCATCGAGAGTTCCTGCGACGAGACCGGTGTCGGTATCGCTGAACTCGGCGACGACGGGACGGTGACGCTGCTGGCCGACGAGGTGGCCTCCAGCGTCGACGAGCACGCCCGGTTCGGCGGGGTGGTTCCGGAGATCGCGTCCCGCGCGCATCTGGAGGCGCTGGGGCCGACGATGCGGCGGGCGCTGGCGGCGGCCGGGGTGAGCAGACCCGACGTCGTGGCGGCGACCATCGGCCCGGGTCTGGCAGGGGCGCTGCTGGTCGGTGTCGCTGCGGCCAAGGCGTACGCGGCGGCGTGGCAGGTGCCGTTCTACGCGGTGAATCACCTGGGCGGGCACCTGGCCGCCGACGTGTACGACCACGGCCCGCTGCCGGAGAGCATCGGTCTGTTGGTGTCGGGCGGGCATACGAATCTGCTGCACGTGCGGTCGCTGGGGGAGCCGATCATCGAGCTGGGTTCCACGGTCGACGATGCCGCGGGCGAGGCGTACGACAAGATCGCCCGGCTGCTCGGTCTGGGATACCCGGGTGGGCGGGTGCTCGATGAGCTTGCCCGCGAGGGCGATCCGGCCGCGATCACCTTCCCGCGGGGCATGACAGGACCGCGGGACGACCCGTACGCGTTCAGCTTCTCGGGTCTCAAAACCGCGGTGGCGCGGTATGTGGAGCGTCATCCGGAGTCTTCGCAGGCCGATATCGCGGCCGGGTTCCAAGAGGCCGTTGCCGACGTGCTGACCGCCAAAGCGGTGCGCGCGGCGAAAGACCTCGGAGTGTCGACGCTGTTGATCGCTGGGGGAGTGGCGGCGAACTCGCGGCTGCGCGAGTTGGCGTCGCAGCGGTGCGAAGAGGCCGGGATGACGCTGCGGATTCCGCGGCCGAGGTTGTGCACCGACAACGGGGCGATGATCGCGTCGTTCGCGGCGCATTTGATCGCGGCCGGGGCGCCACCGTCGCCGCTCGATGCCGCCAGCGATCCGGGATTGCCGGTGGTGCAGGGGCAGGTCGCGTGAGTGCGGCTGACAAGCTTGCGATCACCGAACTGCTGTACCGCTATGCGGAGTTGGTCGACGCCGGTGACTTCGACGGTGTCGGAGCGCTACTCGGGCGGGGCCACTTCATGGGGGTCGCCGGCGCCGATGCCATCGCCGGCCTGTTCGTCGCGACCACCCGCCGGTTCCCCGAACACGGCAACACCCCGCGCACCCGGCACCTGGTGCTCAACCCGATCGTCGACATCGACGGTGACACGGCCACGGGGCGCTCGACGTTCTGTGTCGTCCAGCGCACCGACTCGGTTGTGTTGCAGCCCATTGTGGTCGGGAGGTACGCCGACACCTTCGCTCGCGATGCGGACGGCTGGTACTTCACCGGCCGCACCGTCGACGTGGAGATGGTCGGTGATGTATCCGACCACTTGCTGATGGATTCGGGTCGACTTGGTCAGAACGGTGGTGGGTCGTCGCCGTAGTCGGGTTCGTGCCATTGGGTGGGTGATGCCCAGGGCGTAGTGCTAGGTGGCTGGTGGTCTGTGCGGTGGGGTGGGCTTTGTGATTTGCGTAGTCGGCGGTTGTGTGTGCGTTCGGCGGTGATGGCTCGGGTTCGGTTGTGGGCGCGGGTGTTTCGCCGTCGGGGCATCATGGTGCCGCGGTGGGCGTTGGGGGTGGGTTGGGGTGGGTCGCCGGTCCACAGCGTGCCGGTGGGCCGACACAGGATGGGGTAGAGCAGCCGGCTGCCGGGGTGGGTGGTGTAGGTGTGGCCGGTGGGTGCGGTCCAGATGATGGTGCCGTCGGGGTGTTGTCGGTCGCGCCAGCCGGTGGCGCCGATCCAGAATGTTTTCAGCAGGTGGTGAAAACGGCACAGGCTTTTGAGGTTTGTGAAGCGCCCCAGGTTTGATGCCGCATCTTTCTGAGTTGGAAGGATGCAAACCATGCCGAAGAAGATCGACCCGAACGTCAGGGAGCGCTGTGTGCGGCAGGTGCTGGATACCTTGCCGCTGTACCC
>NZ_JBQQCF010000034.1:0-60181 GCF_052245755.1 Mycobacterium sp. 4D054
ACTTGCACCGGAAGTGCCTTTCTGAACGTGGGCTGATCGAAGTGTGGTAACTCCAATCATCCCAGCTCAAAGGGCACTTTCCTTACATCAACACCCTCCGAACAGGCGATTCATCGGTGGATCGAGGTTTAGGCTGTCGGCATGCGGTTGGGGTGGCCGTTGGTGGGTCGCGGACGGGAGACGCGGCTCGTCGAGGCGGCGCTGTCGAGCCCCGACACCGCGGGTGTGGTGATCTCCGGACACGCCGGGGTCGGGAAGAGTCGGATCGCCGCGGCGGCACTGGATGAGGCGGCCACACGGGGGAAGGACGTGCGTTGGATCGCCGGATCCTCGGCGGCCCGCGGCGTTCCGCTGGGCGCGATGGCATCCTGGGCGGACCCGGCGGACACCCATGCGCTGCAATCGGTGTGCGGGGTGATCGAACGGCTGACTGCGGCAACGCAACCCGTCGTGGTGGGTGTCGACGATGCGCATCAGCTCGACGACATGTCGATCTTCGTGCTTCATCAAATAGTCCAGCGGCGCACCGGGAAGCTGGTTGTGACCCTGCGGTCGGGGGAAACCGTTCCCGGCGGACTGGCCGAGCTGTGGAAGCTCGGGGATTTCGAATGGCTCGAACTCGGCCCGCTGTCCCGGGAGGACACCGGGGCCCTGCTGGCGGTGAGTCTCGGCCGGTCGGTCGACCCGGACTCCGTCAGCCGCCTGCACCAACTGACCGGCGGCAACGTGCTCTATCTGCGCCACATCGTCGAGCACGAGGTGGCGCAGGGCCGGCTCGCGCAGCGGCACGACCACTGGCGGTGGAACGGCGAACCGTCTGTACCGCCCACCCTCGTCGAGCTCATCGAGTCCCGCATCGGGTCGCTGCGGCCCGAGGTCGCCACGGTGATCGAGGTGCTCTCCGTCGGCGAGCCTCTGGAACTTGCTGCGCTGCAACGGATCACCGACCCCGAGGTGGTTGAAGAGGCTGACGTTCTCGGGTTGATCAGCCTGGACCAGACGGGCCCCCGGACCGAGGTCCGGGTGGCCCACCCGCTCTACGGGGAGGTGCGGCGAAACCGCGCCGCACCGACCCGCCTGCGGCGGCTGCGCGGACTCGTGGCCGCCGAACTGGCCGCCGGGGCCGACCGCGACGACGTTCGTGTACTCGTGCGCCGCGCGGCGCTGACCGTCGAGTCCGATCTCGACATCGACGCCGATCTGCTCTGTCGCGCGGCGCAGGGGGCGGTGTGCCTGGCCGATCTGCCGCTTGCCGAGCGGCTTGCCGAGGCCGCGATGTGCGCCGGTGCGACGTCAGAGGCGCAGTTCATCCGGGCGCACGCGCTGTCCTGGCTGGGCCGCGGCGAGGTGGCCGAAGAAGTGCTCACCGAGGTCGACACCACCGCGCTGAGCGAAGACGATTTCGCGCGGTACACCTTCTTCCGGGCCAGCAACATGTTGTGGGCTCTCGCCCAGCCGGCACGCGCACAGGAGATCATCGCGGCCGCGGCACATCTGACGTCCGCACGGGCACGGCGCAACGTCGACGCGGTTCGCGCGGTGCATGCTTTCGCCACCGACCGCCCGGGAGAGGCACTGGCCGCCGCCCGCGACCTCACGTTGCAGGATCTGCCGCCCGTGGTCGGCGGGGAAGTGGCGTGGGTGCTGGCCAACATCTACGGCGACGCCGGGCGCACGGCGGAGGCGGAAGCCGTCGCCGCCGCGGGCTATGCGATCGTACGCAGTTCCGATGCACCTCAGTTGCAGTGCAACATCGCCGACGCGCACGTCGGTGCGCTACTGCTGGCCGGACAGGTCCGGTCGGCCGAGGCGGTCGCGGATCGGGAGCGCCGGCAGGCCGCCGACCTTCCCGGCGCCGCCCAACTCCTCGGAACGGCCATCGCGGGTCGGGCGGCGCTCGGGGCGGGCCGGCTGGCCGACGCGCGGTCGATGCTGGGCCGGGCCGCGACACTGCTGTCGGCGTCTGGTCATGACACCGGGTGGGCCTACCGCTACCGGATCCCGTACGTGACCGCACTCGCGGCGTCAGGTGAAATCGCCGAAGCCGCAGCCCTTCTGGAGTTGCTGCAAAGTCAACACCGTCCGTTTCGGTCGCTGAGCAAGGAGACGGCGACGGCGCGTGCGTGGGTGGCGGCCGGGCAGGGCGCGGTCAGTGAGGCGATCGACATCCTGCTGCGTGCGGCACAGAGCGCCGCCGCGGACGAGCTGTTCGCCGCGGAGGTGGAATGCCGGCAACTCGCGACCCAGTTCGGTGACAGGTCCTGCGGCCCGCGGCTGAGTGAGCTGACCACGATCGTGGAGGGACCCCGCGTCCGGGTGGCCGCCCGGTTCGCCGCAGCGCTCGAGGCCGCAGACGCGGGGGAGCTGGCGGCCGTCTCCGACGCTTTCGAGGAGCTGGGTGACCGCATCGCCGCGGTGGACGCGGCCGCGCATGCCACGGTCGTCTACCGGCGGGCGGGTCTGCGCGGGTCCGCCCTCGGCTGCGCGACGCGCGCCGAAGCGCTGGCCACAGAGGGCGGAGGAGTGCGCACCCCGGCATTGCTTGCGGCGGGTTCAGATCTTCCGGTGACCGACCGCGAACGTGAGGTGATCGCTCTGCTGGGGCTCGGGCTGTCCAACCGCGACATCGCCGAGCGTCTGGTGCTCTCCGTCCGAACCGTCGAGGGCCACATCTACAAGGCGATGACGAAGACCGGCGTCAACAGCCGCGAAGAACTCGCCTCACTCCTCAAACCCCGTCGACGAGACGGCGCCTAGCCCATCGTCGCCGCGGTCACCACCACCCGGTGGCCGCGGCGATCTGAGCGCCCAGTTCGTCGGCCATCGTGCGCATGTAGGTCGCGGACACGTGGTGAGAGTCGTGGTACACCAGCACATTTCCCTCGCTGGCCCGGCAGTCCGTGGCATCGCAGATGGCGTCGCTGAGGTCCAGCGGGTTCAGCAGCGGATACTGCGCGGTGTAGGCCAGCGTCGGGTTGACTTCCGAGAGCGCCCAGGACCGCTTCACCCCGCAGCTGACCGAGTCGCCGCCGCGGGCCAGGCAATCCGCGGGGTCGAACAGGCGCCCGTTCTGGATCAGCCACGGGGTGTCGCGCATCCCGAGCATGCTGATCTCGTTGGCGGCGAACGTGTCCCAGATGCCGAGGTAACCCTCGGGCACGATGTCGCCCGGGCCGTCGGTGTTCGGCCGGGTGGTGGTGGTGAACACGTAATCCGGTCGATCGGTGACGAGTCTGTTCATCACCTCCTGGTTCCACAGGTGACACTGCGGATACGGGTTGTCCGAGATGGCGATCGTCGGTACGAGTTCCGTGGTGAGCGGACAGCCCATCTTCAGATAGGTGACCACCTGGAAGCCATGGCGCCGGCCCAGCATGTCGAGTGCGGTGACCCAGTGCTCGGCGTGCGAGCCCCCCGCCAGTGCGATGGTGCGGACGGCGTCCGGGTCGCCGTAGATGCAGTTGATGACGTCGGGGGTGAGGAAGTCGCTGATACAGCCGTCGCGGGTGGTCTCGGGAAGGTCGTCCCTGGCCTCCAGGACCGTCGGGCGCATCGGAAGCTCCGGCACCCGCACCCGGCTGGTCAGCGCCCGCGCTCCGGGGTAGTCCCGCTCGGGCAGCAGCGCGAGTTCGTGGCCATTGGCGCGCTGCAGGACGACGTGCTCGCGCCAGCTGAACGATGTCACGGTCAGCGCCACGGCCAGCAGTGCCACCGCCGAGCCGAGCGCGACGGTGGGACGCCGCCCCCAGCCCCACACCTGCCGCACCGGGTGGGCCTCGGCCGGCCCGGCATCCGGGTAGCGCAGCGGGTTCTCGATGGACCGATGGGTCGCATACGCCAGCAGCAGCGACACGGCCAGCACGCCGAGCCCGTCGAGGATGCCCGCGGTCGGCCGCCCGGTGTGCACCAGCCAGAAGATCAGCAGCGGCCAGTGCCAGAGATACAGCGAGTACGCCACGGCGCCGAGCCAGATCAGTGGACGGGTCGAGAGCAGCCGCAGCGGCGCCGCGACGCCGGCCGGACGGCCCGCCCCCGCGGCGATCACCAGCAGGGTCGCCGCGACCGGCACCAGCGCCCACGGCCCGGGGAACAGGGCGGCCCCGTCGAGCCAGATGCCGCAGGACACGATCAACCCGATCCCGGTCGCGGCGGCGGCCGCGCGCAGCCACATGGGCATCCGCAGCCCGGCCAGCAGCAGCGCGGCCATCACGCCGGCCAGAAGCTCCCAGGCTCGCGCGAAGCTGTCGTAGTACGCCGCGGCGGGGTTCTCAGCCTGCGCGACGATCGCGTACACGAACGACGCGACGATCAACGCGCCGAGCACGACGGCGAGCGCACCCTTGCGCCGGTGGGCGGCCAGCGGACGTACCAGCCACGTCAGCACCGTCACCACTGCGAGCAACGCCAGATAGAACTGGCCCTGCACGGACATCGACCAGAGGTGCTGCAGCGGACTGACCGCTTCACCTGCACGGGTGTAGTCCGACGCGGTTCCGGCCAGATACCAGTTCTGGTAGTAGCCGAGGCTGGCCAGGCTCTGGTCGGCGAAGGACTCCCACCGTGTCTGCGGCTGAAGTGTCACCGTCAGCAATGCTGCGCCGCCGAGTACCACGACCAGCGCCGGCAGCAGTCGGCGTGCCAGGCGCCGCACCACGGGCAGCGGGTCGGCCGACGCCGCCGGTTTCAGCGCGCGGCGCAACACCATCGCGCCGAAGAAATAGCCCGAAAGCACCAGGAAGACGTCGACGCCTCCGGACACCCGCCCGAACCAGACGTGGAACACGGCGACCAGAGCGATCGCCAGACCCCGAAGGCCGTCGAGATCGGCGCGGCGGGTGTTCTCGGGTGCCTGCGCCGGCCCGCGCCACCTGCCCGACAAGTTCACCACCTAGATCACGAACACGGCCTTCACGTCCAGCCGGTGCAGCCGCCGGCCGACGTCGCCAGTAATTTAGCCGATGTCCCGGCCTACCTGCTCATGCGGCGCAACGGTGAACCGCAGTCCTTGGTCGGTCTCCTCAGGGTCCACTCGGGTCTCGCGACCGCACTCCGGGCACGTCGCAGCGGTCGCGGGCGGCGGATCGCCGGGCAGTTCGCGGCCGGATCCTGGACACATCTGCATTGCTTCTCCTGGTCGATGTCGGTGTTCCCGAGCCTGATACCCGCCCGGTGCCGCGGTCTACCCCGCCAACGCCGGGTGCAATTGCACCTCGCGTGCCTTCACCACGAAGTACACCGTCTGCCCGGGCGCCAGATCCAGTTCGGCCGCCGCGGCCACAGTGATGTCGGCGGCCAGACCGGTCGCGCCGTCGGGCTGATCGACGCCACGCACACGCACCCCCGCGCCGTGCACATCGACTTCGGCGAGCGTCACCTCGATCACGTTGCGCGGGCTGCCGTGCGGAGGATCGAGATGCACCGCCACGGCATCGGGCCGGAACAGTGCGACAGCGGCCGCGCCGGCACCGACGTCACCGGTCCCGCGGAGCACGGTGTTCCACGGCGTGCGCAGGACACCGGGCTCGGCGGCGGTCCCGGCGACGAGGTTCACCCCGGCGATCCGGGCGGCGAAGTCGCTGCGCGGCGCGGCCAGCACGTCGCGCACCGGCCCGCTCTCGACGAGGCGGCCATTGTCGAGCACCGCGACTCTGTCGGCGACGGCCAACGCGTCGAACAGGTCGTGGGTGACGATGATCGCCGTCCGGCCGGTGTCGCGCAGTACCTCGCGCAGCAGCCGGCGCAGCGCGGGTGCAGCGGCGACGTCGAGGGCCGCCATCGGCTCGTCGAGCAGCAGCAGCTGCGGTTCGGCGGCCAGCGCGCGGGCCAGCGCGACCCGCTGCGCCTGACCGCCGGAGAGCTGCGCGGGCCGCCGGGTGGCCAGTTCGGTGGCGCCGACGGCGTCCAACCATCGGCGGGCCGTGCTGGCTGCGGCCTTCCGGGACTGCCCGGCGCACCGCGGGGCGTAGGCGACGTTGCGTTCGGCGGTCATGTGCGGGAAGAGCAGCGCCTGCTGGTTCAGCATCGCGACGCGCCGGGCGTGTGCCGGCGCGAACGTCCCCGTAGCGGTGTCGGTGACCACCGCGGCGCCCAGCTCGATCCGCCCGGCGTCGGGACGGATCAGGCCGGCGATCAGGTGCAGCAGCGTGGACTTCCCGGCGCCGTTGGGCCCGAGCACCGCCATCACCTCGCCGTCGTCGAGGGACATCGCCAGATCGATGCCGCGCTGATCCAGCCGGGCATGCACCCGCAGCCGGCTCACAACGGCCCCGCCAAACGGCGGCCGGCCGACGCGATCACGATCGCGGCGGCGACAACGATCAGCAGCAGCGACAACGCCACGGCGGCATCGGCGTCGGTTTCGCGTTGCAGATAGATCTCCAACGGAAGCGTCCTGGTGACCCCCTCCAGCGACCCGGCGAAGGTGAGCGTCGCGCCGAACTCCCCGAGAGAACGGGCGAAGGCCAGCACGGCGCCCGACATCAGGCCGGGCAGCACCAGCGGCAGCGTGACCGTGCGCAGCACGGTGGCCGGCCGCGCGCCGAGGGTGGCGGCGATCTGCTCGTAGTCCGACCCCGCCGAGCGCAGCGCGCCTTCCAGGCTGACCACCAAGAACGGCAACGACACGAACGACTGGGCCAGCACCACCGCGGTGGTGGAGAACGCGATGCGCAGCCCCATCATGTCGAGATACTGGCCGAGCAGCCCCTGTCTGCCGAAGGTGTACAACAGCGCGATGCCGCCGACCACCGGGGGCAGCACCAGGGGGAGCAGCACCAGCGCCCGCAGCACGGACCGGCCGGGGAATCGGCCGCGGGCCAGCACCAGCGCCATCGGCACGCCCACGAGCACACACACCGCGGTGCTGGCGGTCGCGGTCTGCAGGCTGAGAAGTAGTGCGGCGCGCGACGAGTCGGAGGTGATCAACGGCACGAATCTGGGCCAGTCGATACGGAGCAGCACCGCCGCGAGCGGCAGGATGACCAACAGCGCACCGACCGTTGCGGGGACAATGACCCAGCGCGGCAACCCGACCTCGATCCGACCACCCGGGCGGCGGCGCGCAGTCATGGCGCCCCGAAGCCGGCCGCCGCCAGCACCTCTCGTCCCTGCGGCCCGGTGATCAACTCGACGAACTGCCGCGCAGCCTCGGGATTCGACGAATCTGCCAGCACCGCAACGGGATAGGTGTTGACGGCGCTGCCGGCTTCGGCGAACGGTACGGCGGTGACCGCGTCGCCGGCCGCGGCGGCGTCGGTGACGTAGACCAGGCCGGCGTCGGCCTGACCGGAGGTGACCTTGCCGAGCACGTCGGTGACGGCGGACTCCTCGCTCACCGGAGTCAGCGTCACATCGGTGGCGTCCTCCACCTTCCGCGTCGCCGCACCGCACGGCACCTGGGGCGCACACACCACGACCTGAAGTCCCGGCCGGGTGAGGTCGGCGAAAGAGGTGATCCGATGCGGATTTCCGGGTGAGGTCACGATGGTCAACGTGTTCGACGCGAACTGCGCCGGCGCTCCCGCGACCAGACCCGCCTCGACGGCCTTGGTCATGTTGGCGGTGTCGGCGGACGCGAACACATCGCCCGGAGCGCCCTGGGCGAGTTGAGCGACGAGATCCGACGAACCCGCGAAATTGAACGTGACCACCGTTGCGGGATGGTCGTGTTCGAACCGTGTCCCGAGTTCGGTGAACGTGGATTCCAGCGATGCGGCGGCGAACACCGTCAGGGTGGCTTGCGGGTCGTGGTGCGGCCAGGCACACCCCGCCGTCATCACGGCCAGGCCGCACAGCACAACGGCGGCAACGGCTTTCATGGCACCTCGGCCGTCTCGACGATGACGGTGGTCGCCTTGACCACGGCGACGGCCACGACGCCGGGCTCGAGTCCGAGCTGGCGCGCGGACTCGGTGCTCATCAGTGACACCACCGTGAACGGGCCGCACTGCATCTGTACTTCGCTCATCACCTGATCGGCGGTCACCTTCGTGACCAGCCCGACGAACCGGTTGCGTGCCGAGCTACCCACGCCGAGCGGATCCGGCGGGGGAGAAGCGTGCTCGCGCGCGAACTCGGCGAGCGCCTTCCCGTCGACGGCTTTGCGGCCGGCGGCATCCTTGACCGCGGGCAGGCTGCCGCTGTCGATCCAGCGCCGCACGGTGTCGTCGCTGACGCCCAGCAGAGTGGCGGCATCCCGGATCCGGATGTTCGGCATGAACCCTCCCGAGGCGTCAGCTATCCGTGTATGCGGGTCAATGATGCCATTGCATCCGCTTCTGCGGATTCGTGGGGTCGGGAGTGTCGCGCTGCGCCAGGTGTCGTGACCGTCAGTCGTCGTCCTCGAGCACCGAGAACGGTTCGGTGGGTTCTTCGACCACCATCAACTGCGCGGCCGACTCCGACGGCACGACCTTGCGCGCCAAAGCGTGCAGCGCGCGTTCGGTGCCGACGTCGTGGCCGGCGCGTTCGGAAAGCAGCCATCGGACCTCCAGCAGATCGCAGTAGGCCTGGATCGGGGTTCCGGTGCCCCCGATCGCCGAGTGGGCCCGGTGCATCATCGGAGTGGCCACCTCCATCACCCACAGCTGCGCGGCGGTGCGCTCGTCGACGTCGTATCCGGCCTCCTGGCACAACTGCGCCTGGTAGGCGTGCAGGTCGCCGAGCAGGATCCGCGCCTGCCCCTCGCCGACGTCCAGTCCGGTCAGCCGCCGCAACTGGTCGGCGTGGAAGTTGCGGTCGCCGACGGCGACATGCAGGCGCAGTTCGTCGGCACCGGTACTGACGGGCTGCAGCGACACCTCGTCGACGGCGAAGCCCGCCTCGTTGAGTTTGCGAATCGTGCCCTCGACCCGGTAGCGGTCGGCAAACCCGAACGTCGGCTCGGCGCTCAACAATCCCCACAGCTGCTCGTAGCGTTCCCGGATCTCGATGGCCTCCTGGATGAAACCCGGCTGTAGCTCCGGTCTTTCGAGACTTGCCGCCATGTCCAGCAGGCCGGCGGCGACATTCTCGACGGTGATGTCGATGTCGTGGGCACGCTGCCCGTCGGACAGGGTCGGGTGCACCTCGCTGGTTTCGGCGTCGACGAGGAATGCCTGCAACACCTGCCCGTCGCGGGAGAACAACGTGTTCGCCAGCGAGCAGTCGCCCCAGAACACCCCGTGCCGGTGCAACTCCACCAACAGCGTGGCCATCGCGTCGAACAGGCGCGCCCGGTGTTTGGGCGCATCCGGTGGCAGCCGCATGAACAGCCGGCGGTACTGCCACGAGCCGGTGAGGTAGCGGGTCAGCAGGATCGCGGTGTCGAAATCCGGCTGGAACACCAGGCCCGCCGGCCGCACGGCGTTGAGACCCATCTCCTCGAGGCGGCTCAGCACGCCGTACTCGCGCCCGGCGATACGCGGCGGCAGCTCCTTGAGCGCCCACAGTTCGCCGTCGCATTCGACGAACCTGACCAGGTGCCGGCTCGGCCCGACCGCGATCTCGCGCAGCGGAACCTCAGGTGCCGTCCAGTCGGCGAGCGGACGCTCCCAGGGCAGCGCGATCAGTCCTGGCCGCGGGGCACGCAGCCGCAACTCGGGGGCGGCCATCGCCGTGGCGGCTGTCGGCTCAGCCGGTTGCCGCCGCGTGCCGGCCGCTGGACTCGCTGACCCTGGTGAGGTTGTCGCCGGACTGCGGGTCGAAAAGATGCAGCCGTGCGGAGTCCAGCCACAGGGTGGCCTTGTCCCCCGCGCGCACCCGGCTCAGCGGGTCGAGTTCGACGCAGATTTGCGTGCGCAGCTGCTCGCTGTCGAGCTCGCTGGCCAGCTCGGCCAGCTGACCGGAGATCTCGGCTGTCGTGTCGAACGGCACGAACGCGTACTGTTCGTTGCCCAGCCATTCGGTGACGTCGATCTCGACCTCGAAAGTGACACCGCGCGAGGCCTTGTCGCCGTCGACGAACTCCGCATCCTCGAAGGCCCCCGGCCGGATCCCCGCGATGTAGACCTTCCCGTCCTCCACCGTCTCGCGCCACTCGTCGCGCAGCGGCACCGTCGCGAAAGGCAGCTCGATCTCGTTGCCTTGCACCCGCGCAGGGACGAAGTTCATCGGCGGGGACCCGATGAAGCCCGCGACGAACAGGTTCACCGGCTGGTCGTAAAGCTCGCGAGGGCTGGCGACCTGTTGCAGGACACCTTTTTTCAACACCGCGACGCGATCGCCGAGCGTCATCGCCTCGGTCTGATCGTGCGTGACGTAGACGGTGGTGACGCCCAGTTTGCGCTGCAGCCGCAGGATCTCGGTGCGCATCTGGCCGCGCAGCTTGGCGTCGAGGTTGCTCAACGGCTCGTCGAACAGGAACGCATCGGCCTCGCGCACGATGGCGCGTCCCATCGCCACCCGCTGGCGCTGACCGCCGGACAGGTTGGCGGGTTTGCGGTCGAGGTGCTCACCGAGCTCCAACGTCGCGGCCGCATCGTTGACCCGTTTGCGGATCTCCTCGTCGGACAGCTTGCCCGCCAACCGGAGTGGGAATGCGACGTTCTCGAACACCGTCAGATGCGGATAGAGCGCATAGTTCTGGAACACCATGGCCAGGTTGCGGTCACGGGGCGCCTTGTCGTTGACGCGTGTGTCACCGATCAGCATGTCCCCGGACGTGATGTCCTCCAGGCCGACGATCATCCTGAGCAGGGTGGACTTGCCGCAACCCGACGGTCCCACCAGGATCATGAACTCACCGTCGGCGATGTCGAGGCTCACATCGTTGACCGCCGGATACCCGTCACCGTACCTCTTGACGATATTGCGCATGGTGATTGCTGCCATGGGGCTATCCCTTCACTGCTCCGGAGGTGAGACCGGCGACGATGCGCCGCTGGAAGATGAGAACCAGGATCACGACGGGGATCGTCACGATCACCGACGCGGCCATGATGTAGGGGACGGGGGATTCGAAGTATGACGCGCCCTGGAAGAAGGCGAGCGCGGCGGGAACCGTGCGGGCGCTGTCGGTGGACGTCAGCGAGATCGTGAACAGGAAGTCGTTCCAGCAGAAGAAGAACGTCAGAATCGCGGTGGTGAACACTCCCGGTGCGGCCAGCGGGACGATGACCTTGCGGAACGCCTGCCACTGGGTGGCGCCGTCGACCTGGGCGGCGTGCTCCATCTCCCAGGGGATCTGACGGAAGAACGCCGACATCGTCCAGATCGACAGCGGTAGCGCGAAGGTCAGGTACGGGATGATCAAGCCGAGCCAGGTGTCGTAGATGCCCAGGCCGCGCCACATGTCGAACAGCGGACCCACCAGCGCGGCCTGCGGGAACATCGCGATACCCAGTGCCAGTGAAAGGAGCAGCTTCTTGCCGGGGAACTCCAGCCGGGCGATGGCATAGGCGGCGAACATCGCGATGACCACCGAGATGATCGTCGCGATTACCGCGATCCCGATCGAGTTGATCAGCGCCCGGGTGAACAGCGGCTGGCTGAAGATCTGGGCGAAGTTGTCGAACGTGATCGAGCTCGGCAGGAATGACGGATTGCCGGAGACGATGTCGGACGGCGGCTTGAACGCCAGGCTGATCATCCACAGTATCGGCACGAAGCTGTAGATGACGATGACGATGCCGGCGATCGTCCACCACTTGGTGTTCTTGGTCACTGGTCACCCCTGACTTGCGAGAGGTCGGTCTTGAAGACCTTGATGAATATCCAGGCGATGGCCACCACCGACAGGAACAACAGCACCGAGACCGCCGATCCCATACCGAGGTTCACCAGGGTGACGTTCTGCCGATAGGCCAAAAACGAGATGGTCTCGGTGTTGTTGGCGCCGGCGGTCATCACGTACGGGTTGTCGAAGATCCGCCAGGCGTCCAGCGTCCGGAACAACAGCGCCACCATGATCGCAGCCTTCATGTTCGGCAGCGTGACCTTCCACAGCCGCTGCCATGCGGTGGCGCCGTCGACCTTGGCGGCCTCCTGCATGTCCTCGGGCACCTGTACCAGCCCGGCCAGCAATAGCAGCGAGATGAACGGCGTGGTCTTCCAGATCTCCGAGAGGCAGATCACGAAGATGGCCGACCAGCGGTCGCCGAACCAGTCGAAATCGGTCAGGTTCAGCCACTGGTTGACAAAGCCGGAGTCGATGGCGAACGCGTAGCGCCAGATGAACGCCGACACCACGGTGACGATGCCGTACGGGATCAGGATCGCGGTCCGCAACGGACCACGTCCCCGCACGATGCGCAGCATCACGAACGCGAACCAGAACCCGAGCACCAACTCGATGGCCACGGTGACCACGGTGATCGCCAGCGTGGTGACGAAGTCGTTCCACCACACGGGGTCGGTCAGGATCACCAGGTAGTTGCTCAGCCCGACGAAGCTGCGGCCCTCGGGATCGGTGAGCCGGAAGTTGTACAGCGACAAGACCAGCGCGTAACCGAGGGGATAGGCGGTGACGAGCAGCATCACCACATACGACGGTGCCGTCAGGTAGAGGCCGAGGCGGCGTTCGCCCTTGACCCGCTCACTGACCGAGGGGGTGCCTGGTTCCTTCTGGATGGACCCGTTCTGCACGGCGCCACTCACCCCCGTCGCTTCGCTCGCCCGGGCGGTCACAGCAGCCGCCTCCCCGCCAGCACGTCAGCCATGAATTGGTCTGTCCTTTCCGGGGTTTGGGCGTTCACTGCGTCCGGCGGATGCCAGGTCTGCTGGATCGCGCCCGAGATGTCGGTGTAGAACGGGGTCGGCGGGCGGGGGCCGCCGTCGCCGATGGACTCTCGGATCAGGTCGGCGTTCTCGTAGGTCTCCCGGATCTGGGGATCGTCGTACGAGGCGGCGTACGGCGACGGCTCACTTTCGTCGAGCATGTACTGGGTGGCCTTCGGCTCGGCGTTGATGCACTCGACGAGTGCGACGGCCTGCTCGGGATGCTCGGTGTAGGCCCCGATGCCCAGGTTCGCCCCGCCCAGCGGCGGCGCGCTCGCACGGTCGGGGGACACCCTCGGATAGCGGGCCCAGCCGATGTCGTCGACCACCGCCTGGGGCAGCGTTCCTTCTTCGGCGGCGCTGCGCGCGGCGGCGAGCACATACGGCCAGTTGACCATGAACATGCCCTCATCGGACTGGAAGTTCGCGCGTGCCTGCTCCTCCGACGCGTTGGACAGGTCGGCGGGCGCGGCCGGGGAGCGGCCGAGGTTGCCGACGATCTCGGCGGCCTTCAAACCGGGCGGGGTGTCCAGCGACGGTTTGGCGTTGCGGCCGGCTTGCATGTCCTGCAGCAACTCGCCGCCGCCGGAGAGGACCAGCGCGTTGATCCACACCGTGTAGCCCTCGTAGCGCTGGGCCTGGACGGCGATTTTCTTCTGTTGGCTCACAGCTGCTTTGAGCATCTCGTCCCAGGTGAACGTCGGCGAGGCGGGATCCACCCCGGCCGCGGCGGCGGCCGACTTGCGGTACCAGAGCAACTGGGCGTTGGACTTGTAAGGCGCCCCGTAGAGCGTGTCCTCCCACATTCCGGTCTCGATGGGGGCGGGCAGCATTCCCGCGGTGAGCCGCTGCGCTTCCTCGGGGGTGTACGGGCGCAGGAATCCGGCGTTGGCGAATTCAGCCGTGAACACCACGTCCATGCTCACCAGATCGATCGACGAATCACCGGCGGCCAGTCGGCGCACCATCTGTTCACGCTGGGCGGTCGCGGTGCTCGGCAGCGATTCGATGCGCACCTGGTAGGCGCCGCCGGAGGCCTCCGCGCATTGCTCTGCGCGCGCCGCGGAGCCGCCGTTGTCGGGGAGGATGTACCACGTCAGCGTCGGGGGACCGCCCTCGCTGCCGCAGCCGGACAGCACCGTCGCCGCGATCAGGGGCGCAGTGGCCAGCGCGATCGCACGACGCCGTCGCCCGCGGGCGAACTGATTTCGTTTCATCACGTCCTCGTCTATGAAGTTGTGGTCTCCGATGAGGGCCACGGGCAGCACATTCGGTACGTATGTGAGTGTGTCACACCTCACAGGCTCGGTGGGGCAGCGGTGTCAGCGCGGCGGGGCGGTGGATCCGCGGATGACCAGCCTGGTCGGCAATGTGGTCACCGCAGACATGGTTTCGGCGGCCTCTCCGTCGTCGAGTCGGTCGAGCACCGCGCGTGCCGCGAGCCTGCCCTGCTCGCGCACCGGTTGCGCGACCGTCGTCAGATCGCTGATGTCGGCGGAGGGATGATCATCCACCCCGATCACCGAAATCTGCTGGGGCACAGCGATTCCAGCGCGGCGTAGGGTGCGCAGCGCGCCAAGCGCGATCTCGTCGGAGTGGCAGAAGACCGCAGTGGGCAGGCGGTCCTGGCTCAGCAGCGTCTCCATGCCGTGGGCCCCGCCGTCGATGCTCCACTTCACCGTCACCACGGTCGGGTCGGTCAATCCGACCTCGTGCAGCCGCGAGTGAAACCCCCGGATGCGGGCCTGGTCGGTGGCCCATGGGATGTCGGTGTCGTCGGCGGCCTGGATCATCGCGATGTCGCGATGGCCGATCCGCACCAGGTGGCCGACGGCCTGCTGTGCGGCGCGCTCGTCGTCGATGCCGATCCACGGCCGGTGATCCCTGGCGCGATGTCCGCCGACGAACACCGTGGGCACCGCGAGCTGCTCCAGTCGGGTGTGCTCACGGGTGGACAGGGGAAGCGACACCACGATCGCCGCGTCGACCTTGCGACGCAACGGAAGCGCTTCGAAGAAGCGATGCCGCGCGCCCGAATCGGGCACCGTGCACAGCACCAGATCCACACCGACGGTGTCGAACTCATCGGCGATTCCCGCGAGGATCGTCGAGTAGAACCACGCGTCGATCCGGGGGACGATCACCCCGACGCGGCCGGTGGGTCCGCCCGACAGGCGCGAGGCCTCCGGGGACACGACGTAGGAAAGGTCCCGCGCCGCGGCGAGGATGCGGTCGCGGGTGGCGGGGGAGACGCCGGCCTCGCCGCGCAGCGCGCGGGAGACCGAGGCGATGGACACCCCGGACCGGCGCGCCACGTCGGTCATGTTGACGGTCTGCCTGGGGATCATAGGGTGACCAGAATAACCGTACGTAAGTATTTACGTAAGAGGAATTCTGATTGACAAATTCCTTTGAAAACGGGAATCTGGGCGAGAAAACGTTTACGTACGCTCATGCCCGGAGGAGTTCGCCCAGTGGCCCCCGAACAGTCGTGGTGGCAGACCGCCGTCGTCTACCAGGTCTACATCCGCAGCTTCGCCGACGGAAACGGCGACGGCATTGGCGACATCGCGGGCCTGCGGGCACGGTTGCCCTACCTGGCCCGGCTCGGCGTCGACGCGATCTGGATCAACCCGTGGTACCCGTCACCGATGGCCGACGCCGGCTACGACGTCGCCGACTACCGCGACATCGAACCCGACTACGGCACGCTGGACGAGGCTCAGGCGCTGATCGTCGAGGCGCACGATCTGGGTGTCCGCGTGATCCTCGACATCGTGCCCAACCACACCTCCGACCGGCACTCGTGGTTCCAGGCCGCCCTCGCCGGCGACCCGCGTGCGCGCCGGCGGTACCACTTCGGGCCCGGCCGGGGCGCCGACGGCGCGTCACCGCCGAACAACTGGCAGAGCGTGTTCGGTGGGCCTGCCTGGACCCGGGTGGAGGAAGGTCCCCTGAAAGGTCAGAGGTACCTGCACCTGTTCGCGCCCGCCCAGCCGGATCTCAACTGGGCCAACGACGAGGTGCGCGCCGAGTTCGAGGACATCCTGGCGTTCTGGTTCGACCGGGGTGTCGACGGCTTCCGCATCGACGTCGCGCACGGTCTGGTCAAAGAGGCCGGTCTCCCCGACGGTGTGAGCACCGACGATGAACCGCAGGCGTTGCTGCACACTCAGTCCCGGCACCCCGCGTGGGACCAGGACGGGGTGCACGAGATCTACCGGGGCTGGCGCGCGGTGGCCGACCGCTACACGCCGGAACGGATCTTCATCGCCGAGGCGTGGGTGCCCAGCAATGAGCGGCTGGCCCGTTACCTGCGCGCCGACGAACTGCACACCGCATTCCAGTTCGACTTCCTGCGCACCCCGTGGCGAGCGGAGCTGATGCGCAAGGTCATCGACGATGCGATCCGCTCAGCCGCGTCGGTCGGTGCACCGCCGACGTGGGTGCTGTCCAACCACGATGTCACCCGCACCGTGACGCGGTTCTCCCGGTCGCAGCCGGCACATCTGATCGACACCGACTGGGAGCGGGGACGTTGGGGCGGGGAGGCGGCCGACCACGTCTTGGGGCGCCGGCGCGCCCGGGCCGCCGCGCTCGTACAGCTGGCGCTGCCCGGTACGGCGTACGTCTACCAAGGCGAGGAACTCGCGCTCGAGGAGATCGAGGAGCTTCCCGCCGATGCGCGCCAGGACCCCACCTGGGTGCAGTCCGGCTTCACCGATGTGGGTCGGGACGGCTGTCGAATTCCGTTGCCGTGGACCGAAACCTCGGCGCCCTACGGCTTCGCCGCCCATCCGGAAACCGAGACGTGGCTGCCGCAACCCGAGCACTGGGCCGAACACAGCGTCCAGGCGCAGGACCGCGATCCGGCGTCGACGCTGAACCTCTACCGCGCCGCCCTGCAGCTGCGCCCGGCGCTGTGGCGCGACGCCGGGGACGTCACGTGGACCGAGGTTGCGCCCGGCGTCGCGGCGTTCGAGCGCGGGGGCACGCAGTGTTGGGTCAACACCGGCGACACCACCGTGCGGTTGCCCGCGGGGGCGACGGTGGTGCTGTCCTCCGAACCTGACGTGGGCGGCACGCTTGCACCCGACACCGCGGTCTGGTTGAAGTAAGTCACTCCTTAAAGGGTCTTTGTGCCCTCACCCTGAGAACCGCTTCCGAAGCACCCTTGATGGAGACGACAACTCCTGAGGTGGAGACGAAGCGATGAGTAGCAATTTTCCGGGCGGCGAGACCCTGCGGTCGGCACTGTCGTTGGCGAGTCGTGCCCCCTCGGTGCACAACTCACAACCGTGGCAGTGGCGTGTCGGTGAGCACACCATCCATCTGTACGCGAACCCGGATCTGCTGCTGCCCCACACCGATCCCGACGGCCGCGACCTGATGCTCAGCTGCGGCGCGGCGCTCAACCACTGTGTGGTGGCGTTGGCCGCGCTCGGCTGGCAGTCCAAGGTGCACCGGTTCCCCAACCCGGCCGAACCCGATCATCTTGCCGCGCTGGTTCTGCACCGCTATCCGGCGGCCGAGCTCGATGTGACGCTGGCCGCCGCGATCCCGCGTCGCCGCACCGATCGTCGGCACTACAGCTCATGGCCGGTGCCGCGCGGGGATATCGCGTTGATGGGCGCGCGCGCCGCCCGGGCCGGGGTGATGCTGCGGCGGGTCGATGATCTGGTGAACCTGAAACGGCTGGTGAACGCCGCCGCGTTCGCACACGCGAGCGACCAGGGTTACCTCGCCGAGCTGGCCGCCTGGAGCGGCCGGTACGCCGCCACGGCGGGGGTGCCCGCCCACAGCGTTCCCACCACCGACGGGACGGGGCCGGTTCCGTTGCGCGCGTTCGCCGGAGGCGTGCTGCCGCAGAGTCCGCAGGTCGATGCCGCTGAGGAGAACGCGGCGGTGCTCGCCCTGGGCACCCGCGAGGACGACCGGCTGTCGTGGTTGCGCGCGGGGGAGGCGACCAGCATCGTGCTGCTGAGCGCGACAGCCCTCGGACTGGCGAGCTGCCCGATCACCGAACCGCTGGAGATCGCCGACACCCGGGAGGCCGTGCGCCGCGACGTGTTCGGTGCCGACGGATACGCACAGATGCTGCTTCGGGTGGGGTGGGCACCGGTGAACGCCGACCCGCTGCCGCCGACGCCGCGCCGCGAATTGGGTGAAATTGCTGCGCGCCTTGATGGTTCGCCGCTGAGGTGAGTGGTCAGCCGCCGTCGGCGTGGCGGTGCCGTTCGAGTTTGGAGACAAACACCGCGGCCTGGGTGCGACGTTCCATGCCCAATTTCGCGAGCAGCCGCGACACGTAGTTCTTGACCGTCTTCTCGGCGAGGAACATCCGAGCGGCGATCTGCTTGTTCGTCAGACCCTCTCCGAGCAGGTCGAGCAACACCCGCTCCTGCTCGGTCAGACCCGAGAGCGGGTCGGAGGGGTCGCTGTCTCCGCGCAGCCGGGCCATCAGCGCCGCGGCAGCCCGATTGTCCAGCAGGGAGCGGCCGGCTCCGACCTCCTTGATGGCCTGGGCGAGTTCCATGCCTTTGATGTCCTTGACGACGTAGCCGCTCGCGCCGGCCAGGATCGCGTCGAGCATCGCTTCGTCGGACGTGAACGAGGTCAGCATCAGGCAGCGCAGGTCGGGAAGCCGGGAGAGCAGATCGCGACACAACTCGATGCCGTTGCCGTCGGGCAGGCGGACGTCGAGGACCGCCACGTCGGGCTGCAGTGCCGGGATCCGGGTCATCGCCTCGGCCACCGACCCGGCCTCTCCGATCACGTCGAGCTCGGGGTCACTCCCGAGCAGATCGATCAACCCGCGCCGTACCACTTCATGGTCGTCTACCAGGAAAACCCTCACCATGTCGCGACGTCATCCCCCCAACGGGCCGGCGCCCGGTCATAGAGCGTTGTGCGGTTCGCACACCAGTATCGAACAATCCGTGTCGCGAAGGGCGGCATTGCCGGGAGGTCCCACCAGAGCCGCCACGCCGCCGGGGCGGTTTCGGGCCGCGACCACGAGTTGGACGGTGTCGCCGTGCGCGGCGAGATAGTCGAGGGTGTCGCCGTGATCGCCGACCGGCACGATCTCCACATCCGGATAGGCGCGCTGCCATTCGGCCAGTCGGCGGTCCCAGTGGATTCTGGCCTCGGGGTGGGGTCGCGCCGGGGTCAGCACGCGCACCGGCGCCTTCCGGCGGCGAGCTTCGTCCAGACCGCGCCGCATCACCTCAGAACTGGCGGCACTGTTGTTGAGTTCGATGACCACGAAGCGATCCTGACGGTGGTGCGGCCGGTGGGCGCGCACGATCGCCACCGGGCAGTGGGCGGACGCCGACAGGGCCGTCGCGGTCGACCCGATCCGGCCCTGGGTCGAATGCCTGAGTCCGCGAGCGCCGACACACAACATCGCCGCCGTTCGAGCCGCCTCCAGCAGAGTCGGAACCGGCCTGCCCTGCAGAATCTCGACCTCGATCTTGACGGGTCGCTGGGCAGCCTCCACGGCGGTCAGCGCGTGGCGCAGGGAGACGTCCGCGGTGGCGATGCGGCGGGACTGGTCGTGCGGGTCGACCTCACCGTCCTGGGTGTCGATGACGTACACCAACCGCAGGGGAACATCGCGGTCGACGGCCTGGTCGATCGCCCACAGCGCGGCGTCCACGGCGGCCGGGGAGCCGTCGATCCCGACGACGATGTAGGGGCTGGGCTGTGCCTCGGTCATGATGCGCCTCCGCGGATTTCGAGCACGTCCCGAACGGCCCGGCGGGGAGTGGGCGGCGGCGCGGCATCCATTGTCGGGGTCAGTCCGACCCGTACCAGCGCCTGCGGACTGGCGGTGCTTCCGATCAACGAGGCGACCACGTCGCGCCCCTCGGGCACCTCGGTGATGTGTGTGACGGTGCATGTCGCCAGGCCCAATATCGTGGCCTCGAGCAGCACGGCCGACAGTGCTTCGCCGCAACGCAATACGCTCTCGGCGGAGTCGTCGTCGGTGGACAGCACGAGGATCCCCGCGCGGTCCTCGTCGGGCCGGCTGTGGCTTTCTCCTGCACCGCTGACGGGGAAGGCGCGCCCGACGTGTACCCGATCGCTGTCCGTCGCCGCGATCAGGGCGCTGCGCGGAATCCCCTCGGAGGCGCTGAATTCCGCTGTCCACCAATCGATCTCGGCATGGTAACGGGCATCGTAGAGGCGCACCACCTCGGCCAGGTGCGAGGCCTCGGCCAGCGGGCTGCGAACGTCGTCGGCGACGGCGTCCAGCCGGGCCGGGGTATGCCGGGTCGCGGCGGTGAGGGCGTCGATGAGCCGCTCCCAGTCCGGAGGCGCCGCCATGGGAAGGCGGTCACTGCGTCGCAGCAGAATCGCGTCGGCGCGACGCTTCTGCTCGTCGGAGACCGCGGTCGAGCTGAACTCGATCCGGGCCAGGTGGTGGGGATCTGCGGGGTCGGGGAAGCGCTGCACACTGGTGGCCCATCCGGCGGCGGCCATCGCGACCCTGAAGTGGTCGAGCGCGGCCCCACAGCTGATCAACGCCTCACGCCCGGTGGCGTCGGCGGCGCGGATCAGCCGCGCCGGGTCGGCGAACAGGTCGACTGCGTGGTCACCGGCGACCCACCGCCACGGTTGACTGTTGTGCAGAGACGGTGCCCGGCACGCCAATTGCAGTGCGTCGACGATCGCCGCGGTGTGCACACGTGTCGCAGTCATCAGGCTCCCTTCGATTCACGTCCACACTGCGCGCCCCACCCGTCGAGGACCAGGGTCAATGGTCCTCAACCACATCACAGAACGGCGGACACCGTGGTGCACTGACGGTGGAGTGGGTGCGCTGCGGGGCACTTTGTCCAGTTGAGGTTGCGTGAGCTGCTCACCGAGGTGCAGGACCGGGTAGAGCGGATCATCAGGGGCCGCGACCGGCTTGGCGGCCTGGAACTCGACGACACGCTGCGCACCATCGTGCACACCGCGATCAATCTCGTCGACGCCCAGCTGATCGGGCACCTGCCGGAAGGCCGGGGAGTGCTCGGGGTGCTGATCGACGACCCCTAACTGATTCGGCTGGAAGATATCTCGGCGCACGCGGCCTCTGTGGGATTCCCGCCCAACCATCCGCCGATGCATACTTTCCTCGGGCCCCGGTGCGCATCCGCGACGAGGTGTTCGGCAACCTGTATCTGACCGACAAGATAGGTGGTGAGCCGTTCAGCGAAGACGACGAGGTGCTGGTACAGGCGTTGGCGGCGGCGGCGAGCATTGCGATCGAGAACGCCCGGCTCTACGAGCAGTCGCGCGCCCGTCAGGAATGGATCGCGGCCACGCGCGACATCGGCACCGAGTGCTGTCCGGGACCGACCTCGCGCGGCGGGACCGGCGCTGGTGCTCCCGTTACGGGCCGTCGACGCCGTTCCTGGCGTGTTGATCGCCGTCAGAGATGTTGGCGCGCAACCGTTCCGGTCCGACGAACTCGACATGATGGCGGCGTTCGCCGATCAGGCCGCACTGGTGTGGCAGCCGACCGGCGCTCAGCGCAGAATGCGGGAACTGAGTGCGGCAGCGGCTTTCGGATTCCGTGGATGACCTCCAGGAGGTCATTGAGGAGATCCGTACGACGATCTTCGACCTGCACGGCGGATCGTCGACCAATCCCCCGGTTGCGCCAGCGACTCGATGGGGCGGTCGGCGTTTCCGGGCTCGGGAATCCGTACGTCGGTGCAGTCCGCCGGACCGCTGTCGGTCGGGAATGCCGCGCCGGCAGACCATGCCGAGGCTGTCGTGCGCGAAGCGGTCAGCAACGCTGTTCGCCACTCCGGATCCACCGTCGTCGCGGTGACGATCACCGTCGACGACGATCTGGTGATCGACGTCCGCGACGACGGCCGCGGAATTCGGGCCGACGTCACCGGCAGCGGGCTGGCCAATCTCGCGCAGCGCGCCCGCGACGCCGGGGGTAGCTTCGCGGTCCAACCCTTCCCCGAGGGCGGGACCGTCCTGACGTGGCGCGCGCCGCTGCCGTGACCACCGGGCCGGTGACGCGGCATCCGTGCTGTACCGTCGCGTCTGGCCAGCGTGAGGGTGATTTGTGCGCGCTGGGACGCCGCTACGTTCTGTGACGGGATCGCCTCTCCTTCACAACGGTTGGATAACGCCGGTTCTGTCGCGTCGGTGATTCCGCAAATTGTCGGTTCAGTAAGCCCCGTAACTACGCGGATGTAATTCGCACGGCACGGACGCAGAAGGACTGGGGGCACATGTCTCGGACGAAAAAGAGCATCGTCGTTGTCATGATGGGCAGCGCGGGATTGTTCTTGA
Organism: Mycobacterium sp. 4D054; assembly: GCF_052245755.1. NCBI lineage: Bacteria > Bacillati > Actinomycetota > Actinomycetes > Mycobacteriales > Mycobacteriaceae > Mycobacterium > Mycobacterium sp. 4D054. The sequence continues at coordinate 22,000 of NZ_JBQQCF010000034.1, forward strand.
GCGCCCCGCTGCTGGGCCCATCGGCAAACGCGAACCCCACCCGGGGCGGCGTTCCGTGCGTGGGCATCCTCCAGCAGATCGTTTCTCGTCCGGGTGACATCCCGCAGGCTCTGACGGACACCGCGCGATCGTTCACCAACCCGGGCCAGCCGGCTCCGCCGGTCGTCGTGCCCCCGGCCAGCTCCTCGTCGTCGATCGGTACGCCGCCGTCGCCCCCGACACCGCCGGCCTCGGTGCTGCGACCGGCCGCGGGTGCGACACCGCCGTCCCCGCCTGTGCCGGGCGCTCCGGCGGTGGGCTCGACAAGCGCTGGGACACCGCCTGTTCCGGGTACGCCGCCCGGATCGGTGGTGACCCCGGCTTCGGGTGCGACCCCGCCGGCGCCCCCCATTCCGGGAACCCCGACGGTGACATCGACCGCAGGCGGTACCCCGCCGCTTCCTCCGGTTCCTGGTGCCCCGGCAGGTGTACCCGTCGCCAATCCGGCTCCACCGGTTCCGCCGGTTCCCGGCCTGCCCGTCGTCGGCGACGGCGGCGCGGCCCTGCCTCCGCTTCCGCCCGCCCCGGGCGGACCTGGCGCGGTGCCCGCCGGTGCGGCTCTTCCGCCGGCCCTGCCCGCCCCGGGCGGACCTGGCGCGGTGCCCGCTGGTGCGGCTCTTCCGCCGGCCCCGGCTCCCGGCGCGCCGGTCTTCGGTGAGGCCGGCGCAGTCCCGGCCCCGGGTTTGCCTGCCCCGGCCGCAGCCGGCGTGCCCGGTGGTGGCCCCGGTGGCGGCGCGGCACTCGAGGGTGCTTCCGGTGGGGCGGTCGGCGGTGCCGGCGGCCCGGGCGGCGGTGCGCCGATCGCAGCGGCGGCCGGCGAGGCCGGTCCTCCGGCGGCGGGCACCCCGGTCGAGGGCGCGTCGGGCGCGGTGCCCCCTCCGGCTCCGCCGGCTCCGGGCGCCCCGATCGCCGGGGCTTCCGGTGTGGCGGCACCTCCGGCTCCGCCTGCGCCGGGTGCTCCGGTGGGTGATGAGGCCGGTGTGGTAGCGCCCCCGGGTCCGCCCGCTCCCGGGGCTCCCATCGGCGATCACGCTGGTGTGGTGGCGCCTCCGGCTCCGCCTGCGCCGGGTGCTCCGGTGGGTGATGAGGCCGGTGTGGTGACGCCTCCGGCGCCGGGTGCGCCGGGTGCTCCGGTGGGTGATGAGGCTGGTGTGGTGGCGCCTCCGGCGCCGGGTGCGCCGGGTGCTCCGGTGGGTGATGAGGCTGGTGTGGTGGCGCCTCCGGCGCCGGGTGCGCCGGGTGCGCCGGTGGGTGATGAGGCTGGTGTGGTGACGCCTCCGGCTCCGGGTGCGCCCGGGACTCCGACCGTCAGCACGGTCGAGACGTTCTCACCGCCCGCTCCGCCGGCCCCGGGCACACCGTCGTCCGGCACGGTGGAGACCTTCTCGCCGCCTGCCCCTCCGGCACCCGCTACTCCGGCGGGCTCGTCGGTCGAGGTGGCGTCGCCGCCGGCTCCGGGTGTTCCGGGTGGGCCTGCCGGTGGCGAAGTGAATGTGGCGGCTCCTCCGGCCCCGGGTGTGCCTGGCACACCGGTGCACTCCTCGCTCGAGGTGGCGACGCCGCCGGCACCCGGCGTTCCCGGCGTGCCGATCGAGGCGTCGTCGAGCGTGGTGACACCTCCGGCTCCGGGTGTGCCGGGTGTGCCTGCTGGTGGTGAGGTGAGTGTTGCGACGCCTCCGGCTCCGGGTGTGCCGGGTGCGCCGGTGGTCAGCGAGGCCGGGGTGGCGACGCCTCCGGCTCCGGGTGTGCCGGGTGTGCCTGCTGGTGGTGAGGTGAGTGTTGCGACGCCTCCGGCTCCGGGTGTGCCGGGTGCGCCGGTGGTCAGCGAGGCCGGGGTGGCGACGCCTCCGGCGCCGGGTGTGCCGGGTGTGCCTGCTGGTGGTGAGGTGAGTGTTGCGACGCCTCCGGCGCCGGGAGTGCCTGGTGCACCGGTGATTTCGTCGCTCGACGTGGCCACACCGCCGGCGCCGGGTGTGCCGGGTGTGCCCGCTGGAGGTGAGGCGGGTGTCGTGACGCCGCCCGCTCCGGGTGTTCCGGGTGCTCCGGTGGTGGGGGAGGCCGGTGTTGCGACACCTCCCGCTCCCGGTGTGCCGGGTGTGCCTGCCGGTGGCGAGGCGGGTGTCGTGACGCCGCCCGCTCCGGGCCCGTCCGGCGCACCGATCGATGCGGCCGCCGCAGCGGTGGCGCCCCCGGCGCCACCTGCCGCACCGGTTTTCGGTGACGCCGGTGCCATCGCTGCGGGTGGCCCCGGTGGCGGTGCTCCGGTTGAGGGTGCCGGGGGAGCTGTCAGTGCGGGCGCGGGTGGCCCGGGTGGCGGTGCTCCGGTTGAGGGTGCCGGGGGAGCTGTCGGTGCGGGCGCGGGTGGCCCGGGTGGCGGTGCTCCGGTTGAGGGTGCCGGGGGAGCTGTCGGTGCGGGCGCGGGTGGCCCGGGTGGCGGTGCTCCGATTGATGCGGCTGCCGCGGCTGTCGCGCCGCCGGCTCCGCCCGCACCCGGTGCGCCGATCTTCGGCGAGGCCGGCGTCGCAACCCCGCCGGTGCCGGGTGCTCCCGGTGGTGGGGGTGCGGTGCCTGCCGGTGTGGTGGCCCCGCCGGTGCCGGGCGTTCCCGGTGGCGGGGGTGCGGTGCCTGCCGGTGTGGTGACCCCGCCGGCGCCGGGTGGTCCCGGCACGCCCGCGATCACGACGGTGCCCGGCGCGACACCGGGGACTCCGCCGGTGCCGCCCGCGTCGACCGGCAGCCCGGTCAACGCGGGTACGCCGACGTCACCCGGCACACCCGGAACGTCTGTCGGCGGACCGGTTCCCGGCAACAACCCGGTTCTACCGCCCGCTCCGGGAGGATCCACCAGCGTCAATACCGGCACGCCGAGGTCGCCGATCCCCGGAACACCCGGCAGCTCGGTGGCGCTCGAAGATCTGCTGACGCCGCCCGGAGTGATCCGCTCGGTTCAGGACGCCACGTCCTCGGTCGCCGGCATCCTGCCGCCGCCGCCCGCCCCGGCGCCCGGTGGTGCCGGATCGGTCAGTGTGGGTGTCCCCGCGCCGGCCGACCCGTTCACCCCACTCGCCGCGACGAGCCTGTCGAATCTGGTGGCGCCGCCGTCGCTGAGTTTCCCGTCGATCCCGGGTCTGCCGGTGCCGTTGCCGAGTGAGCTACCCACGCCGTCGGACCTGCTCTGCGTGGGCACGGACTGGTCGGCGACGCAGGGTGATTCGGCTGCCGCTCCGGTAAACGCCGAGATCCCGCGGGCATTGGTCACGGGTACCGCGCCGGTCGGTGACCGACGTGACCGGTGGGACACCCAGTAACGACGCCGCAGGTGGCCTGGCCGCCCGTCCTCCCGCCACCGGGAGTGCGGGCGGCCCGGCTCGCTTCGGGCGCTGGCGTATCACACGTGCGCCCCGGGCCTTGGAGGCCGGCAGCCGTACCGACCTGCCCCCGAACTGAATTGAACCGCAGAGCTCGCGGCTGCCTCAGGATTCCGAAGTCTGTGCGTCGGCGACCAGGTTCGTGGCGACCTTGATCAGCGGGACGTTGCTGTCCTGAGACAACTTGCGCAACAGCTCGAACGCCTGAACGGCGTCCACGCGGTAGCGCTCCATGATCATGCCCTTGGCCTGGCCGATCACGTCGCGACTGGACAGCGCCCGGCGGAACTGTTCTTCGCGGCGCGCGGAGTTCCATGCCACCGAGGAGTGTGCGGCGAAGATCAGTCCCAGAGTGCGTGACTCGTCCGTGAAAGCCCCGCCACTCTCGGAGTAGATGTTGAGCGCACCCAACGTCTCCCCGGCGATGAACAGCTGGAACGCCATGATCGACCGGACAGGTGTCTCGGCCAGCGCATCACGCCGATAGTTCGGGAAGCGCTCGTCGGTCTCCAGATCGCGGACGTGGACGGTCTTTTCGTCCCATGCCGCGGTCAGACACGGCCCTTCCAGATGACGCTGCTGGATCTTGTCCAGCAGCAGCGGCCAATGGTGGGTCGCTGCCGGGGTTTCGATCTGTTTCGCGTTGCGAGTCAACGTGATTCCGGCGTACTGAGCACCCGGGATCTCCGCGGCGGCGAGTTCGGCCAGTTCGGCGACCACGGTCTCTGAGTCGGTGTCGGGCCTGTTGTGCAGGCCCTGCACCAGCTCGGCCACACGCAGGTGCGCAGCCTCCATGGCAGCTGGATCGCTCATCCCTCACCGTCCGATACTCACGCGTCAATATGGCTCTTAAGGCTACCGCCGAGCCCGACGGTCGGTGCGGGCATGCGGAATGTCGCTATTGTGACCGTTTGGCGCGGTAGCCGTCATACCGGAAGGCCAGGCCGGCGCCCGTCCGGCAGCCTTTCCGTTCCGGGCAGCGCGCTGCCAGCGAAATCGGAGGCACTCGGTCAAAGCGCCCGCAGGTACCGGTTGGTGACCACCCGCTGCACCAGCGAGGTCACCGGGGAAGCCAACCGACTCCACCATGTCGCGTGCCGGGAGAACGCGGTCACCTCCGCGTGCACGAGATCGGTGGCGGGGTCGTAGCGCACGAGGAAGAGTTCCTCTCCAGACTCGGCGTGGCCGGGCAGCGTGCCGTAGGCGAAACCGCGACGATCGGGCTCGTCGACGACGTAGACGACCCGGCACGGGGCGACCACCGGTCCCAGATGCACCAGCACCTCGGCGCCGACGGTTGCCACCGGCGCCGTGGCCTCCACCCGCAGCCCCGCCCCGCGCAGCATCCCCCAGCGCATGCCTTCGGCGGCGGCCCGCTCGAACCGGTCACGGCCGCGTCCGATCACCGACGACTTGTGCAGATGGTGGTAGCCGCCGGGCATGTCCGAGGCGGTCGCCCCCACCTCCGGATAAGTCAGCGCCTTGGCGGCCAGGTCGGTCAGTCTCACCATGTCAGCTTGTCATCGCCCGCGTACCGTCGGAGCGGTGACTGCCGCGAACGCACCGACCTTCACCCTCGGCGGCGACCTGACTGTCAACCGACTCGACTTCGGCGCTATGCGCCTCACCGGTCCCGGCGTGTGGGGCCCGCCCGCCGACCGCGACGAATGCCTGCGGGTACTGCGCCGGGCGGTCGAACTCGGCGTCGACTTCATCGACACCGCGGACTCCTACGGCCCGTACATCTCCGAGGACCTCATCCACGAAGCGCTGCACCCCTACGACGGTGTCGTCATCGCGACCAAGGCGGGCCTGTTGCGGACCGCGCCGGACGTGTGGGAGCCGCTAGGGTTTCCGGCCTACCTGCGGCAAGAATGCGAGATGAGTCTGCGCCGGCTGGGGGTCGACACCATCGACCTGTTCCAGCTGCACCGCATCGACCCGAAGTTCCCCGCCGAAGACCAGGTCGGTGAGCTGGCGGAGCTCCAGAAGGAGGGCAAGATCCGGCACATCGGCTTGTCTGAGGTCGACACCGACCAGCTCGCCGCGGCGCGCCGGGTCACCGTGATCGTGTCCGTACAGAACAAGTACAACCTCACGATGCGCGACTCGGAGCCCGTGCTCGATGTGTGCGAGGCCGAGGCCATCGCGTTCATCCCGTGGTTTCCGCTGGCCGCGGGTCCGCTGGCGGCTGCCGACGGCCCGCTGCAGCGGATCGCGGCCGACCATGGGTGCTCCCCGTCGCAGCTGGCGCTGGCCTGGCTGCTCAAGCGTTCGCCGGTGATGCTGCCCATCCCGGGAACCTCGAAGGTCGCCCATCTGGAGGAGAACGTGGCGGCCGCGCAGATCGAGCTGACCGACACCGAGTTCGAGACACTGAGCAACGCCGGCGCCGCCGCGAGTTGAGCAACCAATACGGTGAGCGGGTGAGCACCAACAAAGCTGCCGACGCCCACGTCGGTACTGGTTTCGACGCCCGCGTCGGTACTGGTTTCGACGCCCGCGTCGGTGGCGGGTTCAACCCGCCCGAACCCACCAACCGCGGCGGCCCGGACTACGGGCGGTTCGTCGAAGCGGTCCGCACACTGCAGGACCATGCCCGCGCTGCGGACGCGCCCGACGCGGTGATCACTGAGGCCGCCGACCTGATCGAGAAGGTCTCGGCGCTGCTGGCGCCGTACGACGCCGACGAATGGTCGTCGCCGTCCGGCCGGCGGATGGACCTGCCCAACCGCGGCAACATTCTCAGCCCGCCGATCGACCTGCACCTGACCGAGGACGGCCGCGTCGCCGGCACCGCCCGGTTCCGTCGCTACCACCTGGGCCGCAACGGCGCCGCGCACGGCGGCGCGGTGGCCCACCTGTTCGATTCCCTGCTGGGGTTCACCGCGTTCAAACTCAGCGGCAACAAGGCCCAGCGCACCGCCTTCCTGCACGTGGACTACCGCAAGATCGCGCTGATCGGCGCCGAGCTCCAGGTCGAGGCCCGGATCGACGACATTGTCGACCGGAAGATCTTCGTGTCGGGCAGGCTTCTCGACGGTGACGACGTGCTGGCCGACGCCCATTCTCTGTTCGTCACGTTGAAACCCGGGCAGCCGTGAGCGAGCGCGGCGGGGTACGCGGACTCACCCGCAGGTGGGCGCGCTGGAGAGACCGGCTGCGGGACCGCCGGGGCCTCGATCTCGCCTACCGCATCGCGGTCGGTGTGGTCGGGCTCCTGGTGCTCGCCGTCGGAATCCTGGCGATTCCGTACCCCGGCCCAGGCTGGGCCATCGTCTTCCTGGGCCTGGTGATCCTGGCCACCGAGTTCGAGTGGGCACATCGCCTGCTGAAATTTGCACGCTCCCGCTACGACGCCGCGATGGACTGGTTCAAACGTCAGGGCCTTTGGGTTCAAGCGCTCGGCGCGCTCTTCACCTTCGCGGTGGTGGTGGGCACGCTGTGGTTGCTGGGGGCGCTCGGTTTCGCCGGCGGATTGGTCGGGATGGACTACCCGTGGCTCAAGAGCCCTATTGGTATCGGGAGCTGAGGCCCAGCACCGATAGCATGGTCGCGATCGATCCACGACCCGCACCTGAGAGTTTGGAGAGCCCAGCGATGAGCGCCCCCGCCCGCCCCGCCCCCGCAGCCTCGATCCGGGTGGCTGCCGGGACGACCGCCGGGCAGGCGGTGCGTGACGCGGGCCTACCGTCCCGGGGGGCGCCCGACGCCGTCGTCGTGGTTCAAGATCCCGAGGGCCGGCTGCGCGACCTGTCCTGGGTTCCCGACGCCGACGTCGAGGTGATCGCTGTGGCCGCCGACACCGAGGCCGGCCGCAGCGTGATCCGGCACTCGGCCGCCCATGTGCTGGCCCAGGCGGTGCAGGACATGTTTCCCGACGCCAAGCTCGGCATCGGCCCGCCGATCACCGACGGCTTCTACTACGACTTCGACGTCGCCGAGCCGTTCACCCCGGAGCATCTTGAGGCGCTCGAGAAAAAGATGCGCAAGATAGTCAAGGACGGTCAGCTGTTCGAGCGCCGGGTGTTCGAATCCATTGACCAGGCCCGCGAAGAGCTCGCCGCGGAGCCCTACAAGCTCGAGTTGATCGACGACAAGTCCGGCGCCGACGACCCGGAGGTCATGGAAGTCGGTGGCGACGAGCTGACCGCCTACGACAACCTCAATCCCCGTACCCGGGAACGGGTTTGGGGCGACCTGTGCCGCGGTCCGCACATTCCTACCACCCGCTACATCCCGGCGTTCAAGCTGACCCGCAGCTCGGCGGCCTACTGGCGCGGTGATCAGAACAACGCCAGCCTGCAGCGCATCTACGGGACTGCTTGGGAGTCCCAGGAAGCGCTCGACCGCCATCTCGAGCTGATCGAGGAAGCTCAGAAGCGTGACCACCGCAAGCTCGGCGTCGAGCTGGACCTGTTCAGCTTCCCCGACGAATTGGGTTCGGGTCTGCCGGTTTTCCACCCCAAGGGCGGTGTGGTGCGCCGTGAACTGGAGGAGTACTCGCGCCGCAAGCACATCGAGGCCGGCTACGAGTTCGTCAATACGCCGCACATCACCAAGGAACAGCTCTACATCACCTCCGGGCACCTCGAGTGGTACGCCGACGGCATGTTCCCGCCCATGCACATCGACGCCGAGTACAACGACGACGGCACGGTGCGCAAACCCGGTCAGGACTACTACCTGAAGCCGATGAACTGCCCCATGCACCATCTGATCTACCGGTCGCGGGGGCGCTCCTATCGGGAACTTCCGTTGCGGCTCTTCGAGTTCGGCAGCGTGTACCGCTACGAGAAGTCCGGTGTGGTCCACGGGCTCACGCGGGTGCGGGGCATGACCCAGGACGACGCGCACATCTACTGCACCCGCGAGGAGATGCGCGACGAGCTCGCCCGGCTGTTGCAGTTCGTCCTGGATCTGCTGGCCGACTACGGTCTCGACGACTTCTACCTGGAGCTTTCGACCAAGGATCCGGACAAGTTCGTCGGCTCCGACGAGATCTGGGAAGAAGCCACCGAAACCCTGCGTGAAGTGGCCGAATCCTCAGGGCTGCAGCTGGTGCCGGATCCGGGTGGCGCGGCGTTCTACGGCCCCAAAATCTCGGTGCAGGTGCGTGACGCACTGGGCCGTAGCTGGCAGATGTCGACCATCCAGCTCGACTTCAACATGCCCGACCGTTTCGAGCTGGAATACACCAGCCCCGACGGTTCCCGTCAGCGCCCGGTGCTCATCCACCGGGCGCTGTTCGGATCGATCGAGCGGTTCTTCGGCGTGCTCACCGAGCACTACGCCGGAGCCTTCCCGGCCTGGCTGGCGCCGGTGCAGGTGGTCGGCATCCCGGTCGCCGACGACCACATCCCGTACCTGCAGGACGTGGCAGCCCGGCTGCGCGCGAACGGCATCCGCGCCGAGGTCGACACCAGCGACGACCGGATGGCCAAGAAGATCGTCAACCACACCAACCAAAAAGTGCCGTTCATGCTGCTCGCGGGCGACCGCGACGTCGAGGCCGACGCGGTGTCCTTCCGGTTCGGGGACCGCACCCAGATCAACGGGGTGCCGCGGGACCGAGCGGTCGAGACCATTGTCGATTGGGTGCGTCGGCGCGAGAATGCCACGCCCACAGCCCAACTCGTCGAGGTCAATGCTGAAGCGGGCGAGGGGTGACGTGGATCCCGAGGACACGATCGTAGACCGCGGCGTCGGGGACCCGGACCGTCTGCAGCGGCTGTGGACGCCGCACCGGATGACCTACATCGTCGACGCGGTCAAACCCGGATCGGCGTCGTCGGCGGAGCCGTTCACCGACATCCCGACCATGTCCGACGAGGACGGATTGGTGGTCGCTCGCGGGGAACTGGTGTACGCGGTGCTCAACCTGTACCCGTACAACCCGGGTCACCTGATGGTGGTGCCGTACCGGCGGGTGGCCGAACTGGAGAACCTGACCGACGACGAGAGCGCCGAGCTCATGGCGTTCACCCAGAAGGCCATCCGCGTGATGAAGGCGGTGTCGCGCCCGCACGGTTTCAACGTCGGCCTGAACCTCGGCACTTCGGCGGGCGGATCGCTGTCCGAACACCTGCACATGCATGTCGTGCCGCGCTGGGGCGGGGACGCCAATTTCATCACCGTGATCGGCGATTCCAAGGTGATCCCACAGCTGCTGCGCGACACCCGCAAGTTGCTGGCCACCGAGTGGGACAGGCAGCAGTGAGCGACTTCTACCTGATGACCCGCGCCGCCTACGCCAAGTTGTCGCGGCCGGTGGCCAAGGGGGCCCTCAAGCTGGGACTGACGCCCGACAGCGTCACGATCCTGGGTACCGCAGGCTCGGTACTTGCCGCGCTGACCCTGTTCCCGATCGGGCAGCTGTGGTGGGGCGCGGTCGCGGTCTCGTTCTTTGTGCTCGCCGACATGCTCGACGGCGCGATGGCCCGGTTGCGCGGCGGCGGCACCCGCTTCGGGGCGGTGCTGGACGCCACCTGCGACCGCATCAGCGACGGCGCGGTGTTCTGCGGTCTGTTGTGGTGGGCCGCATTCGGGTTGCACAGCACGCACCTGGTGGTCGCGACGATGATCTGCCTGGTCTCATCGCAGGTCATCTCCTACATTAAGGCCCGTGCGGAGGCCAGCGGGCTGTCCGGCGACGGCGGTTTGATCGAACGGCCCGAGCGGCTGGTCATCGTGCTCGTCGGCGCCGGACTGTCGGATCTGCCGTTCTTCCCGCTGCCCTGGTTGCTCGATGTGGCGATGTGGGTGCTGGCGGTGACCAGCGTGGTGACGGTGGGGCAACGGTTGCACAGCGTGCGGACCTCCGCGGCGGCGATGGATCCGCTCCCGGTGCCCGAAGCCGGCGACACACCGGAGGCCACCGACCAATGACGGAGCACCCGGTCGGGTCGGGACACGGCATCGGGCGCCTGTTGTCGGTGCCGTCGACATGGAGTGGCCACCTGACCGACTGGGGGTACGCCGCGGGCTGGCGTCTGGTGCGTGCGGCCCCGGAGGTGTTGGCGCGCAACACCTTCGATGCCGGAGCCTGGTGGGCGTCGCGCAATGGCGGGCCCGAGCAGCTTCGCAGGAACCTGGCCCGGGTGGTCGGCGCGCCGCCCGACGACGTGCCCGCTGACCTGGTGCGCGCCTCGCTGGGGTCCTACGCCCGGTACTGGCGCGAGGCGTTCCGGCTGCCCGCGATGGACCACGAGGATCTGGCCCGGCGCCTGCACGTCAACGACGTCGAGCTGCTGTGGTCGGCACTGGAGGCCGGCCGCGGGGCCGTGCTGGCGTTGCCGCACAGCGGCAACTGGGACATGGCCGGGGTGTGGCTGGTCCAGCACCACGGCACCTTCGCGACGGTCGCCGAACGGCTCAAACCGGAGTCGCTGTATCACCGGTTCCTGGCCTACCGGGAACGCCTCGGGTTTGAGGTGGTGCCGCTGTCCGGAGGTGAGCGGCCGCCGTTCGACGTGCTGCGGGACCGGCTGCGCGACAACGGTGTGGTGTGCCTGATGGCCGACCGCGACATGACGCGCACCGGCGTCCCGGTCGACTTCTTCGGCGAGCCGAGCAGGCTTCCCGCGGGCCCGGCCAAACTCGCGCTGGCGACCGGTGCGGCGCTGTTTCCGGTGCACTGCTGGTTCGAGCCGGACGACTGGGGCATGCAGGTCTACCCGGAACTGGACACGTCCTCGGGGGACGTCATCGCGATCACTCAGGCCCTGGCCGACCGGTTCGCGAAGAACATCGCCGCCCACCCTGAGGACTGGCACATGATGCAGCCGCAGTGGCTGGCCGACCTGTCCGACGAGCGCAGGGCCCGCCTGGAGGCTTCCCCGTGAGCGCTTGCGCCAAGAAGCGACGATGCTGATGCGGATCGGGATGGTGTGCCCGTACTCGTTCGACGTGCCCGGCGGGGTGCAGTCGCACGTGCTGCAGCTGGCGGAGGTGCTGCGCGGCAGCGGCCATGAGGTCAGTGTGCTGGCGCCCGCGTCGCCGGAGGCGGGGGACTCGCTGCCGGATTTCGTGGTGTCCGGAGGCCGGGCCGTACCGATCCCGTACAACGGCTCGGTGGCGCGGCTGCGGTTCGGCCCAGCCACCCACCGCAAGGTCAAGAAGTGGCTGCAGCAGGGCGACTTCGATGTGTTGCACCTGCATGAACCGAACGCCCCCAGCCTGTCGATGCTCGCGCTGAACATCGCCGAGGGCCCGATCGTGGCGACCTTCCACACGTCGACGACGAAGTCTCTGACATTGTCGGTGTTCGAACCGATCCTGCGGCCGATGCACGAGAAGATCGTCGGCCGGATCGCGGTGTCGGATCTGGCACGGCGCTGGCAGATGGAAGCGCTGGGCAGCGACGCCGTCGAGATCCCCAACGGGGTCGACGTGGCCTCCTTCGCCTCGGCGCCCCCGCTGTCCGGGTATCCGCGGCCGGGCCGCACCGTGCTGTTCCTGGGTCGGTTCGACGAACCCCGCAAGGGCATGGCGGTGCTGCTCGCAGCGCTGCCGGAGTTGGTGGCCCGGTTCGAGGACGTAGAGATCCTGGTGGTCGGCCGCGGCGATGAGGACGAGCTGCGCGCGCAGGCGGGACCGTTGGCCCGTCACCTGCGGTTCCTCGGGCAGGTCGACGACGCGGAGAAGGCGTCGGCCATGCGCAGCGCTGACGTGTACTGCGCGCCCCACACCGGCGGGGAGAGCTTCGGCATCGTGCTGGTGGAGGCGATGGCCGCCGGCACCGCGGTGGTGGCCAGTAGTCTCGACGCGTTCCGGCGGGTGCTGGTCGACGGCCAGGCCGGCCGACTGGTGGCTGTCGATGACCCGGCCGCCCTGGCCGACGGGCTGATCGAGATGCTGTCGGACGACGCCGCGCGAGCGCGTTACGTCGACAACGCGACGCAGGCGGTGCAGCGGTACGACTGGTCGGTGGTGGCGCGCCAGATCGTGCGGGTGTACGAGACCGTCGCCGGGGCCGGGGTGAAGATCCAGGTCGCCTCGTGATCCCGTGGGTGACCGCGGTGCTGGTCGCGGTGCTGGTCGCGCTGATCCTGTTGATCGTCGGCTGGGCCTATCAGACGGCGAACCGGTTGGATCGGCTGCACGTGCGCTACGACCTGTCGTGGGAGGCACTCGACGGGGCGTTGGCCCGCCGGGCCGTGGTAGCCCGCGCGGTGGCCGTCGAGGCGCACGGCGGGGGACCCGAGGGCAAGCGGCTCGCCGCGCTGGCGGACGCCGCCGAGCGGGCTCCCCGCCAAGCCCGGGAAGCCGTCGAGAACGAGCTGTCGGCGGCCCTGGCGCGGGTGAACCCCGCGTCGCTGCCGTTGCCGCTGGTGGCCGAACTCGCCGACGCCGAGGCGCGCGTCGTGCTGGCCCGCCGCTTCCACAACGATGCGGTGCGCGACACCCTCGCCCTGCGGGAGCGCCCTCTGGTGCGCACGCTGCGCCTGGGTGGAACCGCTTCGCTGCCAACCTATTTCGAGATCGCCGAGGGTGGCGAGCGGTCGGCCCGCGAGCCTGCGCCGGTGAGCAGACGGACCTCGGCGCGGGTGGTGTTGCTCGACGAGCACGGTGCGGTGCTGCTGCTGTGCGGATCCGATCCCGCCGCCGCGGGCGGGGACGGGCCCCCGCCGCGGTGGTGGTTCACCATCGGCGGTGCAGCCCAGGTGGGGGAGTCGCTGGCGCAGGCCGCGGTGCGGGAACTGCACGAGGAGACCGGACTGCTGGTGGCGCCTGACGTCATCGCCGGCCCGGTGTGGCGCCGCGACGCGGTGATCGACTTCAACGGGTCGGTGATCCGCAGCGAAGAGATGTACTTCGTGCACCGCACCACACGGTTCGAGCCGTCGGACGCGGGCCGGTCCGGGCTGGAGCGCACCTACATTCACGGTCACCGCTGGTGCGATGCGACAATGATCGACAAGCTGGTCGCCAACGGGGAGACCGTGTACCCCTTGCAGCTGGGTGAGCTTCTGGACGAGGCGAACGCGCTGGCCGACGCACCGGGTGCGCCGGGGGACGGCCCCCTGCGGTCCATCCGCTGACCTGAGTTGTATCGCTGCTCATGTCCGCGCGGATCGAATCGATTTGCGGCCACACCTAGACTGGATCAGTAGCGATTGAAGGAGAAAGCAGTGGAATCCGAAATGTCCGGCGAAGGGCTCGGGACTCCCACCCGGGGAACCGCGCGGGTCAAGCGCGGTATGGCCGAGATGCTCAAGGGCGGCGTGATCATGGACGTCGTGACCCCGGAGCAGGCGCGTATCGCCGAGGGCGCCGGCGCGGTCGCGGTGATGGCGCTAGAGCGGGTTCCCGCCGACATCCGGGCCCAGGGCGGGGTGTCGCGGATGAGCGACCCCGACATGATCGAGGGCATCATCGACGCGGTCACCATCCCGGTGATGGCCAAGGCGCGGATCGGGCATTTCGTCGAAGCTCAGATCCTGCAGAGCCTCGGGGTCGACTACGTCGACGAGTCCGAGGTGCTGACCCCGGCCGACTACACCAACCACATCGACAAGTGGAAGTTCACCGTGCCGTTCGTGTGCGGGGCGACCAACCTCGGCGAGGCGCTGCGGCGGATCACCGAGGGGGCGGCGATGATCCGCTCCAAGGGTGAGGCCGGCACCGGCGATGTGTCCAACGCCACCACCCACATGCGCAAGATCGGCGGCGAGATCCGCCGGTTGACCTCGCTGTCGGAGGACGAATTATATGTGGCGGCAAAGGAATTGCAGGCCCCCTACGATCTGGTGGTCGAGGTGGCGCGGGCCGGCAAGCTGCCGGTGACGCTGTTCACCGCCGGCGGCATCGCGACCCCGGCCGATGCGGCGATGATGATGCAGCTCGGCGCCGAGGGCGTGTTCGTCGGGTCGGGCATCTTCAAGTCCGGCAACCCGGCCGAGCGCGCGGCGGCGATCGTCAAGGCCACCACGTTCTACGACGATCCTGACGTGCTGGCCAAGGTGTCGCGCGGTCTGGGTGAGGCGATGGTCGGCATCAACGTCGACGACATCCCGGTGCCGCACCGCCTGGCCGAGCGCGGCTGGTAAGTGGCGATTGAAGAAATCCTCGATCTGGAGCAGCTCGAGGTCAACATCTATCGCGGCGGTGTCTTCAGTCCCGAATCCGGCTTCCTGCAGCGCACCTTCGGCGGTCACGTGGCCGGGCAGTCGCTGGTCTCCGCGGTGCGGACCGTCGACCCGAAGTTCCAGGTGCACTCGCTGCACGGCTACTTCCTGCGGCCCGGCGACGCGCGCGCGCCGTCGGTGTACATCGTCGAGCGCATCCGCGACGGCGGGTCGTTCTGCACCCGGCGGGTGAGCGCGATCCAGCACGGCGAGACCATCTTCTCGATGTCGGCGTCGTTCCAGACCGACCAGAGCGGCATCGAACACCAGGACGCCATGCCGTTCGCGCCGCCGCCGGACGACATCCCTGATTTCAAGTCCAGCAGCAAGGTGTTCGACGACGCCAGCTTCCGGCAGTTCGACGAATGGGATGTGCGGATCGTGCCGCGCGACCGGCTGGGGGTGCGGGAAGGCAAGGCCTCTCAGCAGCAGGTGTGGTTCCGGCATCGCGACCCGCTGCCCGACGACCACGTGCTGCACATCTGCGCGCTGGCCTACATGAGCGATCTCACGCTGCTGGGATCGGCGCAGGTCAATCACATCGAGGAGCGTGCTCACCTGATGGTGGCCTCGCTGGACCACGCGATGTGGTTCATGCGGGCATTCCGGGCCGACGAGTGGCTGCTCTACGACCAGTCCTCGCCGTCGGCGTGCGGTGGGCGCGCGCTCACCCAGGGCAAGATCTACAACCGGTACGGCGAGATGGTCGCCGCCGTGATGCAGGAGGGGTTGACCCGCTACACCCGCGACTTCACCCCGGGCCGAGGGTGAGCGCTCCCCAGGTCGGGGTGCTCGCGCTGCAGGGTGACACCCGGGAGCACCTGGCCGCACTGGAGGAAGCCGGGGCGCAGGCCCGCACCGTCCGTCGGCGCGCCGAGCTCGACGCGGTGGACGCGCTGGTGATCCCGGGCGGGGAGTCCACTGCGATGAGTCATCTCCTGCGCGAGTTCGAGCTGCTGGAGCCGCTGCGCGCCAGGCTCGCCGACGGGATGCCCGCCTACGGGTCGTGCGCGGGGATGATCCTGCTGGCCAGCGACATCGCCAACGCCGGGGTGCCCGGACGGCAGGCGCTGCCGCTGGGCGCCATCGATATGACGGTGCGCCGCAACGCTTTCGGGCGGCAGGTCGACTCCTTCGAAGAGGACGTCGACTTCGAGGGTCTGGACGGTTCGGTGCACGCGGTGTTCATCCGCGCGCCGTGGGTCGAGCGGGTCGGCGCAGGCGTCGAGGTGCTGGCGAGCGCGGCGGGCCATCCCGTCGCGGTGCGGCAGGGACGCACGATGGCCACGGCGTTCCACCCCGAGGTGACCGGCGACCGCCGCGTCCACAAACTCTTCGTCGCCTCCCTGTAGCGACGCCGCCGGTTCGCGCTAGCGCAGGGGCAGGCCGGTGAGGGCGCGGGCCATCACCAGTCGCTGGATCTCGCTGGTGCCCTCGAAGATCGTGAAGATCTTCGCGTCGCGGTGCATGCGCTCGACGGGGTACTCGCGGGTGTAGCCGTTGCCGCCGAGGATCTGGATCGCCTCGTCGGTCACGTACACCGCGGTCTCGCTGGCCACCAGCTTGGCCATCGACCCTTCGGCGGAGGTGAACTCCTTGCCGTTGCGGGCCATCCAGCCGGCGCGGTAGACCAGCAGCCGGGCGGCGTCGATGCGTGCCTTCATGTCGGCGAGCTTGAACGCGACGGCCTGGAACTCACCGATCTTGCGGCCGAATTGCTCACGCTCGCAGGCGTAGTCGCGGGCGTACTCGTATGCGGCGCGTGCCACCCCGACCGCCATCGCGCCGACGGTGGGTCGGGTGCGCTCGAAAGTGGCCAGCGCGGCCTGCCCGGCGGCCCTCTTGCCCTCGCGGACCTTGGCGATCCGCGCATCGAACTTCTCCTTGCCGCCGACGATCAGGCGGCCCGGGATGCGCACGTCTTCGAGGACCACCTCGGCGGTGTGGGAGGCGCGTATGCCGTGCTTGAGGAACTTCTGGCCCTGGCTCAGACCTGGCGTGTCCGGGGGGATGATGAACGACGCCTGACCGCGCGTGCCCAGCTCCGGGTGCACGGAGGCGACCACGACGTGGACGTTGGCGATGCCGCCGTTGGTGGCCCAGGTCTTGGTGCCGTTGAGAACCCATTCGTCGGTGGCCTCGTCGTAGCGGGCGCGCGTCAGGATCGACCCGACATCGGAGCCGGCGTTGGGTTCGGATGAACAGAACGCGGCAACCTTGGGATCGTCGACGGAGCCGAACATCTGTGGCACCCATTCGCCGACCTGCTCGGGGGTGCCGTTGGCGGCGACCGACGCCGCGGCCAGGCCGGTGCCCAGGATGGCCAGCGCGATGCCGGCATCACCCCAGAACATCTCCTCGAACGCAACGATCATGCCCAGACCGCTGGGTTCGGCGGCCTGCTCGGCGAAGAACTCCGTGGAGTAGAGACCGATCTTGGCAGCCTCTTGGATGATCGGCCATGGGGTCTCTTCGCGCTCGTCCCACTCCGCGGCCGCGGGCCGGACCACGTCGGCAGCAAACTCGTGAACCCACTTCTGCACATCCACCAAGTCCGGCGGCAGTTCCAGGGAGAACGTCATGCCTGGTTACCTTACTGCGGAGTAAGTTACTCGGCCAGCGAGTGTGGCTCAGCTAACAGCGTCGGCAAGTATTGGAAGAATCAGCTGGGAGTCGGACCGAACCGTGTTCAGGCTGCTGGTTCCGACCGACGCGTGCCGGAAGCCCATGATCGCCGGAGTGCGGGGATCCTGATCGTCGCTGGTCAGGGTGAGCTGCACCCGATGGCCGGCTCGGAAGCGGCGGGCATTGGGCACCAACGGGATTCGGTAGGTCACGGTATCGCCGACCGGTACGGCCACGGCGGTGTCACAGGGCAGCACCGGGGCGCCGTCGGTGCTGGCAGCCGCGTCGACGGTGCGCAGGCTGGCCCGAAGCCAGCCCGCCGTCACCTCGATGATCTGATCATCGGGTCCGACGTCGCGCAGCGTCGCGATCCAGGCGGTGTCCGCGGCGGTGGCCGAGGCCTGCAGCCGCAACTCGATGTCGCCGACGAGGTCGAGGTCGCGCTCGAGCGGGGCGGAAGTCCAGCTCAGCGTCGGCGGCGGGTCGATCGGGCTGGCCTTCACTCGGTTGAGCCCGCCACCGAGGGTCAGGTATTCGCGTGCTCCGGGTTCGCCCTCATCGGCGCCGAGGGTGCCGTCGGCGCGTAGCGCCCAGTGCAGCGCAGTGGCGGCCGGTGGCCAGTTCGCGCTGGCGAGCCAGGTGTCGGCGCCCGGCAGGACGTAGCGCACCGGCGGGCCGTCCATGATGCCGGTGTCGGCGCCCTTGAGCCAGTGGTCGTACCAGGCCAGTGCCTCGCGGTGCAGGCTTTCCCACGGCCAGGTGAGCCCGAATTGACCAAGCATCGCCATCCGCACATTCGGGTTGGCCGATAACGCCTTCCATGCGGTGAAGGTCGAGGGCAGATGCAGCGGGACGTTCTCCCAGTCGCAGCCGAGATAGACCGGGATGTCGACGCGGTCCAGCAGCGGCAACAGGTTGCGTTCCTGCCACCACTGGTCGCGCAGGGGATGCCGGACCATGGCATCGAGCCAGAGGTCGTCCCACGGGTGTGGATTGTGGGGGAGTTGGAGCAGCCGACGCATCATCGTCACGGCGGCTTCCCCGTTCATCGTGGCCAACCTGCGATGTAACCGCGGCGTGTTCAGGATGCGGCGGGCGACGGCGAGGGCCGGATTGCGCCGCCAGAAAGCGTCGCTGCGGCCGGCGGTCAGTCCCATCATCGACAAGAACGGCGTGACGAACGACGAACTCGTCAGCCCATGGTGTGATGCGGCTTCGTAGAGGTCGGCGGTGGCCGCGATCGGGAAGATGGCTTTCAGGTGCGGTGGCCGCTCCACGGCGGCCTCCAGCTGGGCCATCGCGAAGTAGCTGATCCCGATCATGCCGACGTTGCCGTCGCACCACGGTTGGGCGGCTGTCCACTCGACGAGGTCGAAGAGGTCGCGGCGCTCCTGGGCGTCCATGAAGCCGAAGGTGCCGCCGGATCCGCCGGTGCCGCGCAGGTTGGCGATGACATGGACGTATCCGCGGGAGACCCAGAAGTACGTCGCCCCGGCTTCGATGAAGCCCGCGGGGGCGCCCAGGTCCTGAATCTGCCGCGGATACGGCGACGCGGCGATCAGCGCCGGGAATCGTCCCACCGAATCGGGGTGGTGCACATCGGCGAGCAGGTCGACGCCGTCGCGCATGCCGACCCGTTGGTTTATGCGGTGGGCGATTCCGAACCGCGGCCGGCTCAGGTTGCGGTATGTGCGGCCGGTGTCCTGCGGGCCGTTGAGGGGGCGATCGACGCTGGGCATAGTCTCACGCTACGTTGAGACTAGTTTCACCACAACATGAATTTCACGCTACGATGAAACTCGTGCCCAAGATCCCGTCCGGCCCCCGGGACGAACGCGGTGTGCTGTCGCGGCGAATCCTCGTCGCCGCCCGCGCGGCGTTCGCCGCCACCGGCTACGCAGGAACGACGGTGCGCGCGGTGGCCCGGGCCGCCGAGGTCGACCCGGCGCTGGTGTACCACTACTTCGGGTCGAAGGAAGCGCTGCTCGACGCCGCTACCGACCCACCTCAGCAGTGGTTGGATAGCGTCGCCGCGACGTGGGCCACGCCGGCTCCCCAACTGGGGGCCGCCCTGGTGCGGCTGATGCTCAGTGCCTGGGCCGACTGCGAGATCGGCCCCGTGCTGCATGCGATCCTGCAGACCGCGGCACATGAGGCGGCCACCCGGGAAAAGCTGCGCCTGGTGGTGCAGCGGAGTCTGATGGGTGTCTCAGAATTAGGTGCCGACGACGCCGACCGACTGTTCCGTAGCGGCCTGATCTCTTCGCAGATCATGGGGCTGGCGATGATGCGCTATGTATGGCGCATCGAGCCGATCGCATCGATGGACGATGATGCGCTCATCGCGGCGGTGGCGCCGAATCTGCAGCGCTACATCCTCGAAGACCTGGGGTGAGTGGGTTCGGTTCACCCGAACACCCACGTAGACTGGTCGATCGGACTGACGACGTGACATTGACCAGTAGAACTCGAAGGAAGTAGCACCTCTATGAGCGGCCATTCGAAGTGGGCCACCACCAAGCACAAGAAAGCCGTGATCGATGCGCGTCGCGGTAAGAACTTCGCCAAGCTGATCAAGAACATCGAGGTCGCGGCGCGCACCGGCGGCGGAGATCCCGCCGGCAACCCGACACTGTATGACGCCATTCAGAAGGCGAAGAAGAACTCGGTGCCCAACGACAACATCGAACGTGCCCGCAAGCGGGGCGCGGGCGAGGAAGCCGGCGGCGCCGACTGGCAGACCATCACCTACGAGGGTTACGGACCCAACGGCGTGGCCGTGCTGGTGGAGTGCCTGACCGACAACCGCAACCGCGCCGCCGGCGAGGTGCGGGTGGCGATGACGCGTAACGGCGGCAGCATGGCCGACCCGGGTTCGGTGTCCTACCTGTTCACCCGTAAGGGCGTGGTGACCCTCGACAAGAACGGGCTGACCGAGGACGACGTGCTGGCCGCGGTGCTCGACGCCGGTGCCGAAGATGTCAACGACCTCGGCGACAGCTTCGAGATCATCTCGGAGCCAACCGATCTGGTCGCGGTACGCACTGCGCTGCAGGACGCGGGCATCGATTATGAGTCGGCCGAGGCGACCTTCCAGCCTTCGGTCAGTGTTCCGGTCGACGTCGAGGCCGCCCGCAAGGTGCTCAAGCTCGTCGACGCCCTCGAAGACAGTGACGACGTCCAGGACGTCTACACCAACATCGACATCCCCGACGACGTCGCCGCCGCACTCGAACAGGAGTGACCGCCGCGCGGTGACGCCCGGTCAGACCCCGGGCGGCAGGAACGACAGGTCGGTGCATTCGGTGAGCATCGCGGTCAGGCCCGCGCACACCGCGGCATCGGTGCGGGAATTCAACTCCTCGATCGCCTCGTTCGCGATAACCACGAGTTCGGTGACGCGACCCCGGATTCGATCGACCGCCCCCGAGCCCACCAGGACGCGCCGGGCCTCGGCGATCGCGGCGTCGTCGGCGTCCGCGTCGCCGACGATGCCGGTCAGGGTGCGCCGGTCCGGTGCGCTCGCCAGTTCCAGAGCGGTGCCCAGCAACTCGGTAGGTTTTCCGCCGCGGATGTCGTCGCCGACCCGCTTGCCACTTGCGGCCGTTGTGCTGAACACATCGGTCAGGTCGTCGCGCAGCTGAAAAGCCTGCCCTACCGCGCGGGCGAACTTCTTCAGGTGGGCCTCAATCGCTGGGGTCGCAGTCCCGGCGAGCGCGAGCCCCAGCTGCATCGGCCGCTCCACGGTGTAGCTGCTGGTCTTGTACCGCTGGATCTTCCCGGCCGCGGCCCAGGAGTAGTCACGCGCGGCCTGGGCCTGGAGCTCGAGGAGTTGGCCGGCGACCACCTCGACCCGCATTGCGCCGAAGGTCTGCCTGACGCGGCGGCGCGCGTCGGTGCCGAGCAAGCTGACCGCGCAGGCGACGGAGTCGTGCGCCGCCGACCACAGCAGGTCGCCGACAAGCAGTGCCATGTGGTCGCCGAACAGACGCGCATCACCCGTGCCGTCGTCGGCGCGGTGCCGGGAGGCCAGCGCCGCGCGCACCGACGGCTGTCCGCGCCGCACGTCGGAGTCGTCGATGACGTCGTCGTGAACCAGCACCGCGGCATGGAGCAGTTCGACCGCCGCGGCCAGGTGCACCAGCGGCGGGAGACCGGTGGCGGGCGGGCCGGCCGCCCGCCACGCCCAGAACATGAACCGGGGACGCAGCCGTTTACCTCCCGCCTTCACCGCCGACAGGCAGAGATCCGCCACCGGCTCCAGGTTGGCGTCGATCGATCGCAGTGGTGCGGCGACGGTGTCGCACACCGCCGCGCCCAGCTGGTCCTCCAGGGTCCCCAGGAACCTGGTCGTTGGTTGACACGGACTCGTTGGTTGGAACGGAGAAGCCACCGCGTTGTCGCCCACCACATCCTCGCTTTCTGAGCAGACCGGCGCGGCGAGTGTATGGGCAGTGGGGCCCCAGCGCTCGCCTGCGCAGCCGGTTGCCGGCACGACGCTGTAGATCCCTACATCCGTGCGGCGTCGGACTGTGCGCCCAAACCAGACTCGGCCGGTCCGGCTGCCGGGGCACCGCGCCCGTGCGCATACTTGCGTGAACTTTGGGGGTGACGAAAGGAAACCCGGATGGCCGGAAATGGTCAATTAGGCTCAGCGCCAACCGAACTCAAGCGCGAGTTCTCGTTGTGGTCGGCATTCGCGTTTGCGTTCGCGTTCATCTCGCCGATCGTGGCGATGTACGGCATCTACGGACTGTCGCTGTCCACTGCCGGGCCCGGGTTCTGGTGGACGTTCGTGATCGTCGGCGCCGGACAGTTCATCGTCGCGCTGGCGTTCGCAGAACTGGTGTCGCGCTGGCCGTTCGAAGGTTCCATTTACCAGTGGACCAAACGCCTGGCCGGGGAGGTGACCGGCTGGTTCGCCGGGTGGGTGTACATGTGGGCGCTGGTGATCATCATGGCCACGGTCGCCTACGGCGGCGCAGGGTTCCTGGCGGAGCTGGTCGGGATCGCGAGTCCGACCGCGGTGCAGCAGAGCATCATCGCGCTGCTGATTCTGCTGGCCGGCACCTGCGCCAACATCGCCGGCCGCGTCTTCCTGAAAACCCTGATGTTGGGCAGCATCATCGCCGAAATCGTGGCCTCGGTGGGGCTGGGCACCTACCTGCTGATCTTCCATCGCCACCACGGTCTCGACATCATCGTGCAGGGCATCGACCTCGGCAGCGGATGGTCGTGGGCCTATCTGTCGGGGCCGTTCCTGGCGGCCCTGGCCTTCACCAGCTGGTCGATCCTCGGCTTCGAAAGTGCCGGTGCGATCGCCGAAGAGGTCAAGGAACCGCAGCGAAACGTCCCCAAGGCGATGCTGTTCTCGGTGTCGTTCATCGCCATCGTCATCGCCTACGCATCGCTGGCGGTCACGCTGGCGGTGCCCGACTTCGACAAGATCACCTCCGGTGAGGTCTCCGATCCGGTCACCTACGTTCTCGGGACCGCGCTGGGCGAATCCTGGGTCAAACCGATCCTGCTGGCGTTCGTGATCGGCTTCCTGGCGAGCTTCCTGGCGCTGCAGGCCTCGGCATCCCGGGTCATCTGGGCCTTCGCCCGCGACAAGGTGCTGCCCGGCTCACGCGTGCTGTCGAAGTTGTCCAGGGCGGAGGCCCAGCCGGTCACCGCGATCCTCGTCACCACCGTGATCGGCGCCGTGGTCTACCTCATCTCCGCCACCGACGTCTACTCGGTGCTGGTCACCTTCACAGCGGGCGGCTACTACCTCGCCTTCCTGTTCCCGTTGGTCACCGGATTGGTTGCGCGCCTTCGCGGTACGTGGGTGCCGGGGCCGTGGCATCTGGGCAGGCTCAGCCTGCCGGTGGCGCTGATGGCCGTCCTCTGGGCGGGATTCGCGTTCCTCAACATCGTGTGGCCCCGCACGGTGTCGGACGCGTGGTTCATCAACTGGGCGTTCTTCGTGGCGATGGGCGCGATTCTCGCGCTCGGCATCGTGATCGTGAAGGTCCGCAAGGTCGGTCAGAGTCGGCCCGGCGCGCCCTCCGCGCCGGAGTCGACCCCGGAAACGGAACTCGTATGAGTGCCCCCGTCGCCGTGGTGACCGGCGCCGGCAGCGGCATCGGTGCGGCCATCGCCGCGCGGCTCGCCGAATGCGGGTGGACGGTCGCATCCATCTCCCGCGAACCCGCGCCCGACACCGATATGTGGCGCACCGCCGACGTCGCCGACGAACAGGCGGTGATCGATGCCGTGGCACAGATCGAGGCCACCCTCGGGCAGATCGACGCCGCGGTGATTTGTGCCGGTCACTACGAGGAGATCCCGGCACTGGACATCGATCCGGAGTCCTGGCAGCGGATGCTGCGGGTGCACGTCGGCGGGTTGGCCCACGTGTGCCGGGCGGTGCTGCCGCAGATGCGCCGGCGCACGCAGGGCCGGATCGTGGGGATCGCGTCCGAACGTGCCATCGGCGGCGGCAGCAACGACGCTCACTACGCCGCGGCCAAAGGCGCCGCGCTGTCGCTGTTGCGCAGTGTCGCCGCCGAGGTGGCGGAAGACGGGGTGATCGTCAATGCGGTCGCGCCGGGTCCCTGCGACACGCCGCTGCTGCCCGCCGACTCCTGGGAACGCGCCGAGGAGTTCCTCGAGTCGTTGCCCGCCCGGCGGATAGCCACACCGGTCGAGGTCGCCGAGCTGGTCCGGGCGCTGCTGGAAGACGATCTCTTCCTGTGCGGAGAAGTGTTGTCGGTCAACAGCGGAACGGTGATCTGAGCATGGGGACACAACAGCGGGTTCTCGTCACCGGGGTGGACACCGAGCTGGGTGCGGCCGTGCGGGACCATTTCCGTGCCGGTGGCGCGCGCACCGTCGGCACCTGCTCCGCTGCACCGGCGACCGCCTCCGGCGAGACGATCTCCGTCGTGGCGGACCCCGCCGACGGCGCCGCCGTACGGGCCGCCGTTGCAGCCGCCGCCGAGGCGATGGGTGGGATCGACACGTTGGTGACCGCGCACGGTCTGCCGCACGTCGCCACGGTCGCCGCCCAGTCCATGGACGACTTCTGGGCGCACGTGGACAGCACTCTGACGGGCAGCTTCCTGTTCGCCCAGGCCGCCGCCGAGCGGATGCGCGACACGGGCGCGGGCGGCCGCATGGTGCTGACCACCTCGCGCTGGCACATCGGCGCACCCGGCCTGTCCGCCGTGGCCACCGCGGCGGGCGGCCTCGTCGCCCTGACCAAGTCGTTGACCCGCGACTTCGGCCGATTCGGAGTCGGGGTCAACGCCGTAGCCGTCGGTGCCGTCGCCTCGGAGTGGTCGGTGTGCGATGCCGCAGACGGTACTCCCGCGGCCGTACCTCCGATCGGTCGGCGGGGCACCGTCGCCGAGGTGGCCCGGACCATCGGTCTGCTCTGTCAACGCGAGCTCGGTGCGGCGGTGGGCCAGGTGGTCAACGTCGACGGCGGACTCTCTCGTAATCGCGTATAGGAAAGGCAATCAATGAACAACGACACCGGCCGGCCTCCCATCGTCGGCGCGGTCGACCCCCAGGTTCAACCGCGGTATGCGGGATGGACGACGTTCGCGCGGCTGCCAAGGCTGGAGGACGTCACGCGCGCCGACGTGGTCGTCGTCGGCGTGCCGTTCGACAGCGCGGTGACCTACCGTCCCGGAGCGCGGTTCGGCCCCAACGCGATTCGCCAGGCATCCCGGCTCATCCGCGGGTACAACCCCGAGCTGGACATCAAGCCGTTCGAGGTGTGCCAGTTCGCCGACGCCGGCGACATCGCGTGCAACCCTTTCGATATCGCCCAGGCGGTCGACCAGACCGCCCAGCAGCTGACCGCACTGCAGGCCGACGGCACCCGCGCGGTGATCCTCGGCGGTGACCACTCGGTGGCACTGCCTTCGTTGCGGGCGGTTCACGCCGCACACGGTCCGGTGGCCCTGGTGCATTTCGACGCACACCTGGACACCTGGGACAGCTACTACGGCGCCGACATCACCCACGGATCGCCGTTCCGCCGGGCCTTCGAGGAGGGGCTGCTGCTGGACAAGAACCTGCACATCGGCGTCCGCGGATCGATCTACGACAAGCAGGATCTCGTGGAGGACGCCAACTTCGGCTTCTCCTGCATCACCTGCCGCGACATCGACACGCTCGGCACCGAGGGGATGATCGAACGCGTCCGCGAGAGGGTCGGGGACGCGCCGGTGTACGTGTCGGTCGACATCGACGTGCTCGACCCTGCGCACGCGCCGGGCACGGGCACCCCCGAGGCCGGCGGGATGACCAGCCGCGAGCTGCTCGAGGTGATCCGAGGCTTTGACGGCGTCAACCTCGTCGGTGTCGACGTCGTCGAGGTGTCGCCGGCCTACGACCACGCCGAGATCACCGCCGTCGCGGCGGCCAACGTCACATGGGAATTCCTGTCCGTCTTCGGGAGAAAGGCACAACTTTGACCGCACTGACACCCGCGGGTCCGGTGTCGTGGCCGGAGGGGAAACGCTGTGCTGTGGCGTTCACCTTCGACGTCGATGCCGAATCACCGCTGCTGACCACTGATCCCGCGTTCGCCGACCGGATGGGTGCGATGTCGCATCAGGCCTACGGCCCTCTGGTGGGCGTACCGCGCCTCCTCGGAATTCTCGACGAGTTCGGGGTTCGCGGAACGTTTTTCGTGCCTGGATACACCGCGCACCGGCACCCGGAGGCGATCCGCTCGATCGCCCGCGCCGGTCACGAGATCGCTCACCACGGATACCTGCACGAGTCGCTGGTCGGCGTCGACGAGGACACCGAACGCGCGATCCTCGACCGTGGCCTGCGCGCGCTGGAAGAAGTAGCCGGTGTCCGGCCGTCCGGCTACCGGGCGCCGATGTGGGAGATGAATTGGCACACACCGAAACTGCTCGCCGAGTTCGGTTTCACCTACGATTCGACGCTGATGGACTCCGATCACCCTTATGAGCTGGCGGTTCCCGGAGCCGGGTCGCTCGTGGAGCTTCCGGTGAGCTGGGCACTCGACGACTGGCAGCAGTACTGCTTCGTTCCCGACTTCTCCGGCACGGGCCTGATCGAGACGCCGGCGAAGGCTGTCGAGTTGTGGCGCAGCGAGCTCGACGCCATGCGGGAGATCGGCGGCGCCTGGATTCTGACCAACCACCCGTTTCTCAGCGGCCGGCCCGGACGGGCCGCCGCGCTGCGCGAGTTCGTCGCCGACGTATGCGGCATGGACGACGTCTGGGTGGCCGGAATGGCCGAGATCGCCGATCACGTGCGCGCCCAGCGGCTGACCCCCCGTACATTGACCCGACCCGAGTTCGACCCGGTCACAGCCCGACCGACAGGAGAGCGACGATGAATCACGATGCACTGACCCCGGACAAACTGCGTGCGGCCTATCAGCACGTGTGGTTCGTGGTGGCGAGGTCCCAGGACATCGACACCCCGCAGTCCGCGACGCTGCTGGACCACAACCTCGTGGTGTTCCGCGACTCCACCGGCGCGGCGCGGGTCACCGACCGCCGTTGCATACACCGCGGCGGCAACCTCGCCGACGGCAAGGTGGTGGGCGAGGGCATCGCGTGTCCCTACCACGGCTGGCAGTTCGACGGCGGCACCGGCGTCTGCAGCCGCATCCCGTCCCTGCCCGAGGACGGGCGCATCCCGCCCAAGGCCGCCATCAAGTCCTATCCGGTGATCGAGCGCTTCGAGCACGTCTGGACCTGCCTGGGCGACCCCGTCTTCGACCTGCCCAACCCGCCGGAGCTCGACGGTCTCGAACTGAGTTGGCGCGCAGCAGAACCCATTCACGCCGACTGCGGATTCATGGCCGCCACCGAGAACTTCCGTGACATGGCGCATTTCCCGTTCGTGCACGCGCCGTCGATGGGCGACGTGAACCCGGTCGTCACCGATCTCGACGTCAAGCGCGAAGGACGTGAGGTTTGGGCGTCGTATTTCTATCGGCAGGTCCCCGATTCGGATTTTTCCGACGTCGGTGACGCCTGGATGCACTACCACTCGTACGCCCCGGGTATCGCGACCATCCTGTACGACTTCGGCCCCGAAACCGGCAAGCGCTACCTCGTCGACTTCCCGTCGCCGGTCAGCTACGACAAGTGCATCATCTTCTGGGGCGTGGCCACCGACAAGGACTTTCGCGGTGGCACCGTCGACGAGATCCTGGAGGTCGAGACCAAGGTCTTCAACGAGGACACCCCCGTCCTGGAGGGCCTTGAACCCAAAGAGGTGCCGCTGGCCGGGCAAGCCGTGGAGGTGTCCGCGCCCGCGGACATCTACACGCTGAACTACCGGCGGGCCACCCAATTCGCCGTGCAGACCATCCAGCAGGCCCGCGATCCGGAGTTGGTTGCGACCAACGGTCACGCACCGCAGTGAGGCTGCGAGTCACCCAACTGCGCCTGGAGGCCGACGCCGTCATCTCCGTCGAGCTGCGAAGCCCGAGCGGGGAGCGGCTCCCCGACTGGAGCGCCGGGGCCCACATCCCCGTCACGCTCCCGTCGGGGGCGGTGCGCCAGTATTCGTTGTGCGGGTCCGCCGATGACCCGCACAGCTACACCGTCGCCGTGCTGAAGGTCGACGGCGGCCGTGGCGGGTCCCGGGAAGTCCACGACCGGCTACGCCCGGGCGACGTGCTGGAGGTGGGGGAGCCGCGCAACGATTTCGCCCTGGTCGACTCGCCGCGCTATCTGCTGCTGGCCGGGGGCATCGGGATCACTCCGATCCTGGCGATGGTCGAAGCACTGCAAGCCCGGCCGCTGCCGCCCCCGGTGACGGTGCTCTACGGCGGACGCAGCCGCGCCGCCATGGCGTTCACCGACCGCCTGGCCGGGCGCGACTTCGTCCACCTCTACCCGCAGGACGAAGTCGGTCTGCCCGACATCGAACGCGCCTTCGCCGACAGTCCGGCGGGCACGGCGGTGTACTGCTGCGGGCCGCCGGCGATGCTCGCGGCGGTCAAGCAGATCAGCACCCGCTACCCGGACATGCTGCTGCACGTCGAACAGTTCACCGCCGCGACCCCGGCCTTGGAGGCGAGATCCGAGGACGGGGCGTTCGAGGTCGAACTGGCCCGCACCGGCGTCACGGTCCGCGTCCCGCAGAACCAGAGCGTGCTCGACGCGGTCCTCGCCGTGGCACCCGACACCCCGTTCTCGTGCACCAGCGGCTTCTGCGGGACCTGTGAGACCAAGGTGCTCGCCGGTGACGTCGACCACCGTGACGAGCTGCTCAGCGACGCGGAGCGGCGGACGAACAGCTCGATGATGATCTGCGTGTCGCGCTCGCAGTGCGGGTCCAAGCTCACGCTCGACCTGTGACGGCGCGCTCCGGCGCTTAGACTCCGCTGGCATGGCAGTGCGAGCGGCGCGATGACGACGAGCGAACGGAGCGCCGAGGAGAGTGCGACGACCGTGAAAGGGCCTCACGACGGCACGGTCAGCGTCGGGGAGCTGCTCGCCGAACCCAGCCTGCACGTCGAGATCGTGACGCCGATCGACGATCTCGACCGGCCGATCCGCTACGTCTATCCCACCGAGCTCGCCGACCCATCGCCGTACCTGATCGGCGAGGAGCTGATCCTCAGCGTCGGCGTGCCGGTGGCCGGGCAGCCGGACGCGGCCGTGCTTCGATACGTCGACATCCTGGCAGAGCGCGGCGTGGCGGGGCTGGTGATCGGGCTCGGCGACGTGTTCGACGAGCTGCCCGAGCCTCTGGTGCAGGCGTGCCTGGGCCGAAACCTGCCGCTGCTGGTCCAGCGGCCGGCGGTGCCTTTCCGCCGTATCGTCGACTGGGGCGAGTCCCGGCGGGCCGCCGATCGTGACGTCGATGCCCGGGAACGCGACCTCGGATCGATGTTGCGGTGGTTCATCGCGGGCACGCTGGGCGTCGGTCCGGTCGAGGCCGCGCTGGCGCGCCACGGACTCAGCGAGGCACCGGTGGCGGTGTGCGCGTTCCCGTCTGAGGGGCATGCGGACGTGCACGCGCTGGTCGACCGCCACCGCGGGGCGGTGGCCCTGCTCGATGACCGCATCGTGGCGCTGTGCCCGCAGACTCCGGAACTTCGTGCCGATCTGGCCGCATCGCCGTTGGTCTGTGGGGTGGCGCTGGGCGCCGACGCCCAGTCGATGGCGCATGCGATCCCGGAGGCCCTCGAAGCGCTCCACGAGGCGGGTCGCCGGCAGCGCACTGTGCACATCGATGAGATCGCCACGCTCGAAGGGTTGTTGGCGGCGGTGCCGAAGGTGCGACTGGTCCCGTTCGTCCATAGGCTGCTGGGACCGCTGGTCGACCACGACAGGGTCAACAACTCCTTCCTGGTGGCCTCATTGGAGGCGTTCCTGGCCCCCGGCAACGACATCGGCGCCGCGGCCGGTCAATTGTACGTGCACGTCAACACGCTGCGCAACCGGCTGGCCAAGATCGCCGAGCTGACCGACGCCAACCCGCTCGACGAGAGCGATCGCATCAATTTCCGCATCGCGCTGTGGGCCGCCCACAACATGGGGATGGAGGAGCGCGGCGAACCGGACGGCGCGACGCCTGTTCCGGGACCGAACACCCTCCGGCACAAGGTTTTTACGCCTTCATCCCGGCAACGGCGGTAGCCCCGCAGCTGTAGCCGGCCACAACGGCACACCCGTGTGTTGTCGTGTTGTCCATCTGCTGCGCACACACCCGCGTGGCTGGGTAGGGTGGCGTTCATCCCCGCTTCTCTCCTTCGACCACCAAGGGAAATGCTTTGATCCTCTATGCATTTCGGTGCCGATCCGGTTGTGGAATCACTCGGCAGATGCATTCGATGGCGAGTCGCCCCGATGAAATCGAGTGCCCGACGTGCCGGGGGATGGCACGCCGGATGATGGGCACGCCGCACCTGGGACGTTCGGGCAGCACCGCGATGGCACTGCAGGACGCCACCCGTAGTTCCGCCGATACCCCCGCTGTTGTCGCGGCGCCGCCTCGGGGCGCCCCCGCCCGCAAGATCACCACGAACCCCCTGCATCAGACCCTCCCGCGACCCTGAAGGAGCCTCCATGCCCGACGTCGTCTTCCCGCTCGATTCCACGAAGAAGTTCACCGACCAGGAGAAGGTTGGGCACAACCGGTGGCACCCCGACATCCCGGCCGCGGTCACTGTCAAGAAGGGTGATTCCTTCCGGGTGCACTGCCGCGAGTGGTTCGACGGCGCGATCCACAACGACGACTCGGCCGAGGACATCCTCAACGCGCCGTTGACCACGGTGCACACGCTGTCGGGCCCGATCGCCGTGGAGGGCGCCAAGCCCGGCGACCTGTTGATCGTCGACATTCTCGACGTGGGTCCGATTCCGCAGGAGGATTCCGGGCCGCTGGCGGGCCAGGGCTGGGGCTACACCGGGATCTTCGCCACGCGCAACGGCGGCGGCTTCCTGACCGAGCAGTTTCCCGACGCCTACAAGGCGATCTGGGATTTCTCGGGGCAGAAGGCGACCTCTCGCCACGTCCCGGGCGTGGAGTTCACCGGCATCATCCACCCCGGTCTGATGGGCACCGCCCCGTCGCGGGAGCTGCTCTCGACGTGGAACACGCGCGAGGCCGCGCTCATCGCCACCGACCCCGACCGGGTGCCGCCGCTGGCGCTGCCGCCGGAACCGCGGGACGCGATCCTCGGCGGCCTCACCGGTGACGCGTTCACCGCGGCCGCCGCCGAGGCGGCCAGGACCGCGCCGCCCCGCGAGAACGGCGGCAACCAGGACATCAAGAACCTGACCAAGGGCAGCCGCATCTTCTACCCGGTGTTCGTCGACGGTGCGAATCTGTCCGTCGGCGATCTGCACTTCTCCCAGGGTGACGGCGAGATCACGTTCTGCGGCGCCATCGAGATGGGCGGCTTCATCGACCTGAGGGTCGACGTCATCCCCGGCGGGATGGAGACCTACGGTGTCAGCGAGAACGCCATCTTCATGCCCGGCAATACCGACCCGCAGTATTGCGAGTGGCTGGCGTTCTCGGGGACATCGGTGACCCTGGACGGCGAACAGCGTTATCTGGATTCGCATCTGGCCTATCAGCGGGCCTGCCTGCACGCGATCGATTACCTGACCAAGTTCGGCTACAGCCCCGAGCAGGCCTACCTGTTGCTCGGTGCGGCACCGATCGAGGGCCGGCTGTCGGGCGTCGTCGACATCCCCAATGCTTGTGCCACCGTGTACATCCCGACGGCGATCTTCGACTTCCCGGTCGCCCCGTCGGCTTCCGGGCCGGTGAAGATCGATCCGGGCATCGGCGCGCCCCGCGCCTCGTTCGGCTGAGACGCTCTACGCCGCACCGGGTCCGGCTTCGCCGGTCAACTCCCGCGCCGTGGTGTCGCGCGGCATAATCCGAACGTCACTCCCGAGACGGGCGGAAAGCGGTGGCGCCATGCGCAAGAACGTGGTCGGGCCCGACGGCGTGAAGTGGACGGTGCGGCGGTGGTGGTGGAAGACCATCCCGTGGGAGACCGGCTTCGCGACGTTGGACACGGTCATCCTCCTGATCGTGCTGCCGTTCATGGCGATGTGGCCGTTCTGGCTGCTGGCCAAGTGGTGCGCGGTGCCGTGGACCGTGCTCGTCGAGAGGGAGGGGACCGAGGTCGCGCGCGAACGGGTCCGGGGCTGGCGCAACTCGGGCCGGCGGATCGCCGAAGTGGCCCGGATGGCCGAAACCGGCACGGTTGAAGCCGGCACGGCCGAACAACCGGGCGAGATCGTCCTGCCGAGTGCGGGGACGACGCTGAACTGAACGCGTGTCCTGCCGGGCCCTGTCCGCGCGAGCGGCTAAGCTCTCGAACAGATGTTCTCTTTCGAGGAAGGGCCGGCGTGCGAGTGATGGGTGTCGACCCCGGCCTGACCAGGTGCGGGTTGTCGGTCATCGAGAGCGGTAGGGGCCGTCAGGTCATCGCGCTCGACGTCGATGTGGTGCGCACGCCCGCCGATCATCCGTTGGCGCACCGTCTGCTCGCCATCAGTGACGCCGTCGAACACTGGCTGGACACCCACCGCCCGGATGTGCTCGCCATCGAACGGGTGTTCTCCAACCAGAACGCCAACACCGCGATGGGCACCGCGCAGGCCGGCGGGGTGATCGCGCTGGCCGCGGCGCGCCGCGACATCGACGTGCACTTTCACACACCCAGCGAGGTCAAGGCCGCGGTCACCGGCAACGGACGCGCCGACAAGGCCCAGGTCACCGAGATGGTCACCAGAATTCTTGCGCTGCAACAGAAACCGACCCCCGCCGATGCCGCCGACGCGCTGGCACTTGCCATCTGCCACTGCTGGCGGGCCCCGATGATCGCCCGGATGGCCGAAGCGGAGGCGATGGCCGCCGAGCAGCGCCGCAAGTACCGGGCCACCCTCAACGCGAAGGCCAAGCAGAGCCGGATGTCCCGGAGTGCGCGGTGATCGCCGCGGTCCGGGGTGAGGTCCTCGACATCGCCCTCGATCACGTCGTCATCGAGGCGGCCGGGGTCGGCTACAAGGTGATGGCCACCCCCGCCACCCTGGCGACGCTGCGACGCGGCGTCGAGGCGCGGCTGATCACCGCGATGATCGTCCGCGAAGACTCGATGACGCTCTATGGCTTCGCCGACTCCGACGCCCGGGATTTGTTCCTGACGCTGCTCGGCGTGTCCGGGATCGGACCGAGCATCGCCCTCGGTGCGCTGGCCATGTACGACGGTCCCACGCTGCGGCAGGCGATCGGCGACGGTGACGTCACCGCGTTGACCCGGATCCCGAAGGTCGGCAAGAAGACCGCCGAACTTCTGGTGCTGACCCTGCGCGACAAGGTCGGTGCGTCCGGCCCGGCCGGGGTCGTCGCCGGCGGCGGACACGGTATCCGCGGCCCCGTCGTGGAAGCCCTCGTCGGGTTGGGCTTCGCGCAGAAGCAAGCCGAGGAGGCCACCGACAAGGTGCTCGCCAACGATCCGGAGGCCACCACCTCCAGCGCGCTGCGCGCGGCGCTGTCGATGCTGGGGAAGAAGTAGCAACGTGGGCCGGTTTTCCGAAGATTCGGTCGACGAGCCCGACGAACGGGACGTGTCGCCGGCGCTGACCGTCGGCGAGGGCGACATCGACGCCAGCCTGCGTCCGCGGTCGCTGGGTGAGTTCATCGGCCAGCCCCGGGTGCGTGAACAGCTTCAGCTCGTCCTCGAGGGCGCCAAGAACAGGGGCGGCACCCCGGACCACATCCTGTTGTCCGGCCCGCCCGGGCTGGGCAAGACCTCGCTGGCGATGATCATCGCCGCCGAGTTGGGGTCCTCACTGCGCGTCACCTCCGGGCCGGCGCTGGAACGCGCCGGTGATCTGGCCGCAATGCTGTCCAATCTGGTCGAACACGACGTGCTGTTCATCGACGAGATCCACCGGATCGCGCGGCCTGCCGAGGAGATGCTTTATCTGGCGATGGAGGATTTCCGCGTCGACGTTGTCGTCGGGAAAGGGCCCGGCGCCACGTCGATTCCGCTGGAGGTGGCGCCTTTCACGCTGGTCGGGGCCACCACCCGGTCGGGGGCGCTGACCGGCCCACTGCGGGACCGGTTCGGCTTCACCGCGCACATGGACTTCTACGAGCCCGCCGAACTGGAACGGGTGCTGGCCCGATCGGCCGGCATTCTGGGGATCGCACTGGGCGCCGACGCCGGCGCGGAGATCGCGCGCCGGTCCCGGGGCACCCCCCGTATCGCGAACCGGTTGCTGCGGCGCGTCCGGGACTACGCCGAGGTGCGGGCCGACGGTGTCATCACCCGCGACATCGCCAAGTACGCGCTAGAGGTCTACGACGTCGACGAGCTCGGCCTGGACCGGCTCGACCGGGCGGTGCTCTCGGCGCTGACGCGCAGCTTCGGCGGCGGGCCGGTCGGGGTGTCGACGCTGGCGGTGGCGGTGGGTGAGGAGGCCACCACGGTCGAGGAGGTATGTGAGCCGTTCCTGGTGCGGGCCGGCATGATCGCGCGAACGCCGCGCGGTCGCGTCGCCACCGCGCAGGCGTGGACGCATCTCGGGATGACACCGCCCGCCGGTGCCGTGGGACTGGGCCAGGCCGGCCTGTTCGACTGACGCCCGGCAATCCTGCTCGCGACGCCCCCGCCGCGCGTACTGTCGCCGGCGTGAGGTGGCGTCGGTGCGGCGCGCTCGCGGCGGTGCTCGTCGCGGTGTCGGCGTGCGCAACCAGCGCGGCCCAACCATCCCCGGCCGTTCCCGGCGCCGTCGACATCGGTGGCGGGCGCACTCTGTTCCTCAACTGCCAGGGCTCCGGCGCCCCAACGGTTTTCGTCATTCCCGGCATGGGCAGCTACGCCGAGGCCTGGAATTATCTGATCCCGCCGGGGGACCCGGTCTGGTCCACGCCCTACGACGATGTCGAGATCGCCGATCCGGTGCCGAGTCGCGACGCAGCCCAGCCGACGGTCGCCAAGGCCACCCACGTGTGCGTCTATGACCGGCCCGATACCCGCCCCGACGGAGACCAGCGATCGACGTCGGTACCCCAACCGCACGACATGCAGCAGGACGTCGACGACATCCTGGCGCTGATCGCGGCCGCCAAGCTGACCGCGCCGCTTGTCTTCGTGGCTCACTCCTACGGCGGTCTGATCCTCGACCTGCTCGCCCGACAACACCCCGAGTTGATCTCCGGCCTGGTGTTCGTCGAACCCACCTCGGAGTTTCTGCCCGGTATCGGGACGCCGGCGCAGAACGCCGCGTTCTACGCCAGCGGCCGGGAGGGCCGAGCGCCGGGCGAAAGCGTCTGGTTTGAGAGGGCGTTCGCGGCGGTCGCCGCGGCGCCGCCGCTGCCGAGGGTGCCCGCCAGTGTGCTCAGCGCCGACAGATTCCCGCCGCCGAGCCGGCTCACCGCCGACAACTACACGCAGGCGCAGATCCACCGCGCCAACGACCTGCTCGCCGCCGCGCTGGGAACCAGCAACGTGCTGGTGCCGGGAAGCGGCCACAACGTGATGCTCTACCAGCCGAAGGTCCTCGCCCGCGCGATCGTCGACGTCGTCGAACGGGTGCGTCGCTCAGGCCGCTGACCGCCCCGCCCGGCGGTACTGATTTCCGCCGGACCGCTTGGCCTCGTACATCGCGGTGTCGGCGGCCTCGATGAGCTCACCCAGGATTTCCCGGGTGCCGGTGTCGCCGTCCATCTGCGTGCAGACCACCCCGATGCTGGCGGTGACACCCCACGGGGCCGCCACGATCGCACTGCGGAGCCGTTCGCCCAGCGCGTCGGCGTCGTCGTCGCGGGTTGCTTCGGCGACCAGGAACTCCTCGCCACCGACCCGCGCGACGACCGCCTGTCCACTGACGGCCTGGCGCAGGCTCGTGGCGACGGCGACCAGAAGCCGGTCCCCGGTCGCGTGGCCGCGGGTGTCGTTGACCTGTTTGAAGCGGTCCAGATCGACCATCGCGACAGTCAGGTGCGGAAGGCCTTGCGCCGGTGCGGAATTGATGAGTTCCCGCACCGACCGGTAGAACCCCCGGCGGTTGCGCAGACCGGTCAGCGCGTCGGTGTGGGATTGCAGCGCATCGTCGCCGAGCAAATGGACCAGCACCTGCGCCGAGAACGGAACGGCCAGCACCCCGACCGCGATCATCAGGAAGGCCACGGTGGCGAGGTAACCGTCGCCGCGGGCGGTGATCTCGAGAGTGCAGCGCAGCGCGACGGCCGCCGCCGTCGCGAGCACCATCACCAGATAATGGCTGGAGTGGAAGAACGCCACATAACCCGCCAGCGCGGCGAACGAGATGCACCCGAGCAGCCCGGTCAGCGGGTCCGGCCAGACCAGCACCACGGCGGCGATGCTCAGGTCGGACAGCACCGCGAAGATCAGGGATTCGCGCCTCGACGGCCAGTGTCTGAACCAGACGGCTGCCATCAGCGCGCAGAGCGTCACGACCGCGAGGCTGACCCCGCGGCCGAGATTCGTGTCCGGACCCGACGGGCTGAGCAACATCAGAGCCGGGACGACGCCGAGCACCACGACGATCAGCCCCATCATCATGCGGGTGAACCCGCGCAGGTCGCGGGAGCCGAGGTACCCCGACAACCAGTGGTAATGGTCGGGTTGTCCCCACCACTGGCGTATGCGACCCACGCCGCCGATGTTAGTGAGTCCCGCCGACGGAGCGCACGGGTGCGGTTCTGGCAACCCGGGCTGCCTTCCACGCGACCCTCGGGTTATCGCCCGGCGGCTGCGGGTACCCGCTGGCATCACCTTCAGGAGGAATCATGGTCGACTCAACCAATCGGGTCCGTGAGAGCAGGATGCACATTCCCCGGAGCCGCGGCGCGGTCAGCGGCCTGCTGATCATCGCGCTGGGCATATGGGGCGCGCTGGTACCTTTCATCGGCCCGCTCTTCGATTTCGCGTTCACCCCGGACCGGGCGTGGACGTGGACCGCAGGCCGTGGGTGGCTGGAAGTGCTGCCCGGTGCGGTCGCCGTGTTGGGCGGTCTGCTGCTGCTGGTGTCCCGTAACCGTGCCACCGCGATGCTCGGCGCGTGGCTGGCCGTGGCCGCCGGCGCCTGGTTCGTCGTCGGACGCGCCGTGGCGGGACCGCTGGGACTGGGCGGGGCCGGGCAGCCGGTGGCCGCGAACGAGACCAAGCAGGTCTGGCTCGAGCTGACCTACTTCTCCGGGCTGGGCGCGCTGATCGTGTTCCTCGCCGCGATGGCCGTAGGGCGGTTGTCGGTGCGCAGCGCTCGCGACATCGCCTACCGCGATGCCCGCGTCCCGGCGGCCGAACCGCACGCCGTCACCGACGCGACCCCGGAGGCCACCGCAGGGTGGAATCGGTCCGACCGGCCTGATGCGGTGACCGCGCCAGTGGAACGCGACCGCAAGCGGCACCGGCTGTTCGGGCGTCGCCGCACCAAGGCCAGCGACAAGCTGGCGGTCAACTAGAGCAGGCCGAGGCGCCGTAGATCAGTCGCGTACTTGACGATGATCTGCGGCGTCACGTGCGGAATATCCTTGTCCGGACCGATTTTCGCGTCCTGAACGGCCGCACGGAACCTGTCGGTCGGTGCGATCGAACCGCGCACCGCAGCGTCGGGCCGCTGATAGTTGTGCAGCAGAGGCAGCAACGACGCCTGCTGCAGTCGGTCCGGTAGCCCGTGCAGCGCGGTGGTGAAACGTTGCAGCCAGGTGTCGTAGCCACCGATCCGGCGGACCGGGTGGCCGGCGTCGATGAGCCAGTCGACGAACTCGTCGAGACCGATCCCGTCGTCGTACGGGTTCATCACGTGATAGGTCTCGAACCCGGAGACGGCCTGGGCGCCGAGCGTCGAGATCGCCTCGGCGATGAACTCCACCGGCAGACCGTCATAGTGGGCCCTCGGCCGGCGGCCGTCAGCGTCGAGTTCGTAGAACGAGTCCGGCGCCACACCGGTGGCGATCAGCGAGAGCATCAGCCGGGTGAACATGTCGGGCAGGTTCAGCTGTCCGGTGTAGGTGGTGTCGGCCAGGATCATGTCGCACCGGAACACCGACACCGGAAGACCGCACAGGTCATGCGCCTCCCGCAGCAGGACCTCGCCGGCCCACTTGCTGTTGCCGTAGCCGTTGGCGTAGCTGTCGTCCACCCTGCGGGTCGCGCTGATCTGGCGGACGTCGCCGACTTCGGTGAACTCTGCAGGCTCGACACCGGCGCCGACGCCGATCGTCGACACGTAGACGAACGGCTTCAACCTCGTCGTCAGTGCGATGCGGAGCAGTTCGGCCGTGCCGACCACATTGGGACCGAACAGCTGGCTGTAGGGGAGCACGTGGTTGACCAACGCGGCCGGGTCGACGATCAGGTCGACGGTGTCGGCGAGTCGCTGCCACGTCTGCGGGGTCAAGTCCAGGGGCGTGGTGTACGACGCCTGTCGTGTGATTCTTCGAGTTAATGGTTCAGGCGGTCAGTGCCGCGGGGGTGGCCTCCTGTTCGGTCGGGGTGTCGTTGACGGCGCGTGATTTGCT